>JAFEGD010000019.1 GCA_018240245.1 Spirochaetota bacterium | reverse complement strand
GTTTGGATTTTTCTTCGGCGCCGCAAAGAACCCTGTATTTGCAGGGCTTTTTGCAGTTTCCGCATTTTGTAAATTGCAGCGCGTGAAAACCCAAGAGTGCGGGCCATTCTGTCGAGTGGGAATGAGAGGCGATTCTTGAACATAAACGCCTTCATTTCTTCTCTTTTGACAGAATGGCAGCAAACTTTTTTAGGATTTCATCATCCATGCGCAGCTCTGCATTCTCGCGGCGTAGAATTTCTTACTGCTCTTCGGCACTCATTTTGCCGCTGTTTTGCCGCCTTCGATCATCAGGTCGATTGCCTGTTTTTTAAATTCTTCCGAATATCTTTTCTTTCCCATCATGTCCCTCCCGACTTTAAGGGGCACTTAAACGGTTGCCTACTTTTCAGGTTAGGGTCACTTCGGAGTAACTACCATCTGGATTCACCCCGGCAAAAAGGGGCGCTGTGGAAATCCGTAGCGCGGCTATGGAAAACCACGGCATAGCTATGGAAAACCAGGGCATAGCTATGGAATTCCATAGCTGTATGGACAATAAATCGATGAAAGACAGCGCTCAAATTGGCTTTTGATGCGCCGCATTCATGCTTTCGCCTAAATATAGACTTCGATTGTCGCCCTGTGGTGCTTGCCCGTTGCGGAGTTATGCAGCTCGCCCGTCGCCTCGACCTCATCGAACCATCGCCCACGCTCGCAATCTCAACGCGCGCGAATGAACTCAAAGCAGAGGGCAAAGATATTGTCGGCTTCGGTGCCGGCGAACCCGACTTCGATACTCCCGACCCTATTAAAGAAGCGGCGATTGCAGCGCTGAAAAGCGGTTTTACCAAATATACCGCCGTATCGGGAATTCCCGATCTGAAGCAGGCGATTGTTGCGAAACTCAAGCGCGACAATGCGTTGGATTACAAAGCGAACCAAATCATCGTCGGTACGGGCGGAAAACAAGTGCTCTACAACTTTTTCATGGCGGTCTTGAACGACGGCGACGAAGTCGTGTGTCCCGCGCCCTATTGGGTGAGTTATAAAGATATTGTGCGTCTCGCGGGCGGCACGATGAAACTCATTCACACAAGCGTCGAGAGCGGCTTCAAAGCTACGGCGCAAGAAATCGCAAAACATATCACTCCCACGACGCGCGTTTTTATTCTGAACTCGCCGTCGAACCCGACGGGAGCCGCGTATACGCCCGACGAAATTCGCGCGATTGCGGCGGTGTTCGAAAAATTTCCGAACTTGTTGATTGTGACCGATGACATCTACGAAAAATTGAGCTATGGCATCGAGATTCTCAACATTGCGACGGCGTCTGCAAAACTTGCGGCGCGCACCGTCGTCGTGAACGGGCTTTCGAAAGCGTACGCGATGACTGGCTGGCGCTTGGGCTATGCGGCGGGGCCGAAAGAAATTATCGCGGCGATGGATATGCTGCAAGGGCAGTCGACCTCGAACGCGACGAGTTTTTCGCAGAAGGGTGCGGTTGCTGCGTTGAACGGCGACCAGCAGGTTGTCGAACAAATGCGCGTCGTGTTCGAGAAGCGCCGCGATTTGGCATACTCGCTGCTTGCCGACATCAAAGGCTTCAAGCTATTCAAGCCGCAGGGCGCGTTCTATCTTTTTCCCGACATCGCGGGGCTCAAAGCCGCGCCCGGGTGGGCAGACCTCGCCAAGCGTACGGGCGAAAGCGACACGGGTAAAATTTTTAGCGCAGGATTGCTCAATGAGAAACTGGTGGCGGTCGTGCCCGGTTCGGCGTTCGGCTATGAGAATGGCTTTCGCATTAGTTATGCGACGAGCGAAGCGCAGATCGAGAAAGGCTTGGCCCGTATTCGCGAATTCGTCGGAGCGCTTTGGTTATGAACGAAGACTTCGCGACATTCGTGCATACGTTTCATGCGTACGGCCCGCGTCTCGGGGCTGCACTCATTGCGGGCATCGTCATCGGCATCGAAGGCGAAATTTTTCGGCGTGCCGTGGGCATGCGCACGACGATGCTCGTGATGCTCGGCACGACGCTCTTTGCGGTATCTTCGGTCGTCGTTGCGCAAACGTACGGCGGCGACCCTTCGCGCATCGCCGCGCAGATCGTTACCGGCATCGGCTTTATCGGCGCCGGGGTAATCTTACACGAAGGCGATCGCGTCCACGGCATCACGACGGCGGCGACGATTTATACGACGGCCGCAATCGGCGTTACGATCGGTTTCGGTTATATCTATACGGGCGTCGCGCTTTCGATCGTCGCAGCGCTCGTGCTCATTGTTTTTCGCCCCGTGCATCGGTTTTTGCAGAATCTCGAATTCATCAATCGCTATCGCGAACGCGAGTATCGTGCCGAAGATCGAGATATTGGCGCATCTTCGGTAGAAACAACCGTTCGAGCTCGGCGTAAATCGCGCGTTTGAACGGCACGATTTGTTCTGTCACTAAAGCCATCGGCATGAAACGCACGCTCGCAAATTCTTGCGTGTGTGTTTTGAGATTCGCATGCGTCGCCGGTTCGTCCCAGTACGCGAGATGCCAGCGCTGCTGTTGCCCGCAATAGCGATCGGTCATGCCGGGTATCACGAGGTCGGGGGGAAAATCATAGTATAAAAATTCGGGCGCGGTAAAAAGTAATTCGGCATCGTGGGGGGATTGTTCGCTGTTCGTATTTTTTTGTTCGATGTGCAGATGGATTCCCGTTTCTTCTGCGAGTTCGCGCCGCACGGCTGCATCGAAGTTTTCGCCCGCATCGACCCCGCCTTGCGGGTATTGCCATGCGCCGCGGTTATCTAAGCGCTCGCCGACGAGCGTTAGCCCTTCGCGGTTGAAGACGACGATGCCGACGTTGGGGCGATAGGGACGCCTATTCGCCGGTGCTAGTTGAGCCACAGAGCAGAATTTGCAGAGCGACGCTCGTTGTAAAATCGATTTACACCCGTTTAACGGTTTAACGCATGAACACGTAATGCATCCCGCGAAAACTCGCGCGCCGCACCCGAAAGAGCAGCGCGTTGTTCTCAGTTACTTTCATAAAGAAAACTCGCACACGCTCAAAGTCTACGAAGGCGAGGGCGGCTATGCGCAACTCAAGCGGCTCATGGTCACCGAGCGTGAAAAGTGGAACCCCAACGCAATTATCGACGAGGTGAAAAAATCCAATCTGCGCGGGCGCGGCGGCGCCGGGTTTGCGACGGGCATGAAATGGTCGTTCGTGCCGAAAGATAATCCGGGTCCCAAGTATGTCGTCTGCAACGCCGACGAATCCGAACCCGGTACTTTCAAAGACCGCTTCATGATCGAAGAAATTCCGCATTCGATTATCGAGGGTATGATTATTGCGGGGCTCGCGTTAAATAGCGAACAGGGCTATATCTATGTGCGCGGCGAATTTTACTTGGGTTGGGAGCGTTTAGAGTCGGCGCTCTCTGAAGCGTATGCGGCGGGCTATTTGGGCGATAATATTTTAGGCACTGGTCGAAAATTTCATCTCGCGACGTACCGCGGTGCGGGCGCATATATCTGTGGCGAAGAAACCGCGCTCTTAGAGAGTCTCGAAGGCAAACGCGGCCACCCGCGCCTCAAGCCGCCTTTTCCGGCGTTCAAAGGTCTCTACGCATCGCCCACGGTCGTCAATAACGTCGAGACGTTCGCGACGGTACCCGCAGTTTTTCGTCTCGGCGCCGAAGCGTATGGTAAACTCTGTAAGGGTAACGAAAAATCGGGCGGCACAAAAGTCTTTTCCATTTCTGGGCACGTGCAAAATCCAGGTATTTATGAAATCCCCCTGGGTTTACCTTTACCTGAAGTTATTCAAATCGCGGGGGGATTACGACCGGGGCGTAGTCTTAAGGCCGTGATACCGGGGGGCAGTTCAACGCCGATTTTGACGCCCGCTGAAGTTGAAAAAGCGGTTCTCGACTACGAAGGCTTGGCGGCCGTCGGTACGTTTTTGGGCTCGGGCGGTCTTATGGTCTTAGACGACACGACCGACATGGTCGAGCTCACCTACCGCGTCGCGCATTTCTACGGGCACGAGACGTGCGGTCAGTGTACGCCGTGCCGCGAAGGTTCAAAGTGGGTTGCCGACGTCATGCACCGTGTGCGCGACCAGCACGCCGATGCGCAAGATCTCGAAACGATTTTGGCGTTCACTGCGAACATGGGTAATGGCACAACGATCTGCCCGTTCTCCGACGCGGTGATTATGGCGATAACGCCGATCGTGAAAAAATTCAGGCAAGATTTTGTCGCGCATTTAGCGAAGTGAGATTATATGCTACAAAAACTGCGTAATTTTTACCAGTCGCTGTTTACGACAATTCGCGCGAAGCTCATTGCGATCATCTCGCTCATTATTTTGACGAGTCTTTTGCTTTTTACCGGCATCTCGCTCAACATGTTTCAATCGAACATGTCCGAGATGGTAAAGATGAATAACGGCAACAACGCTAAAATGCTCTCCGATAAAGTCGAATCAGAGATGCGCAACGAAGCCGAAGAGTTGCGCTTGCTCGTTGCTCTTTCAAGAAAAGGCGCAATGGTGATGAACGCCTATTTTAAGGACTCGACAGATTTTCTTTTGGTGGCCGACTATCCTTCATTAGAGGACGGCGCTACGAAGACATATTTTAAAGAATCGAAGTTAGAAAAATTGGGTTTGAAAGCGGAGTCGTTGCAAGCATTGCTGAAATTTTCGAATAAAGATGCGCAAGAGCTACGCTTAGGCCACTCGGTGATTCGCGCGCTATCGCTGCCGCGCCAAAACGTCTGGCTCTATCTCGTACCCTTTAACGAAAAAGGCGGGGCGCACGCGATTGCGGCGATCTTAAACGGCGATGCGCTATCGGGGCTTTTTGCCGCGGTAAAATCGAAAGGCGCGTCGTCGTCGCTCTATAGCGCGATGCTCGTCGACGCAGAAAAGCGCTTGGTCGCGCACTCGGACAATCGGCATTTTAAGGCATATCAAGATATGGCGACGCATCCGGCTGTCGAAATTGCGTTCAAGCGTTTTCAGCAAAACGTCGTGACGGGTGTACAGCGCTACAGTCTCAACAATACGAACGAATACGGTAGTTTTCGTAAGCTCGCCATCGGCGGGGCGGCGGTAATAACAACCGTCAACGAAGACATCGCGTTTGAAGGGGTGCGCTGGGCTCGCATGACGACAATCATTATCGCGTTACTGATTATTTTCATCGCGATACTTTTTATTTACTTCTATTCGCGTACGATTTCAGACCCGTTGAAGAGGCTGGTCGGCGCCACGCAGACAATCCGCGCGGGTAACTACGACGTACAACTCGAAACAACGTCGCGCGACGAGACCGGCGAATTGACGCATGCCTTTAACGAAATGGCGGCGGGTCTTAAAGAGCGCGAGCATCTAAAAGGCGCGTTCGGTAAATTCGTCAACGAAGAAGTCGCGAAGATGGTGATGCGCGGCGATTTAGCGCTCGGCGGCGAATCGAAAATGGTGACGGTCTTTTTCTCCGACATTCGTTCGTTTACTTCGATTTCCGAAAAATTGAGTCCGGCCGAAGTTGTCGGCTTTTTGAACGAGTACATGACACTCATGGTCGAGATCGTGCACCGTTATGGCGGCGTTGTCGATAAGTTTATCGGCGATGCGATTATGGCGGTCTGGGGAGCGCCCGTTGCAAAAGCGAACGATGTCGAGAATGCGGTTTCGGCGACGCTCGAAATGCGCGCGGCGCTCGCAAAATTTAATACCACGCGCGGCGCGCGCACGAAGCCGATTATTCGCATCGGCATGGGGCTCAACACGGGCGAAGTGTTGGCGGGACAAATCGGTAGCAACGACCGCCTCGAGTATACCGTCATCGGTGATGCGGTGAATCTGGCGTCGCGCCTCGAAGGTCTCAATAAAACGTTTGGTACCGATATTTTAATTTCTGGCGACACCTACGAGTTAGTAAAGAAGAAATTTAATTGTGTGCCTCTCGATAAGGTAAAAGTAAAGGGCAAAGAAGAAGCGCAGCGCGTCTTTGCAGTCTTGGGTAGAGCTGGCGATATGAAAGCTCCTAAAAATTTGGCGGAATTGCACAAGTATACCGGTCTTTACCCGCAGAAAAAAACGAGTAAGTAAGGAAAGTCATGAAACTCAGTCGCCGCGATAAAACAGTTGCTGTTATTTTGCTATTGATTATTGCGCTCTTAGTCTATGTATTGCAATGCCACTGGTCCAATCGCTTCGGTGTGCGTGGCGATGCGAAACCTGTCGGTGAAGTAACCTATAAATACCACCAAGTGCAACGTAAACTTTCCGACCGCATGCTTTGGGAAGACGTCGAATCGAAAGCGCCCGTCTACGCCTACGATTGGGTGATGACCAAAGATAAATCCGACGCGCGTATTACACTCAAAGGCGGAATGAAAGTCGATCTCGATCCCGAAACAATGGTTGAAATCGACGAGACGCGCGATGGCGTAGGCCTCACATTGCGCGATGGTTCGATTCGCGCCGATACGCGCGATTCGAAGAGTGGTACGATTAGCGCGCCCGACGGTACAAAGATCGATTTGAACGCCGCCGACGCGCAAATTCGCGCTGATGGCAAGAATTTGACCGTCGATGTCAAAGAAGGGAAAGCGACGCTCAAAAACGGTAACAACGAATCGCAAGTCGCGGCCGGAGAAATTGGCCAAGCGAACGCAACGGGCTTCACGAAAGAAAAAACTTTGATTAAGCTGAAAGCTCCCGAGCAAGGCGTTATTTTAGAAGACGCAGAGCAAGCGGTGAATTTCGGCATCGACGCCCCGACAGACTCGAAAGATTGTTCTTTAGAATTGGCCAACGGGCGCAATCGCCGCGAAATAAAAATTGAAAAGGGTATGCGCAACGAGCGCCTCGAAGATGGCACGTACCAGTGGCGCGCGAGTTGCATCGACAAAGGGCAAAAAATTTATTCGCCCGTCGGTACTTTTCGTGTAAGACCGGCGACGGCGTTTGCACTCATCGCGCCGCAGTCCGGCGAGGTTGTGCCGGCGAATAAGGCAGAAAATTTGGCGTTGCGTTGGCGTAGTAAAACGCCGACGAAGGCCGAGCTTGCGGCGGATGCAAATTTTTCCAAAATATTGAAAACGAGCGACGGTAAATCGCAAGAATTATCTGCGCAAAACTTGAAACCGGGAACATACTATTGGCGCGTGATTCCCAAAGACGATAAGAACCGTGCATTACAATCTTCTTTTGTCGTGTCCGACAAGGGAGAATTGCTGACCGAAAATAACTCCACCGTTGGCGAGGCGCAAGCGCAGACACAAGCGACGCATGGCACGCCCGCCAAACCCAAAACCGATGCGCTACGGGCACAGCGCATTACGGCGCGCGCGCCGGCGAACGTGGTCATCGAACCCGACGCGGCCACCGGCAGAGTAAAAGTCAGCTGGAACCCGGTGAGTAAAAAAGATATTTATCGCGTCCGCGTGGCACGCGACAGAGAATTTTCCGAGCGCGTTGCGACACAAGAAGTGAAGGGGCAGGGTAGTTTGACGATCAAGCTTAAGCCTGGCGAATATTATTACCGCGTCGATGTACGCCAGCCGCGTGCCAAACGCGCGACCGCAGCGACACTACCGCAAAAGCTGAACGTGGCGCGTAAGAAGTTACCACCGCCGCCAAGGGTGAAATCGGTTCAAGCTGAATAAGAATAGTTCATTCCCACATTATTGTTGACTACGGTACGGTAAATAGCGCCGGTGCTTATGAAGCGATTCTTAATCGGCGTAGCCTTAGCGATAGCTGCGCTCCACTGTAGCAAAGGCTACGACGAACTCATGCAAGAAGCGGTCGACGCGCGCAAGGCGAGCAATTATAAAATCGCGCGGCAGCGACTATTTTCTGCGTTAGAAAAAAAACAAACCGCCGAGGCATATAAAGAACTCGGTAATGTCGTCTTATTGGGCGAGCAAAATCTCGTCGAAGCCGAATCGTTTTATTTGAAGGCGTTAGAAATCGATAAGACGTATATTAACGCACAGTTCAATATGGCGGTCGTTAACCTCAGGCGCTACGAGCAAACGATCGGCGATAACGGCAAGGGTAACGAAGATTTCTTAAATGAAGCCGATAAATGGTTTAAGAAGGTTTACGAGCAAAATCCCAATTTTGCCGTCGGACTCGAAGAGTTGGGCAAGTATTATTACTATCGCCACGACTACAAGAAGGGGCTAGAAGCCGTACAAAAAGCGCTGAGCGCCGATGCGCGCAATGCCAGCGCGTATTCGCTCATCGGTCAAATCTATTTTGGCGGCCTTAAAGATTATCAACAGGCATTCGATAATTTTGAACAGGCGCGCACATTCAACAATAAAGATCTCGATGTCGTGTATTTCTTATGGGTGACGAGCGAAAAGCTGGCGAAAAAACAAGATGCGGAGCAATACAAGACGCGCTACGAGCAAATGTTAAAACAAGAAGGTCTGACGACCGATAAGGTGCGGGCGCGTATTCGCCTCTTGGAAAATCAACTCAAGGGCTGACGCAAGTTTGCCGTCGCTTTTGGCCGATAAATAGTTGTGGGGTTGCTCGCAAAATCGTTAAAGAAAACGGGTGCCGAACGCCAGACATCGCCCCCGGCACCGACCGAAAAAGTGTCGGTGGGGTGGTTGGGGCGCACATTTACCGAGCGCGCGCAACCGCTCGCCGATAAGGTCGATCTCGAATCGCAATACGCGCGCCTCGAGGCGTTAAGCAAAAATCCTGTTGCTCCCCCCAAGCTGTCGTTGCGCGATCGTGCGCGCCGTTTTTTGACGGGTGCCGTAGATCAGCGCGAGAGAGCACCCCAAAAACCGCCGCGCGAGAAATCGAGCCTTAGAGCGCGCGCAGCGGCTCTCCTCAAAAAGATGGGTGGCGGCGGCGGTGGCAGCGGTTCGGCAGACAGTCATTCGACGCATGGCGATACATCGGGGTCGAGCGCAAAAGACGAGAGCCATCGGGCGCGGATTGCTGACGAACATAGGCAGGCGATCGAAGACGATGAATTGTTACAACGCAATTTTTTTCCGTGGTGGAACCATAGCGAAGATGGCCTTGAAAGCGCCGTCACCTTTGGCGAAGAATCGCACGCAGCGCCGTTAGAACCGACTGTCGTTGCACCGCCGCAAGCTTCACCTGTTGTCGAGACAGCTTCGCCACAGTCGGGTCTTTCAGAATTTGCGCAAACGATGGAGCGCATTACCGAAAATTTAAAGGACCTTACGGGACAACTCGACCGTGGCCAAATTTTACACGAAAGGGCGCACCCTACCGTAACGTCGACCTATACGACCGCCGCGCCGCCGCTCGTCAGTCACCATGTTCCACTTGCCGAAGAAGCGGCACCGGCGCGCGGCTTCGCGTTACAGCAAATCGCCGAAGAAAAGCCGCAAGACGTGTTTTGGCCGAAGGCGTTGCCGCTCGATTTACCGGCGCGCGACGTTAAACTCAACGCCGACGGTTCCCTTTCTGTGGTGCCGGGCCCTTTTCGATTGCCGCATCTCGCCGCAGAGATTGCTCCCCCCGACGGCGAGCTTTCGCACTTCACCAAGAATCTGGAGAACGCCGAGCTCTTCATCGCCGAAGGCGAGTTGCAACTGACGCGCATTATCTACGAGAGTTTGCTCAAAAAGATCGTCGACGCAGAAGCGAAGCGTAAAATTCGCGAAAATCTTGCTGCGCTCGATAATTACCGCAAATCGCACGATTGGGGTAATTTCATGCCGGTACCGCCGTGGCTTAACCAACGCAACCCGTGGCAAGATTTCAAACCGCCGCAGCTCAACATCGCCGAGATGCCGGTCGAGGCGAAAAATATTTCGATCAACTTAGATAAAGGCTTCTTTGAAATTGCGAAGGCAATTTTTGAACAACAAAAAGAATTCATAAAAACTCTCGGCAAAGAAAAAAAAGACGATGCCGCCGCCGAGGGAAAGTTAAAAGATAGGGAAGATGTCGGCGCAGACGGCCAAGACGACCAAGACGCCGAAGCAGGTAGCGCGGCAAGCGCAGACGCCGAAGAGACTGGCGCAGCTACCGAGCAAGAGGTCGGTGGCGACGCCGACCAGCGCGCCGGTGAAGACCGTCGTAAAGGGGGCGAAGACACGCGCGGCGCGGCCGCCGTCGAGCGCCGATCGGGCAGCGACCGCAGAGACGCGGCGGCGGAGAATACCGCACCGCCGCCGCTCGCAGAAGACGGCAATACTGCGCCTGAAGAGAGCACACCGCAAGCGGCAAAAGGTGCTGCCAAAGAGACCGCCGACAACGCCGACGGGGTCATGGAGAAGCCCGAGTTACCGCAGATGGGCCCCGACGGACAGCCGATGGCCGAGTCGATGGGAGCAGGCGAAGGCGACGAGGGCGGCGGCGAAGAAAAAGAAGAAGAAAACAAAGTACAAGAAATTCGCGGCGTCCTCGAACTCAAGACCCCCGATCAAGAAGATACGCCGTTCTTAACGCTGACGTACGATTTCACAAAAATACCGCATGCATATCGCCTTGCAAAAGATAACGGTATTTTCGAATACGCTTACTACAAGTATAAACCGATGCTCGTCAAAGCGCATCAATTTATCAAACGTAAACAGATTACCCGCGCACTCAACTATTATCGTGTTATTCGCGAGCAGCAAATTCCGTCGGAGTTTCGCCACATGGTCGATCGCAATATCAAAGATATTACCGAATACTTACAAAAATATTTGGTCACTCGCGCTAATTGAAATGCAGAGCGTATTATAGCGATGCCAATTCTTTTCGCCATAATGTCTGGAGCGCTTTTTGCAGTTTGGCATTCGTTTAGCGACGCGCTCGCATGGCGCATCTATACCGCATGGTATTCGCCGCGCCGAAAAGAAGTCAAAGATAAACTGAAGTTTGTTTTTGGCGCGTCTTCGCGCTGCGAATTCTGCGAGGTGAAAGTACCGTGGTACGGTCTTATTCCGATCGCGGGTTTTTTTATTCTGCGCCGCCGTTGCGCGCATTGTTCGCGTCTGCTTTCTTGGCGGTTTCCGCTTTTAGAGGCGTGCGCGCTTGTCTACGGCGTCGCGTTTGCGCAACACGAACCGTCGCCACTCTACTTCACGCTCACGCTGTTAACGTATACGGCGCTGTGGGTTGTGATCGCGATCGATTACCGCATGCTGCTGATTCCGACCGAAGCGATTTTTGCGCTTTTGGTTTTGGGTCTTTTCGCATTGCTTTGTATTCGGCATCCGCATTGGTATCGTTTCGATAATTTTGATTTTGGTTTAGATCTATCCGTCGCATTCTTGTGGTATTTTCTTTTTCATCTATTGCGTATTGCGTCGGGGTATAAAATGGGGCTGGCGGATGTACGGCTAGTACTCGCTTTAGGCTTCTTATTAGGACATCCGTTGACAATTTTCTTGCCGGGTGTCGCCGCCGCGTTCGCGATTATTTTCTATCTTCTGAGAAGGCGTTCTTTGCTCATCTATGCGCCGTCTGAAACGGAAATTCCATTCGGCGTATTTTTAGGCGCCGCATTTCTGTTATTAAATCTTTCACGTTGATGCATTGCGCCGATAGATTCTCCACCCTAAAATTATCGAAAACGCTAAAAAACAGCCCGTCGCAAATGCGAGCGAAGAGTGTATCGTGATTGCGCTGCCGACCAAGCCCACGGTGATGCCGCTAAAGAGCCTTAAGCCCGAGCCAGCGACGTTGTAGAGGCCTAAGACGCGCCCGCGAATCGCATCGGGCGCATTTAATTGTACGAGCGTTTGCGCCATGCTACTAAACGAAAGTTCGAAAAAACCTGCGGCGAATAAGAGCGCGATCGACGATATATACGTGCGCATGAGTGCAAAACCCAGAAGCGACACGCCCCAACAAATTGCGAGAACGATTACGCTACCTGGCTGCAACGCAAAAATGCCGCCGCGCGCCTCGAGTAAGAAACCGGCGATGAGTGCACCGGCAGCGTCGGCTGCCAAGAGCACAGAGTACGCAGTGCCGGGATCTTTTTGGCCGAGATCGGCGGCGAATTCGGGCATTTGCGCTTGGTAGCTATTGCCGACGAAAAACGATGCGGCACCCGCGACGAGCATCATCGTCGTCAAAATTGGTATTTTTCGTACATCGGTAATTGTCGCTAGCATATCTTGCAATCCGCGTACGGCGCGCTTGGGTGCCTCGCTCGCTTTACGGTAATAGCGGCCAAACGGCGCGCGCATCAGCCACACTAAGAGCGGCAAATAAAAAATTGTGTTCACCAAAATGCCGTAGTTGGCTCCGAGTGTGAGCATGAGTAGACTACCGATGCCGGGGCCGACGAAAACCGCAAGATAGCGCACCGTCGCCATGAGACGCACCGCGCTCGGCAGCATCTCATGTCCCACGATGTCGTAGAGCAAAACTTGGCTCGAAGTCATCCATAAGACGCCGGCGCAACCGTGCAGCACGAGCAAGATCATCGCTTGGTACATTTGAATCGTACCGGTAAAAAAGAAATACCCCCAAGCGGCGGAGACCAACGCGAAGAGCGTGCCACCCGCTTGAATAAGGCGCCGCGAATCGAAACGGTCGTTGAGCGCTCCGACGGGAATCGAGAATAAGAGAAACGGTAGCCAGTGCGAGATGACGGCAAAGCCAGCCAGAGCCGACGAGTGAAATTTCTGAAAAATAACAAAATAGCTGATAACGTGTTCGATGTTGTCGGCCATCATCGTCAGCATGAACGTCACTAAAAAATAACGATAGCCGGGGAGTGCTAGCGCACCAAACGATTTTTTCGAATTCATGATAAATCCTTAAATTTTTATGTCGAGTACGATCGGGCAGTGGTCCGAGCCTAACTGGTCGTTGAGGTGACGCACGTCTTTGACGGCGCCGTAAAGCGATTTGTCGACGATGAAGTAATCGATTCTCCAACCGATATTTCGCTCGCGCGCGCGCGATTGCATCTGCCACCACGTATAGCTTACCGTTTCGGGAAATTTTTTTCTGAAAACATCGACCCAATCGTCGGCGACGAGACGGTCGACCCACGCTCGTTCTTCGGGTAGAAAGCCGATCGACTTTTCGTTTTCTTTCGGGCGCGCCAAATCGATCGGCGCATGCGCGACGTTCAAATCGCCGGTAAAAATAATTCGGTGTTTCTTCTTACGCAGTTCGGCGATGTAGTTATGAAAGTGGTCGTAGAATTTTAACTTCTCTTTCCACGCTTCGGCGGATTTACCCCCGTTCGGAAAATAATTTCCGAAAACGATGAGATCGCCCGCTTTGACGCCCAGAATTCTACCTTCGTGGTCGTTCCATTTCGGCATGCCGCGTAAAATTTCTATATTCTGAAAGAGTGATTTTTTAAGAAAAACTCCGGTGCCCGAATAGCCCGGCTTTTCTGCGCTATGGTAATGCGCGTCGTAGCCTGCGGGTTTTAAGAGAGCGTCGCTCAATTGATCGGCTTTGGCTTTGATTTCTTGTAAGAAAAGTAAGTCGGGCTTTTCGTGTGCAATCAACTTTGCGAGTTCGCCCTTTTTTTCTATGGCGCGAATGCCGTTGACGTTAAAGCTAATGATTTTCATTCTTATTTAAGCAAACTCAAAATGGCTCTTAACGCGACAAGCGCGCTGAAAAATCGCAATCGCACTTCATTTCACCCCCTAGTTTTGTCGAAATTGAACTGATGGGGTGTTGTCGACCGCTACGTTTACTCATGGGAAAATATTTTCTTATGTCTCTTCAACAATTGGGAGTGGTCTTTTATCTATGCACGCCGCTGGCGGCGCAATATTTGAGCCCCGATGCGCCGGGTCGCACGCTACAGCCCGCCGAAGTGCCGGTGGCGCCGGTTGTACCGCAACGACCGCAGACGGTGGTGCCCGAGGTAATGCCGCAAGTCTTCAAGCAGCCCAGCGACGGCTCGTTTGCCGATATTGCGGCATATGCGCGTGAAAAAAATATTATTCTAACGTGGCATATCGTTAGCGGCCGCACGATGGACAAGCGGATTCAAGTATACCGTTTTACCGATGAGCCGCGCGTTCTGAACGATATTTCGCGCGGTACGCTCGTTGCAAAACTGACGGGCGATATCAATCTTTACGAAGATATCCCCCCCATGCGCGGCGTATATTATTACGCGGTCTTTATGGAGTCGATTCGTGGGTTAGAACCCGCAAGTTTTACTCCCGCGCGTAACTCTGTCGGGCCGATTGCGTTTCAATCGAGCGCACCGGAGGGCGCCAATCGCACACAGACGCCAGCGATGCTCGATGGCGCTGCCGTTGCACGACCGAATTTCGCCACGCAAGAAATCGATCGCGAAACGATCGAGATCGACAGCGACCAAGCGCCGCCGCCTCGCGACGACAATCGGGGGATAAACTCCGCAATTCGCCGTACGTATCTTAAGGGGGATTATCGCGGTAGCGTTCGCGCGTTGAAACCTTTTTTGCGCAATAGCTCACCGCGTGTGCGCGCGAAGGCTTTATTTTATACGGGATTAGCACGCTATCGGTTAGAACAATACGATCGTGCGGCGAAATATTTCGAGCATCCGCTCACGCGCAAATATTATCGGCGCAACGCCGAATTTTGGCTCGAACGAACAGCGGAGAATTTGAGGTAATATGCGAAGTATGGTAATATGGCTCGGCGCGATTGTTTTTACGATCGGTGCGGGAGTCTTCTTCATCGAAAAAGAATATGTATCGGGCGACAAAGCCGTGCGTGTACGTTTAGCGCAGGGCAAGTTGCAGCTCGAACGGTTCGACGAAGACGGGCTACGCAAAGGTATCGACGATTTGACTGCCGTCGTCGCACAGGCGCCCGATAGCGTGCACGCGCGCGAGGCGCGCTACTTTTTAGCCGAAGCGTACGAGCGCCTCGGCATGCGCGATGTCGCGCTCGGTAAGTATAAAAGGCTCCTCGAGATGCCGATTACCGACGAACTCAGAGCGCGGGCAAAATTCAAAATTGCAAAATTACAAATATTACGCAATTACTCCGACGAGGGGATGAATCAATTACTACAACTTTTGAACACTACGGGCGACAAAACCCTACGTTCTGAAATTTATCTTGAAATCGGCAAATATTATTTGCGCAAGGGTTACGCGAAAGACGCCAAACGCAATTTTGAAAATGCACTCGCGGAAAATCCGGAGAACCGCGAAGTGCGCGCCGCATTGGGCTATGGCGACGCCGATTACCAAAACTCGGTTGCGCTGCACGGTATTTTAGACAAGAAAGAAGCGCCGCAATCGCAACCGGCCGCAGCTACAGAAAAAGCGCAGAACTTCGATAATGCGGCGGGTATACAAGCGTTTGCGCGCGGCGATTATCGGCGTGCGATTGCGCTCTTGAACGCAGCGGCAAATTCGAGCCAGGTCGAATCCGAAGATGCGCTCTATTATATCGGGATTTCGTATTTGAAGCTCAAAGACTACCGCAACGCCGTGCATTATTTGAATAAAGCGGTGAGCAATAAATTTTTGGAGCGCGACGAAGCCGCGTACATCAAAAAAGGCGAAGCGTATTACTTGAATAACCGATTCGACCGCGCGCGCCGCGTGTTCGCGTTTGCGTCGAGTCACTATCCGAACGGTAAATATGCACAAATCGCCCGCGATTGGGAAATGGAAGCGCGGCGCATGCTCGGCGATACAATGGGTGCGCAGAGCATCGTCGATAGCGACGACGGCGGTGACGATGACGACGATGAAGATATTTTAGGCGGCGTTGCCGATGCGACGTTAGATAACGCTGCACCGCTGCCGAAGCGTACTCAACCGGTGGCCAAAAACGAAGAACTGACGCTCGACGACGATGTCGATGTAACTCCTTAAAATTTAAGCTCTTCGATCATCTCTTCGATTTGCATTTGCAGCGCGGCGTCGCTATCGATTAGCTCGCGAATTTTTTGGTCTGCGTGCAATACGGTGGTGTGATCGCGTTTGCCGAATGCCCCGGCGATATAACTGAGCGTCGCCCCTTGGATAAGACTTTTAGCAAGATACATGCAGACGTGTCGCGCTAGGGCGACTTGTTCGGTGCGGTTGGCGCCGACAATCAGTTGTTCGTCGACGTGCAACGTGCGTGAGACAACGCGCAAAATGTCTTCGATGGTAATTTGTTGAATGCCGTTTTCTTGCGGTAGCGCCTTCAGCGATATTTTTGCCATCTGCAAATCAATCGGGCGCTGCTCGTGTTCGGCGGTAAATTGCAGAATAGTGAGCGCCGCTTCCATCGGGCGCACTTGCGTCGTGAAGCGCGTCGCTAAGTATTTCAGCACATCGGTACCGATGGGGATAGCCGACTCTTGCGCCTTGGTCTTTAAGATCGCCATGCGCGTTTCAAAGTTGGGAGCTTTTACATCGACGATGAGACCCTGTTGAAATCGGCTTTGCAACCGATCGTGTAGTTGCGGCAGCGCCTGCGGTGGGCGATCCCCGGAAATAACGATCTGCTTGCGGTTCTGATAAAAATAGTTAAACGTATGAAAAATTTCTTCTTGCGTGTACTCTGCATTTTTACTGATAAATTGTACGTCGTCGAGTAAGAACACGTCGACGCTGCGGTAGCGCGTTCTAAAATACGAAAGATTTTTATCTTTCATCGCTTCGATGAGGTCGCTCTGAAAAATTTCTGTCGGGCAATACTTAACTTTGAGCCATGGATATGCGAGCGCGATATGATTGCCGATCGACATCATCAGATGCGTTTTGCCTAAGCCAACGCCGCCGTAGATATAAAGAGGATTATGGTAATCGTTGGGTTTTTCGGCTGCGCCGTACGCTGCCGCGTACGCATGTTCGTTCGAAGGGCCTTTGATAAAGCGTTCAAAGGTATAGTGAGGGTTAAGATCGATTTTATTGGGAAACGCCGTTTCGGAGCGCGCTGTGTGCGTCGGTGATTTTTTCGGCGCGGTCTCTGCGGCGACGGCTTTACGCGCGACGATATGCACAGCGCCGCTAAAACCTAACGCCGCAACGATTTCTTGGATGCGGCGGCGGTACTGGCTGTGGATGTGTTTTTCGATTTCTGCATTCAGACAATAAAGATAGAGTTCATTTTCCATAATCTCCGCTTGCAGCTCGGTAAAAAAAATATTAAAAACCTGTGCCGGAATTTTGCGGCGGAGATCTTCTTTTAAGAGCAGCAAAATATGCGCGGCGTCGCCCAGAGTAAACTCGGCGTTTACGGTGATCGGTTGTTGTTCGGTGTTGAGCATTGGCAAGAACAACAAAATGCTTCAGAGTTTCAAGCTTCGCATGCCTTCGGTGGAGCGTATTTAGCGCAAAATTTCATGACTGAGTTGTAACTTTTTGTAACACAAATTATGTCACATCATGAGACCAATCCAATTGATTTTTGAGAGTCGCGTGCGAAACTACGGTGACTACGCTTGTTCGAGAATTAAGATAGTTTCAAATTCTTCAAAGATGAAGCGCCTAGCTTCGGTGCGCGCATTCTCGGCGAAGCGTAGCGGGTACGCTTCGCCTTTGTAGCAGCGCGGCAGTGAAAAATCGTAGCGGCAAGGTGTATTGCGCTGCGCAGAGCCGACGATAATATTTAAGAGCTCGCCCACGGTATCCATGAACATGCGGTCTTCGTCAGCGTTGGGAATATTCAGTTTTTTCATCGCGATAACGACGCCGGGGTGGCCGACGTTGAGCCAAAGCGTCGCGCGCGCATCGCCCGAAAGATCGATACGCGCGGTAACGCTTTGATATTTCTCGGGCAATACGTCGATGCTTTCGCTCGTCAATTCTTTCAGGCTGACGAAATCGGAAAACACATGCCGAAACGCTGCGGTGAATACTTCAAAATCCAGCATTTTTGAAAAACATTCCTATTTGGTTCCATAGTTGCGGGCCGCGCACAGGTTTCTCGATATAGCTGTTGACGCCTGCGGCGGCAGCTTGCAATATTTTTTCGCTGTCGGTGATCGATGTAATCATGACTATCGAAACTTTATTGCCCGTCATGCGGATTGCTCGCACAAATTCGATACCGTCGAGTACCGGCATATTCCAGTCTAAGAAAATTAGATTGATCGGATACTTTTGCGTAATTTCAAGCGCGTCTTGGCCGTTGGCGGCGTGGTGAAATACGACATTCTCGGCTTTCTCGCGCAGGTTTTCGCGAATCACTTGTTCGACTAATGTGCGAATTAATTCGGAGTCGTCGACAATAAGTAATTGCATTGTAGAAATCTTATCGCTCATCTCTGTCTCGTGGAATAAAAATACGTATTCTAGTCAACGTGCCTTGACTGCTGAAGGTAACCGTGCCTCTCAATTCTTTTATTTTGTGTGCGACATAATTCATTCCTAGGCCGCGTCCGTATTCAAGCGTCGCAGTCTTATGCGCGGACGTCAACTTTTTTTGGAGCATCGCTTCGATGGGCAACATTTTGACGTTCTTGAGCTGTTCGAACCCACGCCCGTCTTCGTCGTAATAGACTTCGAAACCGTGTGCGTTGAGTTGGCTTGAAATGCCGATATGCATCGCTTCGTCTTTACCGGCGGCGCGCCGTTCAGCCGGGGCTTCAAGCCCATGAGCAAACGTATTGCGTACGAATTGTACGAGCACGTTATGTAACTGTTGCAGTACAATATCGGTTCCCGCAGCAAATTCGAGAGCGATCGAAACGCGAACCGAATGTCTCTGCGCGCGCTCTTCGAGTTGGCGCAGCCAAAAAGTCTTTAGACTAGCAAGACTAGTGTATTCGGTGGTGTCCTGCCCGACCAATGCCTTGATGTGCGCGATTAACTGGTCGCGGTGTAAGATTAAGCTCTCTGCCGCATTGATGCAACGGGAAATTTCATGCCGTATAAAGCGTTCTTCGCTCGGTTGTTTTTTTGACGCATCTTGCATTAATTGTTCGAGCTCGTGCAAAATCTCGGCGAGCTCGGAAAAGCCGAATTGTAGCGCGTTTCCCTTCAGCGCGTGCGTCTCGGTCGCAAATTTCAAAAAATCGGCATTCGCGAGTCTTTCGAACGCCGCGATAAGAGATTTGCCTTCGCGCAAAAAAAGTCTCTGTTGTGCGAGGAAATCTTGTAGTAGAGCCGGGGGCACTTGCATCATATTGATTAAGACGTCGAACTCCGAACGCTTATTGGCTTCGGCGATATCGATTTTTTCGCGCAGCGTCTCTTCGTCGGTTTCGTCGATAATTAAAATTAGCAGGCGTTCGACTCCGTTGGCGCCGACGAGCGGGTTGAAACTAAAGCGCAAATGAAGTTTTCTATCGAGACGATTGATATAGACGATTTTGCGCAGCGGGTTTGCGCGTTCGAGCATTTGCGCGCTAAAGTGTTCTTCGGAAAAATTGAGCGCAATATATTTATCGATCGCATTTTGCAAGGGTGCGTCGGTAAAAAAGGCGCTGAACTT
>JAFEGD010000199.1 GCA_018240245.1 Spirochaetota bacterium | reverse complement strand
GCTTATTTTAGCCGAAGAAGCGAAAGATCCGAAACCGATACCGATGAAAGAAGACAAAAAAAATGTAATAACTATTACAAAGACCAAGCCAAAATCAAAGCAAGCAGTGAAGAAAAAGGTGCCCGTCAAAAAGAAAAAAAGTGCCAAAAATCGCCGCTAAGTCGAAAATTGCTGCCTTAACCCCATGGAGCGGTCTCGAATACAGTAATTAAGATTCTTTTCGTGGCATCGAAATTTAGAAAACGGGCTTTACCATGAAAATGTTCAGCGGCATGCTGGTGATTCTACTCGTTATTGCCTGCAAAAAAAATCCCCATATCTCTAAATCAGAGATCGAAAAATTAACCGGGTTAAAAGTCGAAAAAATATTGCTCCAGAAAAAATACCAGCTCGACGACAGCGCGTCGTTTGAAGATGTCGCACTCTTCGAAGCCGAGCAAAAGACGCGCCTGGCCATATTCACTCCTACCGAAAAAAATTATCAATTACTCAGGCAAACCGCATGGCCGCATATTATCGTCGACCCCAAAGTTTTTTTTATCGCAACCGGTAATAAACGCTCGCAAGTCTTAGTGACGCACGGCGCCGAGCAAAAACTTGTCGACCTCTTCGACGCGCGGCAATTTAGCCAACAATTTACGGCGGCAAACTCTGATACAAAGAGCGTCAAAATTACCAAGAACGACGAAAAGCCTAACGACGAATTTTTGACACTCGGCGCCGTCACGTATCGCTTCAACGGCCTCGCGTGGATTCAATGGACGCGCGACGAAATTTTCCCGTTTGTCGATGTTTTCAATGTCGTTGGCAATGAGAGCATGATTGAAATTGTCAATCGCGGGCAGTTTGGTACGCGCGTAATCGTCACATTGGCTTTTCCCGAAATTATGGCCGCCGATTTACCGAACCGCCTGAAGCTCACCAAAAACATCGCCACGGTGCGCCTCTATAAGCCCGGTTTTCCCGCGCATAAAAAAGGCGGTGGTAATGTCGCACTACAGCATCCGCTCATCGAAATTCAAAAAGATGCCTGGGGCAAAAACGGCCGTTTGCGGTTACCGCTTTTCATGCAAGATATAAAAAAGATAACGCTGCGCGCAGTTTATTCGCAGCGCGGGCATAATGCCGAATGGCCGAGTACGACGGGTGTCGGCGTCGTTGCCGACGGGCAAGGCTACCCGGCAGTCGAGAAAAATCTTTAACCGAAAGCGCTCCGCGCCGATATTCAACTATGCGGATGCAGGTTGTAGTGTTGGCGGCGCTCGCGATGGGTGCCTGCTCGAAAACACACGGCAAATTTGCTTTTACCGTAGCCGATCATACCGAACTTACGGCGTTCGAGAAAAAAGTTTTTCAGCCGCAGCGTTTTGAGCGACCGTCGACGCCGCCCATTTTTGAACGCGACGATGTAGTGTGGTATGCATACCAACCGTTAAAGCTACGCAGCGGCGCCTATTATGGTATCTCGCTGCAAAAAAAATCGTTGGGATACCAAGAAATAGATTTGCGCAACCGCGCAATAGCCGAAGGACAGGGACTTCTAATCGATAATTATCAGAAACTCGACGAAGGCGAATACCGCTTAAAAATCGCTTTTGAAAACGAAGTCATCGACCAGATCGATTTTGTCGTTGTCGGCGATTCGGATAGCGAATCGATCGATTTTGAAAGCGACGAGAAAGAAGATATTTAATCCCCTTGCTGTAAGCGTTCGCTGAGCCGTTCTGCGTTCTTTTTAATTTCTTGATTTTCCGGCTCGTACGCGAGCGCCTTATCGATCGCAAAACGCGCCAATGCGTATTTGCCTAAATGTAAACAGGCGATCGAAAGATTGTTATAAGCGAGTGCATAGCTCGCCCTGAGATTGAGCGCATCGCGCGCATATTCTTCGGCTTGTTCGAAATTTTGATGCTGGATTGCGATCGAGCTTAAGACATAAAAAACTTCGGCGTCTTGGCGATTTAACGCAATATACTTTCTTAAATAGCCTTCGGCTTTTTCGACATGCCCTAAATCATAGTTCACGAAACCGGCGGTCTTCAAAGATTTTTCGTGCTTATCGTATAATTGCATCGCTTCGTCGAGAAAGCGTGCCCCGTCTTCGCGATTGCCTTGGTCGATGAGCTGATAGGCGCCGTTTGCGATTTGTAAGAATCGCGCGTATTGCGGGTCGACCTCTACCATTAAAATGGAAATGTCGTCGTTGGGCTTATTGCCTTCGGCGAAACGAAATACTTCTTCGACAATGTGCGGCACCGCTTTTTCGCCCGCAAAATCGCGTGCGGCGGCGAGTAGCACATCGAAGCGCTCGTTGCCCAACTCTTCGTTTTCCCGATTGCGAATTTCAATGAGCCCATCGGTATAGAGATAGAGTCTGTCGCCGGCATAAAGGCGACTTTCTTTTTCTGCATAACTTGTATCGGCCTCGCGCATCGCTCCTACGAAAAGACCGTCGGTGTCGAGCGACTCGACAGTCAAGGTTTCTGCACGCACAATTTTAGCGTGCTGGTGCGAGGCATTGCCGAAATAGAAATGGTGCGTTTCGTCGATCGTCAAGTAAAACGCCGTGAGATAGTCTTGCGTCGTCACAATCTGTAAGAGTTGATCGTTAACTTCGCGAAACGTCTGCGCCGGAGATGCGGTGTTCTGCGCGGCGCGGGCAAAAGCGACTTTTGCCATTGTCGTAATCAGCGCCGCAGGGACACCGTGCCCCGAGACGTCTGCCATGAGTACGCCCATGCGATTGCCATGAGTGGGAAACACGTCGTAGTAATCGCCAGAAACTTTCTCCATCGGCTTATAGAAACCGTAAAAACGTAAGCCGTTCCATTCTTCGATGCGCGCAGGTATAATACCCTTCTGTATCTCAGACGCGAAATCGAGTTCCATTTGAATAAGCTTGTCTTTCGCTTCGAGCGCGGCGTTCGCCTGAGTTAATTCGCGCGTTCGCTCTTCGACTTTACGTTCGAGATTAATTTGGTAATCGCGAATTTTTTCCGTCGCGCTGATGAGACCCGTTGCGACATTGATAAATTCGATATCGAGCGTCTCGGGAAATAGATTCGCGTTTTCGCCGCGTTTCAAACTCTCTGCCGCCGCTTCGATTTCTTTGAGCGACTGGATAATAATCGCGAACATCATATACGCCATGATGACAGACGTCACGATTGCCAAGAACGAGAAGCGCACCATGACGGCAAAAGGCACATTTTGATAGACTAAAAAGTTAGAAACAAAGAGCGTAGCGACCAAAATTAGAATAAAGAAAATAATTTTCGAACTCACCCGCGCGAGCGGTATTTCGGTAAACTCGACACGCCGTTCGTACATCCGCCGTTTGATGCGCGAACGCATTTCGCCGGTAATGAGTTCGGTGATGAGCGCGGTAAACCCGGCATGTAAAAATGCCGCAATAATTGAGATAATCGCAACTTGGATTAAATGCGTTTGCGAAAAGTGCAATCGAAAATAAACATACGAGGTCGCCGCCGCGACGATGCAGGCGAGCATGATTGCCGACATTATCGCATTGCTGCGCGGCAAATAGCAGAGCGTTCGAAACAACGCGCGCATTTCATCGGCGTTTAGATTTTCGGCAATCTTGACCTGTGTCCATTTGTCGCCGCGCGTAATCCACCGGTTCATGTTCGCGATATTGCGCGTGAGCCCCGAGAAACGCACTTTATGAAAGAGGCCGAAAAAAGCGCCTTGAAAAAGAATCGTCGGTTGAATAATAAGTAGTAACGCAATAATAAGTTCGTCGAGCTGCGGCAAATTCAGCGCGTAGCCGTAATACATGACGTACACAAACGTGAGCAAACTCGCGACGAGCGCACTCAATGCCGCCGCAGTACCGAACGAAAAAAGATTCGATACAAAATAAAATGAAGGCAGAAAAAAACGGCGCATCTTAACTTATTATCGGCATCTGCATCCCCGAATCTTTTGTAAAGCTAATTTGGTTCATAGACCGCTCTTGCAGCGGAAATTGCAACGCCTGCCGCAGCGCCTCTAAACGTTCGTTCGCTGCGATAACTACAGTCGCCGCCGGTGCAATGCCGTTCAAATAGGCAGCGGCGACGGCAAAGTAGCGTTCGCTCAGAGCCAGAAACCCTTCGTCGATGAGGTAAACCGCAGCGGGCAACGCGAACGCCCGCGCAAACAGCACGCGCGTCTTTTCGCCGTCGGAGAGCGTTTTGAAAGGCTGCGCTAAAAAATCTGCGACGGCCAATGCGCGTAGGCAGGGTTCAACCGCTGGCGGCAATGTATCCGCAAAATCGTAAATCGACCCCGAGTAACGCGAGGCGATCACATCGCGCACCGTCATGCGCGGCGGATAATAATCGAAGTGCGTCGCTGCAATAAACTGCACCTTCGACCACAAGGCGGATTTCACGGTGTGCTCGAGAGCATTTTCGAAATGAAGTATACCGCGTCCCGAATCCTCCGGCTCCCACATCGGATAAAAATCGCCGTGCATAATTTTGAGCAGCGTCGTTTTTCCCGAACCGTTGGCCCCGGTAAGGAGTATCCGATCGCCCGCATGCACGCTAAACGACAGGTCGTGAAATATTTGAATAAAATCGTGAAAAAAATCGGCGTGTGCGCAGTGGATTAATCGCTGTCCTTGGGGTTGCGCCGCTTCAGTCGACTTTTGTCGAAACGTTTCTCTTGTATTTTTTTGTTCTGAAAAATGTAAAGTCTCGCTTTGCTGTAGCCTGCCACCCTCAAGATGCCATAACCGATTCAACGATACATCCTGCATGCGCGCCTTGTCGTGACTGGTTATTACTACAGCCGCCGTTTGCGGTAATGCATTCAGCCAAGCGGTAACGAGCGCCGCCTTATCGGGAGACAGCGAGTTAAAAATCTCATAGAGTAAATAAATTTTTCGCTCGTACAGCGCCGCGCGCGCAATCATCGCCAGACGCATCTCGCCCAACGAAAGCGTCGCAATTTTTTTCTTGGCAATAGGAGTCAATTGCCACGCCGCCAGAGTCTGCGCGACTTGTTGCGCTTCATAATCGGTCGGCTCGCGGTAAAGAAAATCGGCACCGTCGAAATGTTCGATCAAGAAATTTTCGACGCTGCTTTTTTGGTGCAACGCTTTGAGGCGCAACTGCTCGTCGTAACCGACGAATGCGATTGCCCGACGCGCTTTGCGCATTGCGTCGCCTTCGGCGGTATCCCATACATAGACGCGGTGGCGCGCATCGCCTAAGGGATGCAATCGCCCGGCGATTAGGGCTAAGAGCGAGCTTTTACCCGCGCCGTTTTCGCCGGTAAGATAGATACGATCACCGGCAGTGAGTTCAAACGAGACATGCGAAAAAATCGTTCGCCCGCCGCGAACGAGAGTGGCGTCGCTGAAGCGGGCGAGCAGATCGATTTAAGCCGCTTCGGGCGCTGCCACTAATTGCTTGCGCGTTAGAAAATGGTAGAACGCAAAGAGTGCCAGAGTAAAAAGCAAATCGCCCGCGAGAGAATTTTTCAGAAAAGGCAGCGCCATCGTATAGCAAGCCGCAAGTCCCGACAAGGTACGCGGGTATAAGTTTTGCGATACGAAAACACCAAAATTTGTCACGATAAAAAATAGAATGCTACTCGAAAGTGTAACGACGATGAGTTTGCCAACGCTACGGTTCTTGCGCAGAGTAAACGCGATTACTCCGCCTAATACCATTGACCCATAAACGTATGGCAGCGTACTGTGCCAACCGAAGGCGATATCAGAAAGCGCCATCGCCGCGAGCGCGGCAAGAATACCGACGAAGCGCTGCGAAAACACGGCTGCGCCAAAAATTGCAACGCTGAGAACCGGGGTAAAGTTAGGGGGATGCGGCAAGAAGCGTGTTATGGCAAGCGCGCCGATAAGGCCGAGCGCGAGCAGCGTGTTTTTGAATTTCATAGAGTAGTGAATTGCCTTTTAGGCTTCGCGTCAAGGCAATTTGCAATTGCAGCACAGTTGTCAGCTTGAACCTCGGTACCATGCATCCCAAGAAACGCATCGCGTTAGTCGCGCACGATAATTGCAAAACCGATCTCATCGAATGGGTCGAACTTAATTGGCAAGCGCTTGGCCAGCACAACCTTACGAGCACCGGCACCACGGGTACCCTTATCGAAAACGCGATTCAAAAGCGCAGCGGCAAGACGCCGCACATTCAAAAGCTGAAATCAGGGCCATTGGGCGGCGATCTCGAATTGGGCGCGCTCATCGCGCAAGAAAAAATCGACATCATTTTCTTTTTTTGGGATCCGATGCATGCGCAGCCGCACGACGTCGATGTCAAGGCGCTCCTCAGAATCTGCGTACTCTATAATGTCGCAAGCGCATCGAATCGATCGACGGCAGATTTTATCATCGCATCGCCGCACTTTGCCGCCGCTTATGCCCGCAAAGCCCCGGATACAGAGGCCTATACGCATCGGTTTGACAAACCTTAACGCAGCATGGCACTCCGATCGGTTGTCTTATGAAACTTCAGCCTATACTCAACCGCAACCAGATGCGCGCCTACGATCGCCTTGCGACAGAGCTACTCAAGATACCCAGCATTGTTCTTATGGAAAACGCCGGGCGCGGTGCAGCGCAGAACATCAGCGAGCTATTGCCTGCCTTGCAAAAGGAAACACCGCAGGTCGCGATTATCTGCGGTATGGGCAACAACGGCGGCGACGGCTTTGTTGTCGCGCGGCACTTGGCTGCCACGACGAATGCCGCAATAACAATCTTTCTCACGGCAAACGTGCAAGACCTCAAAGGCGACGCTCGTATAAATTACGAAGCCACCCACGCTGCGGGTTTAGCGATTTATGCCGCAGTTAATCCCCGCGATGAATATTTCTTAACGACGCTCGCCCATGTCGATATTATCGTCGATGCGCTCTTTGGCATCGGGCTTTCGCGCGAGATTCAGGACAAAGAAGCGACGATCGTTACCGAGATGAACAATACTAAGGCACTGCGGATAGCGCTCGACATTCCTTCGGGACTCGACGCCGATAACGGTCGCGTGTGGGGCGTTGCCGTGCGTGCGCATCATACCGTCACATTCGCGTACGCAAAACCGGGTCTCTTGACGCCCGAGGGGCGCGCCTACGCGGGCTCATTGCACGTCGTGCCGTTGGGCGTTGCCGATGCAAAAATATTACAACAAGTAGGATTGACCGCCTGCATGTTGACAGATGCCGAGATGGCGACATTTTTTTCTCCGCGCGACGCGAGTACGCATAAGTATAAGTCAGGTGCCGTTGCGCTCTTTGCAGGCAGCGTCGGCAAGACCGGCGCGGCGAAACTTTCCGCCGAAGCGGCGTTGCGTGCCGGCGCGGGGCTGGCGACGGTTTGCACGTGGCCCGATGCGCTACCCGCGCTGGCAACAGATGTCAAAGAAGTCATGCTCGCCGCGCTCGACAGAAATAATTTAACGCAGTCTGCGCGCGATGCGCTCTTAAAATGTAGAGCAATCGCCGTCGGCCCCGGTTTTGGTATCGATGCCGATGCGGCGCAAATTCTATCCCTACTCCTTAAAGAAGCAAAAGTGCCGCTCGTCATCGATGCCGATGCGATCACGCTCGCCGCCCACAATCTTTCAGAACTCCGCAATTGCGCTGCGCCCAAAATTCTGACGCCGCATGCGGGCGAACTTGCGCGCCTACTCAACACCACCGCTCACGAAATTGAAAGCGATCGCTATGCCGCCGTCGCGCGCGCTACAGAAATCGCCGACGCTGTCGTCGTCTTAAAAGGCGCGCACACGCTCATCGCCGCACCGCGCGAGATAACGCGCGTCAGTCTCGAAGCAAACCCGGCGCTAGCAACCGCCGGTTCGGGCGATGTCTTAACGGGTATTATCGCCGCTTGCGCCACCCAAATGCCCGCCTTTGCCGCAGCGTGTGTGGGTGTTTTCGTACACGCCGCTGCGGGTCGGCTTTGGGTAAATCGCCATGCGACCAATCGCGGCATGCTTGCGAGCGATATTGCGACGCTCGTGCCCGAAGCGATGGGAAAATTTCTCTGACCAATAGGCATCAAAAAATACTTCCCGTCGAAACAATATTGCCTATGCTGGTGCATGCTAACATCTATTCAGAACGCAGTTAAGCGACTAACGCAATACTGGCCACGCGCAACGTGGGCGCGCGTAGTTATTTGCGCGACGGTACTCAGCATACCCGCGCTGGCAATCATGGGCGCGCGCTCCCCCGAGTTCAAACTGGCGACTGAAAAACCACAAGCAAGGGCAATTGACGAGAAGGTTTTGAGCATCGTGCAGGCGACTCCCGAAGGAAAAATTAGTCTCGGCGACGAGCGCAAAGAAATTCTTGTCGTCTTCTCGCACCCGATCGTACCGCTGGCGGCGCTTGACGATGTGACGCACGGCGCATTTACTCTAACACCTGCCGTGAAGGGGCGCTTTCGCTGGTATGGTAGCCGTATCTGCGCATTCGTTCCCGACGAAGACTGGCGTCAAGGCGCCGAATACCGAGTGACGATTCGCCGCGACACGACTGCGCTTACGGGACAAAAATTGGCGAGCGCCAAGAGTTTTCTCTTTAAGATGGAGGTTCCCCCGTTGGTTATAGAAAATATTTCTCCGAGTACGTATACGAAGCTCAAATATACGGAGCGTTTTTCGCTAACGTTTAATTTTCCAGTCGCGGCGGATGCACTGCGTAGTCATTTGCAACTAACGCAAAACGATTCGGCGCTCGATTACACGCTGAATGAGGCAGAAGAAGTTGATTGGCGTGGAATCATGAAAAAGCGCAACGGGCGCACGTGGCGAATTACGCCCCGCGACAAATTTAAACGTGCCGCTAAAATTGAACTGCGCTTCGCTCAAGGTCTTCAGGCACGTGGCATCTTAACCGAACTTGCTAGCGATGAAGTACGCAGTTTCGAGACGTACGGCGATTTTACCGCCAATTTTTCGGAAAAGGCAGAGACCTGGTCCACGCGCTATAATATCGAGTTTCGTTTTTCGAACCCAGTCGACGCTAAGACTGCCGCAAGGGCTATCGAATTTTCTCCCCCCGCAAAGCCACTTTGGGTTTCGAACGGCGAGACAACGGCTTTAAGTATTTCGGGCTTTAACGTGCAGCCGGGTCAAGCATATAAAATTACGCTCGCACCTTTCAATGATGTTATGGGAAATCGTCTTGTGCGTGGCGGAAATTTTTCAATCACCCTACCCGACCGTGACCAGTTTTTCGAGCGCGTCGAATCGGGCTCGGTCATCGAAGCCACAATGAAACAGAATTATCCGCTCTATGTTTCTAATATCGACATGCTGGCTGCGACTGTATCCCATTTTGGCTTAAATGAAATTCTCGACTTCTCTGCAGAGGCAAATGCGTATTCGCTACGTGAATTTTTGCGCGGTCGCTCCGGCGCAGCACAGTCGTTCGCAACCGGCATTCAAAAAAATGCCATCGGCCGCTCGGCGTTTAATCTCTCGCCGTATTTAACCGAACAACGCGGTTGGGTTTTTGCCGAAATCGCCCGGCCCGGCGATAAAGAAAGCGCTGCGCTCGCAGTGCAGGCGACCGATTTAGGAATTACGGCGCGTCCGGCATTGGGTGGTAGCCACATTTGGCTACACGCGCTCACTGCTGGAAGCCCGCTCGCTGGCGTTAAAATAACGCGGTATGCGGCGAAATCTATGGACGGTAGTTGCGAAACGAATAGCGAAGGCTACTGTCTTCTCAAAGGCTCTTCGTTTGGCGTGAGCGGCGCAGCAAGTACATACCTTGCAGAATACGGTAACGATAAAGCGTTCGTAACGTCCAAGGAACAACGCCTATCGATTAGCCCTGGCGGTGGCGATTTTTCGTACCGGCCGGGCACGAAAACATTGGGAGGAATTATCGTTTTCGATCGCAAACTACACACACCGGGGGATATCGTCTATTTCAAAGCGTTCGTCAC
The DNA here is from genome assembly GCA_018240245.1 of Spirochaetota bacterium. GTDB lineage: Bacteria > Spirochaetota > Leptospiria > Turneriellales > Turneriellaceae > Turneriella. The sequence continues at coordinate 27,452 of JAFEGD010000199.1, read as the reverse complement.
GGCGCGTACCGAAGACCGCTTGGAGGCGTTGAAGAGCACGAAAATTAAAACGGAAATAACGAACGCCGAGGGCAAGGCGATTTGGTCGCAGAGTCTGAAAACGAGCGCCGAGGGCGGTATCGCTGGCTCTGTCGAAATCCCCAAAGACGCACCATTGGGACACTATACGATCTCACTCGCCGAAAGCGACGGGTTTCCGCAACAAATGGTCCAAGAGACGTTTCAAATCGAAGAGTTTCGCCCTGTCAATTTTGCCGTTGCGCTTTCGGGGCTAAGAGATACGAGCGCCACCGATACGCTCGAAACGACAGTCGAGGGAAAATATCTCTTCGGCGCGCCGATGCAAAACGCCCGCTTCGAGGTTGCTGTCTCGCGCGCAAAGTTTACGCCAAGCTTTGCTAATTTTCCCGATTTCAACTTTGGCGATCAACGCTATGTATATTTCGGTGAAAGCGACGAAATTGATACGGGTTTTTTTACCGGCACGAACGGCCGCCTTGCCGCCAATGGAAAATCTACTTTTAAGATTCCGCTCTCGCCGATGGTCACAAGCGAGACGATTGATAGCCCCGAAAAGAAGACAATCCGCCTTGCGATGCCCTATACGCTCAACGTCGATGCAAGCGTCAAAGATATCGACGATAAAAGCGTCGCGAACCGGCAAAGCGCGCAAATCATGCCGGGAAAATTTGCCGTTGGAATTCGCACGCGCGAGCGCTATGTAAAGGCAGGCGATGCGATGCAGTTTGAAATTATCGCCCTGACGGCAGATGGAAAAGTCCGCGAGAATATTCCCGTCAAGATACAGATGCTGCACACGACATGGAAAAGTGTGCGCACGCAGGGCGCGAACGAGTCTCTGCAAACAAAAAACAATGCCGTGCGCCAGCTCGTTCACGCTGAAACGATCAGCACGAGTGCCGAACCGACGCCTTTTGTTTTTACCCCTGCGAAAGGCGGCGAATATTATATTCTTGCGCAAGCGCAGGGGGAGCTTGGTTTTGCGCGGACTGCTTTTTATGCCGCAGGCAAGAGCGACGGTTTTTTCATGCGCGACGACGACACGGTAAGTCTTGTTTCCGATAAGACGAGCTACAAACCGGGCGAAACGGCTAAGATTGTGATTCAATCGCCGGTGAAAACTGGCCGCCTCATTCTCTCTCTCGAACGCGAGCGTATATACTGGCATAAGCAATTGGAAATTACCGATTACGCGATCACGGTACCCGTCGAAATCAAAGAAGAATACCTTCCCAACGTGTATTTAACCGCGCTCATTATCAAGCCACGCGAAAAACTCTCGAAACGCACGCTTTACGAAGACTTGGGTGCGCCCGCTTTCAAAGTAGGTTCTTTGAATCTTGCGGTCGATACTGCCTCAAAGCGAGCGCGCTTCGATTTGAGCTACGATCGCGCGCAGTACGGGCCCGGTGATTTCATGAAAATTTCGATTCGTACCGAAAGCGACGCGGAGATTGCGCTCTCGGTTGCTGATCGCGCCGTACTCGATCTCGTCAACTATCACTATACCGATCCGGTTTCGCTCTTCTTCGGGGCATGGCCGCTTGCGATCGAACTTTTTGAAAACCGTCACACGATTATTCACCAATACGATTTTTCTGGCAAAGGCAATAGCCCGGGCGGCGGCCCCGGCGAAGCGGCCGAGGGCTCGGGTTCGGGGGGATTTTCTTTGGATAGCGAATCGGGCACGCGAAAGAATTTTCGCTACACCGCCTACTGGAAAAGCGATTTGAAGGCCGATAAGAACGGGAACGCCGAGGTGTCTTTTCAATTACCCGATAATCTCTCGACGTTTCGCATCATGGCGTTAGGCGCCGCGAACGGAAAATTTGCAAACTACGAGAAAGAATTTCGCGTTCAAAAAGCGCTTGTCGTGCAACCTGTGATGCCGCGCTTTATGCGCGCGGGCGACACCTTGAAGCTTGGTGCGATCGTCATTAATCAAACCGGTCAAGCGGGAGATTTTTCCGTCAATCTCAAAGCTGATTTCTTAAACCGAGATGGCAACGCAACACTCTCTCTGCGCGCGGGCGAAGCGCGCGAGGTGAGTTTCGATGCGAATCTTGATCTCAAAAAATATGCGACGCAGATAGCGGCACTACGCGGGCAACCGAAGGACATTAAGGTTGAAAAAAACAGCGAGCACCCGATAGTTTTTTCAGGTTTTGTTACCGCGCGTGCAGATGCGAGAGAGGCGCTCCGGCAAAACGGGTTTAAAGATGCCGATTTGACCGATCGCGTGAAGGTTGAATTTCCGATTATTGAAGCGCCGAGTGCCGAGACGGTCGCAATCGCAGGTTTTACCGATAGTCAAACGCAAGAAGCGATTGTGATTCCGTCCACGAACGCGGTGCTGGGCAATTTGGGTTCTCTTGACGTCACACTGTCGTCGACCGCGCTTCTTGGTTTTGACAAGGCATTTCGTTTTTATGCTGCAAACCCTTATTTTTGTCTCGAGCAACGCGCATCGGCGTTTCTTTTAGCCGTCACTGCAGGCGAACTTTTACAGAGTTTTGCGGTCAAGCCGCTCTCTACCGATAATTACGATTTTAACCAAATCGAAAAATTATTTTTGGGTGAGCTCAGCGAATTTGTTAACACCGACGGCGGCCTCTTGTTGTGGAAAAAATCTGCGCGTTTTTCTCTTCCGTCGGACCCCTATCTTTCGGCGTATGCTCTGTCGGTTTTGCAAGTTGCCGAAGCAAAAAAATACGATACGCCCCGCTCGATTCGTAAAGGAATATTAGCCTACCTCGAAAAATATCTACGCTCTGGCATGAACAATAATCGTCATTATACTCTCGAAACGCTCGCTCTAACGAACCTCGTCATGGCGCGCGAAGGTGAACACCAGAAAAGCCTCACGAAATTTTTGCTCACCAACGAAGAGACGCTCTCGGTGCGAGCCCGAGCGCGGCTCGCGCTCGCGATTGCCGCTTCAGAAGGCTTACGCTCCTACCGCGACAATGCCGATACACAACGATTATTGGATTTTTTGAAAAATCGTATGGAAATAACGACGACTTCGATTACGATCAAAGAGAAAGCAAATGCAGAAATTACGCAGGCCTTCTATTCACCGACTTCGAGCGCCGCGCTTGTTTTAGAAACTCTCATTGCGTTAGATAAAGAAAATCCGCTTATTCCACAACTCGTGAACCATTTGCTCAAAGGAAAAGCCTCGTACGATACGCATGCCATCGGGTTGATCGCGATGTCGCTCGACAGCTATCGCAACACATACGAAACTACAGGAGCTCCGTTTCGCTTTCTCGCAGAGGCAAAAATTGGCGAGAAAAACATATTTTCGCGCGAGCTCGATTCGCATAAGCTCAACGTGCAAAAAAAGTCTTGGAGTTTGCTCGAGCTGCGCAGTCTGGTAACGCCGGGAAAGCAACAACCGTTAATCTTTACGAAGGGCGGGGACAATGGACGGCTTTATTATACAGCACGCCTCAGTTATGCGCCGGTAAAGGCACAAGGTAAAGCGCGCGACGAAGGAATCGAACTCAATCGCAATCTTTTTGCCGTCGAAATCACCAATGGACGCCAGGCCGCACGAAAAATCAGAGGCAACCGTCTCAAACGCGGCGAACTCTATTTGCAAAAGCTCATGGTGACGACACCGAAGCCTTACTACAACGTGGTCATCGTCGACCCCTTGGCGGCACAAACCGAAGTGATGAACGCAGCCTTCAGCACCGAAAAAGTCGGCTCGACTCAGATCGACGAAAACGCCGCGCAATCGACTGAGCAAACGCACGAAGACGAAAATTACTATTCGGGCACCGAACCGACACGCTTCGAATATCGCCACGACAAAGTTATTTTTTTCTTCGACTATCTACCACCGGGGTTTCACGAATACCGCTATATTATTCGGCCGACGGTGCGGGGGCAAGCGGTACATCCGTCGGGCGAAGCAAAGCTCATGTATGAGAGCGAAATTTTTGGCCGCAGCGCGGCACAAGATATCGTCGTCGAATGAGACTTTTTAGAAACATTCGCTCTATTTCTCGTCGCACCTGCAACGCAGCGATTCTCGAAATGAAATCTCGCAGCAAGCTTACTTATGCCACCGTAATTATTTGCGTACTGGCGTGCGCTACGCTGTTTGTGCCGATTGAGCGCGAATCTATCGAACGCTTTTATCCCCTACGTATTTTTTCGAAGGAACAAATTTTACTGCGCGAATACCGAAACGAGGCGGGTGCTTATGGCTCGTCGCTACAGCTCGAAAAACACCCGTACGAACTTGTACGCGCTTTGATCGTTGCCGAAGACGCACGGTTCTACTGGCACGTTGGCATTGACCCAATTGCGGTCGTACGTGCGGCAATTGGCAACCTTAAAGATAGGCGCATTCGTTCTGGAGCCTCGACGATCACGCAGCAAATCGCGCGTATTCTCTACGCCGAGACGCTTCCCCAGAATCGTTATCTCAAGAAAATAGTCGAAGCCGCTCTTAGCCTGCGGTTAACGTTTGGCGCAAGTAAACATCGCGTACTCGAAGCATACCTTAACCAAGTGCCGTTGCCTCTCAACTCGCAAGGTTTTTCCGCCGCTTCCACGCGCATCTTCGGAAAGCATATTACTCTGCTCTCGAACGAAGAAATCGTCGCACTTGTAATAATGGTGAGTCACGGCACTTTTATCCGTAACGGTTGCTCGCAATATAGCGAGGATTGTCCGCAGAAAAATATTATTCATCCGGCATTTCAAGCGGCGTTTGTAAAACTCTGGAAAAAACTCTATGGAGAAAAGATACCCGATTGGCAAAGACTCGAAAGCACTCTACTAAATACGCGAACGGCGTCGAACATTTCAGTCCGCGGTTCGCAACATATTATCGCTTGGCTGAAAGAGAATAAACTCCCGGCCGCGGGAGACATAAGTAGCGAAATTTCGGCAAACTTGAGCGAGAGCGTCGCAAATATCGTCGCGAACGAAATGCCCGCTATTCAAAAATCTGGCGCCGAGCACGCAGCGGTAGTCGTCATCGAAAAAAATGCCGATCGCGATATCTTGCGCGTTCTCGTCGGTTCGAGTGATTTTTCTGCACCGCTCACGGGAGAAATCAACCACGCTGTACGCATTCGCAGCGCCGGGAGTACACTCAAGCCTTTCGTGTACGGTATCGGTATTGAAAACGGAACTTTCAACGCGACGACGATGTTTTCAGATAGCGAACTCAGCCTTGCCACAGGCCGCGAGAATGAAACGTACCGCCCGCACAATAACGATATGCGCTTCTGGGGAAATCTCACACTGCGCGAAAGTCTCGTTGCCTCGCGCAATATCCCCGCGCTTTCGGCTGCCGCAAAAATTGGCATCCCAACCTTGCTCGAATTTTTCCGCAACAGCGGCATGACGCATCTGACGCAAGCCCCCGACTATTACGGCGCGGGCCTTGCGCTCGGAAGCGGCGGTACGACACTTTTACATCTCGCCCGGCTCTATTCCTCGCTCGCTTCGCACGGGGAAATGCGCCCGCTCGAATTAGGACATGATAGTGCGAGAAATCCCCTACGCTTGGGAAAACGACAGAGAATTTTTTCGATCGAAACCGCAGACCGCATAACGCACATGCTTGCGGACGCGGGGTTGCGACGGCGTGCATTCGGCAATCGCAGTTTCATGGACTTTCCTTTTCCCATTGCCGAAAAAACCGGTACCTCGAAAGATTATCGCGACGGTTGGATCGCGGGATTTACCGAAGATTTTGTTGTGGCGGTTTGGGTCGGTAATTCGGTAGGAAAGCCTATGCGATCGGTGAGCGGCGCTTGGGGTGCCGGGCGCATTTTTCATCCGATTGTGCGGCTTCTAAACGGCAACAAGCGTAAAACCTTTCACTACTCGCCTAAACTTAAGGAAATTCGCATCTGTCGCCGCTCAGGAAAATTGGCCGGAGCGCACTGCCCGGCGCACGCAGAACTGATACCACAAACCGACGAACTCCCACGCAGCTGCCTTCTACGCCATACGCCGGGCGAATACGCGGGAGACGACGGCGCAATACCGCTCGTTCTTTCACCCGTCGCGGGAGAACGCTATGTCTTGCACCCGAACGAGGCGGCGGCGCGACAAGAAATTCCTTTAATAATTCGGCAGCGCGGAGCGCAAGGTTATGCGTATGCACTCGATGCGAGTACGCCGCAGCCGTTGACGCGCGACGTGCGCAAATTTGTGCGCTTAGCGGCGGGAGATTATACGCTACGCATATTTTCGCACTCTGTGCCAACAGAAGAAATTGCGTTCTCGGTGAGGTGAGATATTATTCGTGTGGGCTAGTGTCACGGAGTATATGTTTCTACGCAGTCATATAGAGAAATAATTGACTCCCTAAATGCCGTACATGAGTCAGGTATAATCTTAACGATGATTAGTCGCCAAATTGCTACTACCGTACTTTAAGATAAAAATATTTTGGAGATTTTAGAATGAAAAAAACTTTAACGATGACAGCGGGAGCAATAGCGCTTCTCGTAGCTGTAAGCTGTAAAAAAGGTGGCGACTTAAAAGCTGCGGGCCAAGAATACTTGGCAACGATTGAATCGACAATCGCCGGGTTAGAAAAAGCAACGACCGGCAAAGAAGCGGCGGCGGTATTGAAGAAAGCTCAAGAATCGTCGGACGCACTCGAAAAACAGTATCCACAAATCAAGAATATCGAAAAAGAACCCGCTTTTGCTCCGATTCAAACCAAACTTACCGAACTCCAAATGAAATTTTTAGAAACTATGGCGAAAGCCGACGATAAATTCAAAGAAGATCCCGACTTTGCCGCTGAAATGAAAAAAATGATCAAAGTCGAAGGTGCAGCAAAATAAATAGCCTTTCTTTTCACGGGGGGCACCCCCTGTGAAAATTTTATACTCCCAACGCTATTAAGAATTTCTTTAAGAGCGCTTCGGCTTCGAGCTGCAACGCTTCTTTATCTGCCGCGAGCGACGCCACAGTCGGCTTGCTTCTTGCCATGAGACTCAAGTATGCCTTCACCTTTGGCTCGGTACCCGACGGGCGAATTGTGAGTCGCGAGAAATCTTTTAACCAAAACTGTATGACATCCGCCTCGCCTAACGTATACTTCAATGCGCGGCAAGATTCAGTGCGCGGTTCTGCCGAACCTTTTCGTAAATCGAGAATATCGAAAAGTTCGCGCCCGAAATCGACGCGCACGGCAAACGCACGCGGGTCGGCAAGGCGGGCGAGCGTCTCGCCTAAGAGATTCGGGTTCGCGCTCAAATCGATGCTGTGTAAGAGCTCGTGAAATAGTCCATGGCGGATATAGAGAGCATCTAATGCGGCGACGAGATCTTGGTCTTCGGCGAGCTCTGCCAAAGCCAGCGCCGACGAGAGCGAGTCTTTATCGCGCACCCACGACACCGGCAGATAGCCGAAACTTTCTTCGCCGCCGAAGAGATAATTGTCGGGATCTTTTGCGACTTCACTAGCAATATATTTGAAGCCGGTCAAGGTTTCAACGGTTTTGATATTGTAAGAGTCGGCGATGAGGCGCTGCAATTCGGTCGTGACGATCGTTTTGCAAATGTAGGGAGATTTTTTTTGGTGCGAACCCCGTGCGATACTCTCTAAGAGCAGCGCGCCGATCTGGTTGCCCGTCAAGAAATGATATGGATTTCCTTGTAGAGACGCGCCTACCTGCGATGAGCTTGTCGAACCGTGGTGCGTCTCTACATTTTTTCGAACCATGCACCCCACTCTGTCGGCGTCGGGGTCTGTGGCAATAAGTAGAGACGCAGCATGCTGCGTCTCTACGGTCGCCGCCAATAGACGCTCGAATGCCGCCGGTTCTTCGGGGTTGGGCGATTTCACCGTCGGAAAATTGCCGTCGGGTGCTGCCTGTTCGGGCAAGACGCGAAAATTATCATAACCGAGTTCTTTGAATGCTTTTTCAAAAAGCCATCCCCCCGTGCCGTGCAAGGGCGAATACAAGATGCTGCCATGTTTGGTTTTATTCTGATAGAAGCCTTCTTTTTTGAGTCGCGCCATGTATGCCGCATAAATTTCTTCTTCGATGAGGTCGGCGGCGGCGATTGGAGTCTCAGCGAGCGCGTACAAATCGGCGGGCAGTGCGCTGTACGGCGTTTCAAGAAAAAGTCTTTGCACCTCATTATCGACGGGCGAGACAATTTGCCCACCGTCGGCGCCGTACGCCTTATAGCCGTTGTACTGCGGTGGGTTGTGCGACGCGGTGAGTACCACGCCGCAGTCAGCTTTGAGTTCGCGCACGGCAAACGATAAGAGCGGTGTCGGCGTCGGGCGTTTAAAAATTTTGACGCGCACCCCTGCGCGCGACAAGATATGATAACTCAAGCGGCTAAACTCGGGCGACGTGAGCCGCGAATCGTAACCCATGGCGAGTAGCGGAGAGCGTTTCGTTTTCTTAAAATATTCGGCAACGGCTAAGTTGAGCCGCCCAATATTTTGCAGGTTGAGCCGATTCGTCCCTAACCCCGTCACCGCCCGCATGCCGCCGGTACCGAATGCTGGTTCGCCGTCGAATGCGCGCGCAGCTATCAAATCAGCTTTCTTAGCCTCTAGCTCTGTCTCTTCGGCCGCGCTCAAGGGAGATGTAAGGAATTTTTGGAAATAACTTTCGGCACTTTGTGGCATTTTACAGCATCAAAAGGAAAATTGCCCCGTAAAGGAGATTTGGATTAAAATTTCGCACCAAGGCATGATATTTCGTATATTGATATAAATACTTTACGAAAGGAGAATATTATGTCCATAACATTTTCGCAGAAATTATGCGTATTACTTCTCGGATCAGTGCTCGCTCCCACACTTTGGGCCGAATCGGCCGCAGGCGAATCGGCGACTCGCGCACACCGCATCGGCGTTTGGGGCGGTTTTGCCATTGCGCAAAGTAGTGCAATCGATCAGATCGATCAAGCGGCAAATCAAGTTGCTTTAGATAAACGCAAGACGAATAAAGGTGGATTTTCCAGCGGAGTGAATTATAGTTATCAATTGCAGAATTTTCAAATTGGTGCAAGTCTGAGCGCGCTCGCTATTTATGACTATGAATACACCACGCCCTCTGGAATCGTGCAGCTCGCAAATAATCTATTTCCAATCCACGGTTTTGTCAATTACATACTCCCCTTTGGTTTTCATGTTGGGCTGGGCGCGGGCTACGCAATCTACTCAATATCGGGAGTCGCTAATGGACAAAATGCCGACAATAGCGTAAATGGATTTTCGTGGGGGGGAGAAGCGGGCTATACCTATTCGTTCACTGATAGTTTTTCGATCTCGCTCGTTGCACGCTACTTTTCGTTCACGCGCACGCCGCAGTCCCAATTTTTCGTACCGTCGTTAGAACTTGCCTATCGATTTTGAGATAATAACTCTACTCGTTGCTCAAAACGCATGTACTTAAATATTGCGCAATTGTTTGCCAGTAGAGCGCATGCTCGGCTTTCAAAATGCGAAGGCTCAGTGTCGCTTCGTTATCGCCCGATTCGACGCGCACCGCAGCTTGCGCAAGAATCTTACCGGTATCGACGCCGTGGTCGACAAGATGAATCGTGCAACCCGTGACTTTGACGCCGTACTCTAACGCCTGACGCTGCGCCTTGAGCCCGGGAAACGCTGGCAAGAGCGACGGGTGAATGTTAACGATGCGTTGCGGAAACGCCCGCAAAAGCGGCACAGTGATAATTTTTAAATAACCCGCGCACACAACTAAAGTAGGATTTTCCTCTTTGAGCCTCGCAGCGAGCCGTTCGTCAAATTCTTCGCGCGACTCGCTCTTACGTTTCAAAAATAGTTCTGTCTGAAATCCCATTTTTTTTGCGACGTCGAGCCCCGGCGCTTCGCGGTCGCTCACGACCAACTTGCAATCGGCCTCGAGCTTGCCTTCGCGAATTTTTTCGAGAATCGCCCGCATGTTGCTGCCACGACTTGAAATCAGAATAACAATTGCGGGCTTCTGCCCTGTTTTTAAGGTACGAGAGTGCTTGGACTTAAAAAAATCGGCGAGACGATCCATTACATCACGACAACGAGGCGGTCGCCTTCGAGTTGTTTTGCATATTCGATGAATTTTTCGCTGACACGCACGGGCTTAAACGCCTTACTGTCGATCGCGACCTGTACCGAATTACCGCGCGCCAAGAGGCGTCTGTCGGCTTTTACAAAGATGCCGTATTCGGCTTCCATAAAGATTTTTCGAATCGCGGTGTAGCGAATACCGATAACGAGCGTCTCGTGCAAAAATCCCTGCCCTTTGAAATCGATTTCGGTTTTTGTGAGCGTGCTCGAAAAGCCGTCGAAGCGATTGTGGTCAGTCGCCTTGACCCCTGCCATCGCGGCAATGCGGTACAGATATTCGATGCGCCCTTCTTCGAAATAGTTGAGATAGACGCTGTTGTTGATGTGGTTATACGAATCAAGATCGCGCCAGCGCACCACGGTTTCAACCAACACCGAGAACTCGCTCCACGGTTCGCGGGGGGATGTACCGCTTTTCTGTTTCTCAATTTTAGTCATAATATTTTTTCTTCTTTTTATTTTATTGAATCTCTGTCGCAAAATACGCCAAGGTTTTTGTGAGCCCTTCTTCAAGCTGAACCTTCGGCGACCAACCCAAGATTTTTTGCGCCCGCTCGATAATGGGCTTACGCATCTTCGGGTCGTCCGCTGGCAAAGGAAAATGCTGGATTTCAAGTTTTTTACCTGTAACGCTCTCGAGTACGCCCACGAGTTCGTTGATAGTAAACTCGCCGGGGTTGCCAAGGTTGATAGGGCCGTCGTATTTTTCACGGGGTAAATCCGCCAGCGCCAAAATACCCGCCACAAGATCAGAAGCGTAACAGAACGAGCGCGTCTGTTCGCCGTCGCCGTAGATTGGCACGCTCGCACCTTTGAGCGCGGCGACACAAAAATTCGAAATCACGCGCCCGTCGTCGGGGTGCATGAATTCGCCGTATGTATTAAAAATACGAAAAAGGCGCGCATCGACGCGGCCGGTGCGCACAAAATCGGCGCACAGCGTTTCGGCGGCGCGTTTGCCTTCGTCGTAGCAACTGCGCAACCCGACGGTGTTGACGTTGCCCCAATACGATTCGCCCTGCGGATGCACTTGCGGGTCACCGTAAATTTCCGAGGTCGAGGCATGCAGAAGCCGCGCGCCGTGCGCTTCGGCAATATGCAGCATATTCCGAACACCCAGCACCGAGGTTTCCCACGTATAGATCGGGTCTTTCTGGTAGTGCGGCGGCGACGCGGGGCATGCCAGATTGAAGATGGTATCGAATCTGCCGAAGCGCGAGTTTGGCAGATTCGCCGCCGTCACCTCACGAATATCTATGCTATGGAATTCCATAGCTAGTGTGGCTGCGGGAAGGTTCTTTTCGCGGCCGGTGTGGAAATTATCCCAAACAGAGACGTTGTCGCCCCGTGCCAAAAGCGCACGCGCCAAATGGCTACCGACAAACCCGGCACCGCCGGTAATGAGAGCATGCATAACTATGGGTTACTTTTGCGCCCGAGACAGGCTAACAATAGAATTGAGTATTTTCCTCTCGGTTTCCGAGAGGAAAAAAATAAAAAACTAACGCTTGCAGTCGGCCTTTGCCGTCAGCTTGCCCGTATCGGATTTGTCTTTTGCCGCAGCGAAAGTACCGCTGAGAGTCGTGACATAGACGTTCTCATTGCGCGTTTCAGCATCGGTATAGGTAAAATCCCAATCGTAAATTTTGCCTTTTCCCGAGCCTGAAATATATTCTTCATGCACTTTACATTTTTTGCCATCGCACGTGCCGCTCGTATTCGATTGGCCGTCGACATCTTGGCCCTGTCCTGAAATTGTCGATTTGTCGCCGGTTTCCGTCCATGTAACTTTCCAACTAAAAGGAGCTGTTTCGCCGTTGGGCGCTGTATTCGTACCTTTAAAGTCGCATTTCCATACTTCTGCCGCGCCGCTTGCTGCAGTAGGCGCTCCGCTATCTTTCTTTTTACAATTTACCAGTAATGCCGCAAAGCACGCTGCACTTACCATCATTAGAATTTTCTTCATTTACATTCTCCAATTTATTTTTTGGGCATTTTACTGCCCTCAATCGACAGAGTTTATTTGTCGATAGTTTGGACAATAAGTTTTTGATGCGCCTAGTCACTACAGTGACTAGGCGGGAACTCGCTGAAGCGATTTTTTCCACGATAAGCCCGTGCTAATCAGCGCAAATTCTCCCGCAAATCGTACCGATTTGCTCGACAAGAGGCCGAAGACGGCCTGAATTCGCGCTGATTTGCTGATAATGCCAGCACCGCACGTGCTTATCGTGGAAAAAATCGCCTTTGTATATGGCTTGCGCGAGTTCCCGCCTAGTCACTACAGGCGCGTATCACTTCTTCTTGACGCACACGCAGAATAGCGCACCGTCGCTTATGGACACTCGTGCCGAACGCCTTTTCCAAATGTTTGAAAAAATGTTGCTGATTCGCCGCTTTGAAGAAGCTGCCGCGAAAGCGTATGCCACGGGAAAAATTCGCGGTTTCTGTCATCTCTATATCGGCGAAGAGCCGGTCGCCGTCGGTGCGATCGAAAATCTCGAAGCGCAAGACCACGTCATCGCGACATACCGCGAGCACGGGCATGCGCTCGCACGCGGGTTGAGCGCACGTTCGGTGATGGCCGAACTTTTCGGCAAAGAAAGCGGTTGTTCGAAGGGTCTAGGCGGCTCGATGCATCTTTTTTCGCGCGAGCATAATTTCATGGGCGGACACGGCATTGTCGGCGGACATGTCGCCGTCGCGAGCGGTCTTGCGTTTGCATCGAAATATCGCGGCGATTATGGCGTGACGCTTTGCTTTATCGGCGAAGGCGGCACCAATATCGGCGGATTTTTTGAAGGTTTGACCTATGCCGCATTATGGAATCTGCCCGTTGTGTTCATAATCGAGAATAATCTCTATGCCATGGGAACTCCCCTCTACCGCTCGCAGCCGACACGCGATTTGACGTTAAAGGCAAAGGCGTTCAACATGGCGTCGGCGCGTATCGACGCGCTCGAAGTAGAAGTCGTTCACAAAACTGTCAAAGAAGCCGTCGTGCGGGCGCGATCCGGGCAAGGGCCAACGTTGATTGAAATGATAACGTATCGCTTTCGCGGGCACTCGATGTCTGACCCGGCAAAATATCGGCCACCCGGCGAACTCGAAGAAATGAAAGACAAAGACCCGCTCGACACGACTCGTGCGAAGCTTGCCGCATTGGGATTTACTACGGAACAACTTACGGCGCTCGATGCAAAAATTGATGCCGAAATTGCCGACGCCGTCGTATTCGCCGAAAATGCAAAAGAGCTGAGCTACGACGCGATGCGTGCGATGGTATTTTCTTAATTTACTGCAATCATCGTGGAGACGCGATTTATCGCGTCTCTACACCCTATTACAGGTTTTCTTTGAGCCAAGCTGCGTCGATTTTGCGCGGTAGGTGTAAACCGTCGCTGCCTAAATGCGCATTATATTTTCCGTCGATGCGCAATTCCAAACACGATGTACCGCTCCAGAGTTCGAGGTTACGAAAGAGTTGCTGAATCTGATAGCGCAACGTTTGGTAGCTCACTCCCGCACCAAAATTACGATCGAAATTGACGTACGTACATGCGCCAACTTTGCCTGCGCCCAAGACGCGCGGCTTACGGATAAAGGAATCGATAAAGTCACGCTCCTGCTCGGTGCTCGAAGGTCCCTTAATTAATTGCCGCGTTAACGCTTTAAGATCGTGCGCAGCCATGCCTTGCCGCCGAACGCGCGTCAAGACTGGCAAGCCTCGCTTGTTCAATCTATAAAGAAGAAACGCCGACTCTTTCGCTTCGCCAGACGCGGCAAGTTCATCGTCGGCGTCGGCGGTAAGACTCGTCGGTAAACTTTGATCGACCTGTAGCTCTTCTTCGGGGTGAAAACCTTTCGGGTCGGGCCTTAACGGTATATCTTCTTGTGGAACATTGCGCGAAATGCGATTGTCGGCTCGCTGTAAAGGTTCGGACGAAATCGCCAGTTTCTTATTTAGCCAATCGCGCGCCGATTTTTTCCAACCGGCTTCTTGCCCCAACGCGCGGCCTTGAATGCGCTGCGGCCTTGCAGTATCTTTACTCTCGGTAAGACGCTCGATTGCAAAAAAGCCCCAGCCGATGAGGCCGACGACAAAAAGAATCGTCACGAGATTTTGCCCCGAGTCGGTTTTATTGCTTTTTGCGCCTGCGCGGGCCACAATTGAATATCGGCATGCACGGGGGTCGAATTTGAATATTGCAGCGCGCTAAGTTCAATTTTCTTCTGCGCGCTGCACGCGATAAATAAGATTTTGTGCGCGTAAGCGATATACGGCTTCGATTATGTCTCCTTTACGCGCCTCGAAGACTATTCGCGTTCGATCGCTTGCCAATCGGCGATATGTAATCCGCCATGCTGCGCGCATCGCATCGGTTGCTTCTTCTGGCTTCAGAAAGCCACGAAAATCGGGATGCATCCGTTTTGCAAAAGCGTCGCGATCGAAACGCTCTTTGTAAAGAACGAGTTCTTCGATAAGCTTGGTCGCGCACGAATCGGTGAGCATTTTTTCTCCGTCTAAGGTACAACGCACTTGAAAGGTCTCGGTATCGAGAAAGCCGGTCGCCGTATAGTTACGCTCGACATCTTTGAGAACCGTATCGCGCGCCGGAGCGCACGCACAGAGAGCGGCGAGCATTACAAGAGCAGACAAAGCAAACGTCGCGTTCGTCCGAAAAAGCAATTGCGCTAGCCTGATTTCATACTATCGAGAAAGGCTTTGTTATTTTTTGTACCGCGCATCTTTTCGAGTAACAGCTCCATACTTTCGACTGTCGTAAGCGGAGCGAATACTTTGCGTAAAATCCAGATACGATTTAAGTCTTCTTTTTCGAGTAGCAGCTCTTCACGGCGCGTGCCCGAACGGTTCATATCGATCGCCGGGAAGGTGCGCTTCTCGACGAGCTTGCGGTCGAGGTGAAGCTCCATGTTGCCGGTACCTTTGAATTCTTCAAAGATAACTTCGTCCATTTTGCTGCCGGTATCGATGAGCGCCGTGGCGATAATCGTCAGACTGCCGCCCTCTTCGATGTTACGCGCCGCGCCGAAAAATCGTTTTGGCTTATGCAGAGCGTTCGAATCGACGCCGCCCGATAGCACCTTACCCGAAGACGGGATTACCTGGTTGTACGCGCGCGCCAAGCGCGTAATCGAGTCGAGTAAAATTACCACGTCGCGCTTGTGTTCGACAAGGCGCTTCGCTTTTTCGATCACCATCTCAGCGACCTGCACGTGGCGGTTTGCGGGTTCGTCGAATGTCGATGCGACAACTTCGCCGCGCACGCTACGCGCCATGTCGGTCACCTCTTCGGGGCGCTCGTCGATGAGCAGCACCATCAGCGTCACCTCGGGGTGATTTACAGTAATTGCATTTGCGATATCTTGCATGAGCATCGTCTTACCGGTGCGCGGCGGAGCGACAATGAGACCACGTTGGCCTTTACCGATCGGCGATACCAAATCGACCACACGCATCGAAAGTTTCTCGGCGGTGGTTTCTAATTTGATATGCTCTTGCGGATAGAGCGGCGTGAGATTATCGAAGTGAACACGGCGCATCGCCTCGCCTGCCGGTACGCCGTTAATCGTATCGACTTTCATAATCGCAAAGAACCGCTCGTTGTCGCGCGGCATGCGAATTTGGCCGTAGACGGTGTCGCCTTTTCTTAAAGCAAACATGCGAATCTGCGCCGGCGACAAATAGATATCGTCGGGACCCGCAAGATAATTATAGCTTGCCGAACGTAAGAAGCCATAGCCGTCGGGCATGATTTCCAGAACCCCCTCGGCAAAAACCTGTCCCGAGTTATCCGATTGCTTTTGCAAAATCGAAAAAATCAACGCAGGCTTTTTGAGATCCGCAGGATTTTCGACACCTAACGATAAGGCGAGTTCGACAAGTTCGTTCATCGACTTATTCTTGAATTCGCTAATTTCCATCTTCTTGCCGCTACCTAAGGGCGCACTCGTGCTGCCGTTGGGGCCGCTAGTGCTGGCAACAGATACCCCCGGGCGTACAGCAGGACGCGCCGTCACTTCGCTATGAGTATGGGTCGTTGCTGACGATTCTGGGCGCACAGCCTCATCGTTATCAGCTATGTCGCGGCGTGGTTTTAATTTCACTTTTGTACGCTCGCCTGATTCAGGCGACGCTTCTGTGTCCATGATGCCTTCTTCTTCGGGACTTTTTTTACGGGCCATTTTTCCTCTTTGTCGTATTTCCTTTTATCGATCTTCAGATCGTTTTCTTAAGTTCACTCTCGTCGAAATTGAATTTTATGATTAAAAACTAATTATTTGCGGTTTTAAAAGTTACGCAGATTGCGTAAAATACCTTCGCGGCTCTTCAATGCGTACTTGAATATAGCACGCCCCATTGACCAAAAAGGCTTAGCGACACATGTCGCCAAGCCTTCGTTTTTTATTCAGCCTTCGCTTTTTCTCCTTTAGATTTTTTGGGTGGAATCTTGAAAACTTGACCTGGATAGATCAAGTCAGGGTTCTTAATTTTATTCTTATTCGCGCGGTAAATTTTTGGCCACAGGCGTGCGTTATTATAAATCTTTTTATAACCGGCAATTTTCCATAAGCAATCGCGATTTTCGGGAATATACCGAACTTTGTAGGTTTTCCAACCGCTCTTGAGTGAATTGTCGTCGTCGGTTGAATTCACATTTTCTTCGCTGTCGGTGCCGTTGGCCCCTGTCTCTTCGCCCGACTTGTCGCGGGCTTGGCCCATCAGCACTTCGGTTTCAGGCAGTGAATCGTTCAAGATTTTGGCGAGCCGGCTCGCTTCGTCTGATTGCGTCGCCACTTCAGTATATGCTTGATTTTTATCAGCCTCGCGCGCTGCGTTCAACGCTTCTTTCGATGCGGTCAGATTATCGTCGGCTGTCTTGAGCGACTGCTGCATTTCTTCTGAGTTCTCTAACGCCTTCGCCGTTGCAGGGTCTGCCGCACGCGCTTTTAGATCGTTGAGACGCGCTTCGGCTGTCGCAACGTCTTGCTCGGCTTGCGCGAGCTTCAAGCGCGCTGTTTCTTTTTGAGAAATTGCCAATGCTTCTTTAGACGATGCTTTGGCTAATTGTAGATTCTGGTATGCCGATTTAAGCTTATTGTTATCGAGGTCGCCGTGCGTGTTAGCAGAGTCAGTTTTTGCGCGTTTCAAAGTATCGGGAGCGTTTTCTGCTGCGCCCGCGCGTTCGGCGGTTGCAATCGTATCGTCGACATCTTGCAATTCGCGTTTCATCACTTCTACCTGCGCCTCTGATGTTGTCGCAGCACGGTTTGCCTTTTCGCGCGATTCTTCAAAAAGATGCGTTGCACTCAAATAGTCTTTCGCTTCGTAGTATTTATCGCCCTGAACCAAACTCGCCTTGGAAGCCCCTAAATCGTCGGCGGCAAACTGCTCGGCGTTCATTTCTTCAGCTTTGCGAATAGCAAGCTCGGCCTCGCCGCGCGTATCTTTTGCGAGCTTCGGAGCCGATTCGTCGTATGCCGCGTCTGCCTGCTTCTGTGCCTCAATCGCCTTATCTTTTGCGTCGCTCATCTTGCCGTTTTCGACAAAATCGTGCGAGGCAAGAAGAGCTTTCTGTGCCGCATCAAAATTTTGCGGTGAGTATTTCGCGCTTTTGACCGATTCGGCCCGCGCAATGGCAACTTTTGCCTTGCCCATTTCTTCCATGGGGATGGGGTCGCCGCAACCGACAAAGACAAAGGCCGCCGCGATAAAGCCAATTGTCAACCGTTTGAGATATGTGTTATTTTTCATGGGTAATCCTACTTAAATTTTGCTAACGCTTCAGCCTCTGATTCGTAAATCTCGAAAAAGCTGGTCAATTTCGTTAGTTCAAAGACTTTTTTGACGGATGCATAGACGTTAATAATTTTTAATCCGCCTTGGTATTTTTTCAAGTTCGACAGACTTGAAATCAACGCGCCGATGCCCGACGAATCGATATACGATACTTTTTCAAGATTGATAATTACATTGTACTTCTGTGCTTCGATGAGCTTTTGAATGATGTCTTTGATCTCTGGCGCGTTGTAAAGGTCAATCTCTCCCTGAATGTCGAGGATTGTTATCGCGTCTTTTTCTCTCTGGCTGATTTCCATAATCTGTACTCCGGTTCGTTTATAGTTAGCGCAATCGTAACGCTATCTTTATCGTCAATCAAAAAAAGGATTTCACTGTCTACAAACATTCTCTCTTTACTTCGACAACTCTTTAATGGCACGCAAAAGCTGCACATCAAATTCGCGATCTAAGAGCGGGCGCGTCTCGTTCTTGGTGATTTCGTCTTTCAGCGCACGCTTCGCCGCATAATCGGAGAGCGCCAAGCCGCGATCAGCGAATGTTTTTTGCATCTTCTTCGCGGCTTCGACGCTGTAATCGGGGTGTGTCTTCACATATTCTTGAATGAGTTTGCGTTCGCGAATTTCACGGTAGTGGCGCCGATCGTCCTTGGTGAAATCGAGTGCGGGTACCTTGATGTCGGGTTCGATACCTTTCTTGTGAATCGAAACTCCCGATGGCGTATAATACTTTTGAATCGTCAACGCCATCGATGTACCGTACATAAGGCTAATCACGTTCTGAACCGACCCCTTGCCAAACGTTTTCACGCCGATAAACTTGCCGCGCTTGTGGTCTTTGATCGCACCCGTGACAATCTCGCTGGCGGATGCAGAACCTTCATTGGCTAAAACGACTAACGGTATGTCGGCCGCAATCGCCGCCGAAGGGTCGGCGTTAAAGACACGGTCGAGTTCTTTCTTGCGCCCGCGTGTCGATACGATAACGCCCGATTTGATGAAGAAATTACCGATGCGATGCGCCGCGTCGAGCAGCCCGCCGGGGTTCCAGCGGAGATCGAGAATAAGACCGCGCATTTTTTTCTTCTTAAATTCGCCGATCGCTTTCGCCAGATCGTCGGTTGCGGTTTGGTTGAACTGCTTGAGGCGCACGTAGCCGATTTTTTCTTTTTCTAAAAATTGCGACGTCACGACCTGTATCTTGATAACCTCGCGCACAAGGTCGAAATAGAGTATCTCGTCTTCGCCTTCGCGTGCCACGCTGATATTGACCGAGGTGCCCGGCTTGCCGCGCAGCTGCTTCACCGCATCGGTGAGCGACAAATCGCGCGTCGATTTTTTATCGATTTCGATAATCTTATCGCCGGGTTTGATTCCCGCGCGCATCGCCGGCGTATCGTCGATCGGCGACACCACCGTCAGCACATTATCGCGCTGCGAGATTTCAATACCCAAACCGCCGAAGTTACCGCGCATCTCGGTCTGCAGTTCGTTCGTCTCTTCGGACGTCATGAAGCGCGTATGCGCGTCGTCGAGCGACGACAACATGCCGCGAATCGCTCCGAAAATGAGCGTCTGTCGCGAAGCCTCGTCGACGTAGTCGTTGCGCACGTGAAAGAGCGCAGCGTTGAAAAGTTCGGTTAACCCTTCTTCGGAGATTTCTTTACGTTGGTTCGATTCGATCTGGCCTGCGGTCGCGGCGGTGAAAACGGCGATGCAAGCGATGAGTCCGAAAAATTTTTTTCTACGCTCTGCGGTAGAGAGAATGTTAATTTTGCTCATGAGACGGTCTGAGGTGGCATCGGTAGGTTCGATTGTCGGTCAATCACTTTTACTATGATATTGTTTGACAGCCTGTTTCTTAAACAAGTTCACCATGTGTTAACTAATGATATTTAAGTGTAAATTCTCCACCCGGATCGCGATTTTTGCCTGCGTCTTATCTACTGCGTACGTCGCCGCAGCGGATAATTTTGTGCATCCTAACGATATCGCAAAAAAGATGCAAGCGAAGTTCAAATCGCTCAAGGCTTACCAAGCCGATTTCTCGCTTTCTATTAAAGATCTCAATAAATCGAAAGTAAGCTCAGGCGTCGCCACCTATGGCGAGGGCGGTAAACTTAATTTTACTTTTAACCAACCGGCAGGCGATCTCATCGTCAGCAACGGCCAAACTTTGTTTGTTTACGTATCGCGTTTGAGAGCCGTCGGCAAGCAACCGCTGAAAACCAAAGATAAAGACGGCAAAGGGCTCTACAGCGCAGGTACGGCTGAAGGTTTGTCCAATCTATTTCGCCGCTATCATTATCGTTTCGATCAGCCGGAGCAACCCCGCGATGTTGAGGGCGGCCGTTATTTCATTCTTGATCTGAAAGAAAAAGAAATTACCGGCGGCTACGATAAAATTACTCTCTTCGTTCACGCCGAAAGTTATCTTATCGAAAAGATGCGCGCATCGAGCCCGAGCGGGCGCACGGTCGAACTTGTTTTCTCGAATATCAAGCTCAACCCGGCGATCGATAATAAGCTTTTTCAATTCAAAGAACCGGCGAACGTGAAAATCGTCGACAACCCCCTCACGACGGAGTAACTATGACGGCAGGCGCTCTATTACGAAAAGCTCGCGAAGAAAAACGGATTACGCTACGGCAGGCATCCGACGATACGAAAATTACCTCTCGCCATTTACAGGCGATCGAAGACGACAACTACATGGTCTTTCCGGGCGAAACGTACGCGATGGGCTTTCTGTCGAGTTATGCGGTCTATCTCGAAGTCGACCCCGAACAAGTAAAGCGCCTCTATAAGGGTTCTCAACTCACCGAGAGCGAAACGCCGCTGCTCGAACTCATGCAACCGACGGTACAGATCAGCGACCATATCGAGCGCTTCGCCAAGCCGCTCATTATCGTGCCGATCGTGCTCGTTGCGTTGGCGGGGATTATATGGCTTGTTTCGTATTTCATGTCGAATAGCGACACAACCAAGAACACAATCGATACGCAGACGACGAATAGTGCAGTTGCAAAATTTACACTTAACTCGACATCGGTACCCGAAGTCGAATCGGATCATGTCAAATTGCAGCCCGGTCGCCCCAGCCCGCAAATCATCAGAAAAGGTCGCGCGATTAGTTTTTCGATCCAGAACACAGAGGTCTTTATCGTATTACGCGATATCGTTTCCGACGAATCGAGCGGCAATTACAAAGTAGATATCGAAGTCTACCCCGGTAAAAAGAAATATACATTGCGCGAAGAAGAGCCAATCGAAATTGAAGATACGACAATCGCACGAAAATTCAAAACAACGCTTTCGGGCGTCACTGCCAATAACGCCAAAATCGTCATCGACCTCGGCGAAGAAGTGCAAAGCACAGAAAATAGCCAAACGAACGAAGTGCGCGTCTCGAATCCCGATAACTTTTTGATTCGCCTCGAAGGCGTTCTTTTGGGTGACACGTATATCGAGTACTTTGTCGACGGCAAACCCGGTAAGCGTGGGCTTTTCAAAAAAGACACTCCGCTTTTACTCGAAGCAAACGATAGCATTCAAATCAAAATCGGCGACGCGGGCGATGTCAGACTCAGCATCAACGGCAAAACCGAAGTCTTGGGCCAAAAAGGTCGCGTGGCGAATAAAATCATTCGCAAAATACGCGACCCCGTCGAGCAATCGAAATTCAAAGTCGTCATCAAAGACGCCTAACGTGGCGTGACGACGACAAGCACTTATGAAATCCGCCGCTGAAACGACGTTTCACATCGAAACCTTGGGCTGCCCCAAAAATCGCGTCGATTCGCGGCGCATGCGCACGTCGCTCTTGCAATTGGGTTATAAAGAGGCGCCAAAACCCGAATCGGCGGATATCTTTCTCATCAATAGCTGTTCGTTTATTCGCGAGGCGCAAGAAGAGACCATCCACACCGTTTTCGATACGCTCAAGATTCGCGACAAGCGATCGCCCGACATGAAAGTAGGTTTAGTCGGATGCTTCGTCGAGCGCTTCTCGGACGCCGTGAAGGCAGATATTCCCGAACTCGATTTCACCATCGGCACACGGCGTTACCACGAAGTCGGCGGACTTATCAGCGAGCGCTTCGGTATCGCCCCCGTTGCGCACGCCGCCGAACTTTCAGAGAATGTCGTGCGCGCCGAAGACGCCGACGCGCAAAAATCGTTCAGTTGGTTTCGCATCGCGCAAGGCTGCAACCGCAAATGCGCATTCTGCATTATCCCTAAAATTCGCGGCGGCCTTGCCACGTACGATCTCGATAATATCGAAAAACAATTTCAAGAAGACGATGCGTTACGTGCGGCGATTGGCGGCCCGCCCATGCGCGAAGCGATTCTGGTCAGTCAAGACACAATCAGCCAAGGCGTCGATGCAATCGCCGACATTATCGATTTTCTGTCTCAAAAAGAACAAATCCGGTGGATTCGATTGCAATACCTGTTTCCCGATCGCCGCATTCTCGACCTCTTAAAGCTCTGGCAAAAATTTCCAAAGCTCGTGTCATATCTCGACATTCCTTTTCAACACGTATCGCCGCAAGTGCTCGCGGCGATGAAACGCCCCTCGGATGTCGGCCTCTTTCGCGAAATTATGGCGATGGCGCGCGACGTGCGGCCCGATCTTGAAATACGCACTTCATACATCGTCGGATTTCCCGGCGAAACCGTGGCCGACTACGAAATACTCGAAAACTTCACACGCGAAAATCGCATCGATAAGTTGGCGCTTTTTCGCTACTCGCACGAAGTGGGCACAAGTGCGGGCGATACGCTTGCCGAAACAGTTGCCGACGAAGAAAAATATCGCCGTATCAATGCGTTGCGCGAATTGCATCTCGAATCGCGTAAAAAATATGCGACCGGTCTCATCGGACAACGCGAGACTATGATCGTCGACGATGTCAACCGGCTTGAAATTACGCTGCGCCGCGCGCAAGACGCCCCCGAAAGCGACGAGATCGTGACGGTGCCTGTCACAAAAACAACGCCGGTAGTCGCGGTCGCCGACATGCCCACGGTCGAACTCAAAGCCTACACCGAATACTCTTTTTTCGGCGAAATCGTCTAACCCGGCGTGCCCGATACAACGCGCACGGCAAAAATTTTCCTCGAAGGGGAACATCCGCGCATTGTCTATGCCGCTTTCGACACCGACAAAATCACTCCGCTTGCGGGGGATCGCATACGTGCAACGCATGGCACCGAGAACCTGACTGCGGTCGTTTTAGAATATGCGGATAGCGACACCGAACCGCAACTACGGCTGAATAATATCAAAGATGCGCACAGAGTTTTCGATAGTGCAGCGATGGCGATGGCGCTGGCGACGTTCGTTAGCGATTATTATCTTGCGCCGATGGCGGCGGCAATCGAAGCGATGCTGCCACCCGTGCAAAAGCGCCTGATTAAATTGCCGCAACCTGCGCAAACGCCAACGCCTCAGCTCGCCCCCCTCAACGCAGAACAGCAAGAAATCGTAACGGCGATTCTTGCGACCGATACCAACGCCTATCGCGAGCATTTGATTTGGGGTGTCACCGGCTCGGGCAAAACTCGTATCTATGAACATCTTATAGAAGCTGCGCTCAAACGCGGCGAACAGACGCTTTTTCTTCTCCCCGAAATTGCGCTGTCGAGCGAGGTTATGCGCGGCATTACGGCGCGCTTTCCTGAGCAAACAGTGCTTTATCACTCGAGTCTATCTGCCGGAGAACGCGCTTTGAACCACCGCCGCTTTTTGACTGGCGACGCAAAAGTCGCCATCGGTACTCGCTCCGCCGTTTTCTTGCCCGCGTCAAACCTCGGCCTAATTATCGTCGACGAGGAGCACGATGCGTCGTTCAAAGACCAGCGGAATATGCGTTTCGATACACGCACAGTCGCACGGCTGCGGCAGCGAGTAACGCCGAGCATCCAGCTCGTGCTCGGCTCTGCCACGCCTGCGATCGAATCAATCGCACGGGCGCGCTCGGGCGAAGCGCGGCTCTATCGACTAAAGCAAAGAGCGACCCGACAACCGTTACCGCATGTCTACCTACCCGAATACAAACTACAGCACGGTCTAATCTCGCCTTTTTTACATCAAAAAATGCGTGAGCATTTGGCGGCTAAGAACCAAGTCTTATTGCTCATGAACCGGCGCGGCCATAGCACGCACGTCCATTGCGCGCTCTGCGAAGTGCGAGCGGCCACCGACCCGAGCACTTCAGGCTACGCCGAATGCCCGCGGTGTGCGGTTGCGCTCGCGTACCACAAAGATCGCATACTGCGCTGCCACCACTGCGGCTATAGCGAGCCATACTCGGTGCTTTGCCCCAAAGACGGGAGCGAACGCCGACTCACGGGGCGCGGCATTCAGCGCGTCGAAGAAATTTTAGACAGCCAGTTCGGCGAATTCGAGTATGCGCGGTTAGATCGCGACACGACGCGCAAGAAAGGTTTCGTCGACGAAGTCATGCGCGCGATGCAAGAGCGCAAGCTCGATATTCTTGTCGGCACGCAGATGGTCGCCAAAGGTTTCGATCTACCGAATGTTACACTGGTCGGCGTACTCGCGATCGATCAAATGCTCGCGGCTCCCGATTTTCGCGCCGCCGAGAATGCATGGCAGCTCTTAACGCAGGTTATCGGCCGCTCGGGCAGACACCTGCACGGCGAAGTCGTCATTCAAACGACGGTTCCACACCACGCAGTGATTCGGGCGGCAGAAACGCACGACGCCGATAGTTTCTATGCGGCAGAAGCCGCCGTGCGGCGGCTGACAAAATATCCGCCGTTTACGCAACTTGCTCGCTTATTACTTTACTGTAACAACGAAGCCATATTATTTACGGCGGCAGAACGGTTAGCGAAGGAAATCCGCCCCGAAAACTTGCAAGATTTATTCAGCGGCAATCAGAGCGACGCCGTCGAACTACTCGGCCCTGCAATACCGAGTCTCAGCAAGAGTGAAGACGAATTTCGCGTGCATTTTCTGATAAAAGCAACCGACACTGTGATACTGCACACCTACTTGCGCCGCGTTATGGCGCTGAGCGAACGGCTAGCACGCGCAGTGCCGGGATTACGCTTTGTCGTGGATATCGACCCGAGGGAAACGGGTTAGTTATTCAGCAACCACGTGCAACTGCACATGTGCATTCACGCCGTCGTGAAGCTTTATTAAGATTTTGTAATTGCCGAGCGCCTTGATGTGGTCGTCGAGCACGATCGAACGGCGTTCGACAGGATACCCCATCGTTTCGAGTTCTTTCGCCACTTGAATGTTGGTGATGCTACCAAAAAGTTTGTTGTCTTCGCCGACTTTCGCCTTGAGCGTGACATCTTTACCGTTCAATTGCGCCGCCAATTCTTCGGCCGACTTCTTGCGTTTCGCGACTTTGCGCGCTTGGACTTGCTCTAAAAATGCTTTTTCTTTGACCGAACGCACGTTGGCGTTCATCACGAGCCCGCGCGGGAAAAGGTAGTTGCGGGCATAGCCGTCTTTGACTTCTTTAATATCGCCGGCACGGCCGAGAGTCGAAATATCTTGCTTGAGAATAACGCGCATTAGCCTAAATCGCTTTCATTGACAACCCGTAAAGACCTTTTCCTGAGTGAAAGCCAGATTTCAGTGAGACCGATGACAGCAAAAAGTGCCCCCAAGAGCAGCAAGAACTCCGGTACCCAGACGCCGATAAGCAACACGCCGAAGGTAATCCACGTCGATGGCAAAAGCCGCACTTCGAAAAAAAGCGAGACGATGCCGATACCTTGCAGCATATAAAGAAAAAATAAAATCAGCATCGCGTTTTTGAGCGCAAACTCGGCTTGCTGCATCGCCGGAGTGCGTATCGCGACGACATATGAGCCCGCAACGACGAGCAGCGCCCATACCCAACTATCGGGTAAGCGAAACAGGCTCAAATTTCCTTGCACAAGATTTTGCTTGAAACGCAACCGCGCAAATGCGCGCAAAAACTTCGACAAGAGATAGGTGCCGAAAAAACTCGATACAAATATAATCGTCGGTGCCAGACCTAAAAGCTGTGGGCGAAAATCGAAGATTTCGACCCCTGCCGCTTTCATGCGTTCTGCCATCTGCGCCTGCAATGCATCGAACATCGCTTTGAGATTTCCCGTGACGAAGTACTCGTAGAGCGCCATCGAAAAGGAAATCGCCGCCGAAAGAATCGTAAAAAACAAAAGCAGCGCCGAATTATAGCCCGATAAGAGCGCGTCGCGCTTTTGCCAAATACGCTTCAGCTGGTCGGTTAATTTTAGATATTTTTGCACGCGCGATTCGACATCGCTCGCCTTCTCGATTTCGGCCTTGAGTTCGCGACGCGACGGCAACGGCATATTCAATAACTTGAAAATCGCGTTCATCGGGTTCAACGCCACAACCCAAAGACCCGAAATTAGAAAATAGATTGCGGCACCGCTCGGCATAAACGCTTCGAGGCGAAAACGAGCAGGCAACGCCGCAAAAGCGGCTGTCAATAATACAATCGCTGCGAGCCACAGACGGCGGTCATAGGTGGAGCGATAGAGATACAACGGTATTAACGTAAACGCAAGGCTTAACGGAAATCCGAGTAGATGCTCCATGTATTATTATCGATTTGCATTGCCGGCGGCAATGCAAATCAAATTTTTTCAGACAGAGAAAGGCATGAAGCCTGCG
The DNA here is from genome assembly GCA_018240245.1 of Spirochaetota bacterium. Classification (GTDB taxonomy): domain Bacteria; phylum Spirochaetota; class Leptospiria; order Turneriellales; family Turneriellaceae; genus Turneriella. The sequence continues at coordinate 847 of JAFEGD010000199.1, read as the reverse complement.
TTACGCGCTTTCTTAATTGCCTTTGCTACCAAGCGTTGGTGTCTTGCGCACGTACCAGTGAGGCGACGCGGTAAAATTTTACCTTTATTAGAAACTAATTTCACAAGAAAATCGACGCGCTTATAGTCGATCTGTAAATCTTTGTTCTCGCAGAAGCGGCATGTTTTTTTCTTAAAGCGCATGCCGCCGCGATCGCCGCCGCGCCCTTTACGCTCTTCGCGCTCGCCCTCTTCGTGCCTTCTCGGTTCTCTTTCTTGACGTTCTTCCATTGTTATTACTCCATTTGAAAATTAAAACGGGATATCGTCGTCGCTCATTGCACCGCTATCGAAAGCGGCGGCGCCGCCACCGGCTGGCGCGGTATCCCTGGGTGCGCCGCCGTCTTGTTTATTGCCATCCAAAAACTGGAAACCTTCGACGTTGATTTCAACCTTACTTTGCTTCTTACCGTCTGTGCCTTCCCACGACGACCAACGCAAGCTGCCTTCGACGCAAATGCGCCGGCCCTTTTGCAGATATTTGTGGATTGTTTCGGCTGATTTACCCCAAGCGACACACTCGAAAAAGCCGACTTCTTCGCGGCTCTCGCCCGTCTGCTTGTTGTAAATATTACGGTTCGACGCAAGCGAAAAGCGGCAGAAATAATTGCCGTTATTCGTCGATTTGAGTTCGGGGTCGCGCGTGAGGCGACCGATCAAGATGACTCGGTTGATATCGCTTGCCATGATATTTATCTCTTAGTCGAGAACGGTAATCATCGCCTTCAAGACACCCGCGTTCACGCGCAAGTCGCCGTTGATCTGCGGAATTGCCGCACCTTCTGACTTAAAGCCATAATAGAAATAGT
>JAFEGD010000198.1 GCA_018240245.1 Spirochaetota bacterium | reverse complement strand
TCGCCTGCTGCCGTGAGCCGATCGAGGTGTTTGTTGAAATCAAAAAGTTGCGGAATTCGGGACATCGTTAAGCTAAGACACAAAAAAATGAAATTGCAAGTCTTTTTTAGAGGTGCCCTTATTGTATACGAGCAAATGCAAAAGCTCGAATACAGTTTCACTATGATCTAGCGAGGCGATTAACGGTTAGAGAATGCGCGCGACTTCAGTCGTTTCCCGATGAATTTGTATTTCCGCATTCTGCCATGAACAATATGACACAAATAGGAAACGCTGTCCCACCGGTTCTCGGTTGGCATGTGGCGAATGCCATCGCCGAATTTCTCCAAAATGTCGATGTTGGACTCTTCAATGAAAGTCCATCGGAAAGTAGAACAAGAAGAATATCGCCCCGGACAGCAAAAATTCTCCATAGTTATGGAGACGAAACACAGCAAGGTTTGTTTTCTGATGCCAGTTAACCAAGATAAAAAATATTTGAATATCTTGCTCTCACCATTAGCAGAATGTGTTCATTACAAACCTGCGTTTGGAAAAGCCGAGCCCGAAGGTATCGATCTGAACGGCTTTAAGAAAATTTACGGCCAAGACCCATTGTATCATTGGATAGGCTTAGACTCAGAATTAATGTATGCTGCTCACAAAGCCGCTGGCGGCATGACATCTATTTATCGGCAATTTGGCATTGGTTGCGAAAGATTGTTAAGGCAAATAATTCAAGATTCATTGAGTCTTTCAGAAAAGCAGGTTGCTTGGTCGTATGATTACGAAAGGTGATGGCAAAACAGCGACACATACACTGGATGTTTGTATAAGAAGTACCGATATAAAAGACGTTTTGCGCAAAAAAATATTTCTTACATGGTTACATAGCATTGCATCAGAAATGCAGATACCAGAAAAAATATTAAAAAATTGACCGGCGCGGCTTTTGAAATTCGACAAGGTTACAAGAGTGCTGATTCCAAAAGACAAAATGCCGATATGCGATTTGGTCTCAGAGCTTACGCCGATGTATCGTTCTTACCTGTTATTGCGATTGTCTCTACGCAAGTCAGTAATGTCGTTATCAAGCGGTACTCAGATGCGCGGATATATGTAATGCTGGGTACCATAGCGGGTGCAAATAGTACCTCCAAGTTTTTTTTCAGAAGTTGTCGGTTATGATTTAGCTGGGTTTTTGAAGCGTAACAGTCCTCAGATTCGAGAAAAATTTGAAGAAATTATACGGCAATTACTTAAACCGTAAGAATTATTTCTCCAGCTTCACCAACCGCGCATTGCCCGCCTTATCGATCGCGACTTCGGCAAAGACTGAGCCTTTGCGTAGTGCAGATTCCCAATCTTGCGCGGCCTTTTCGGGTGCAAAAAACGATTCGAGACCGGCAACGAGGTCGTATGACGGTGCTTCGGCCCTAAATTGCCAACGCGGCCTGACTTTGAGCGCAACGTGCTTGGCGAGTTTTCGCTTGTCGTAAAGACCTGTGGGATGTAGTACGTCACCCTGCGGTTCGAGATCGAGATAAAGTTCGTCGCCGAATTTGAAATCGCGATTTTCATCGAGTGTGACGTCAATTTTATCGGCGTCAATGTGGCTGTATTCGTATTGTAGCGCGACATAGTTACCACGAAAAAAATCGCGCGGGTCGAGCGGTGTAACTTGCATTCGGTAGCGCTCGCCGCGGTAGATCGGCAAATAGGCGCCGACAACCATGCCGATGAGGATTGCCCACGGCACGAAGACTAAAACGAGGCGACTTAATATTTCACTTCTCATATTTTTTCTCCCAGAGTTTGTTGAGAAAAACTAACGCGACCGCAGAGATAACAAAAATGAGCGCTGTCACGAGGTAATTTGCGAAAAGATCGGCGTAGCGCACGAGCGCGAGAATTAAGAGCGCGACGACCGAGGAAAGAAAGAGCGCTTTCGAGCGTTCGTGTATACCGCGAAAGATTAGCGCAACGCAAGCGCCGAAATAGACGAGGTTTGCGACAGTGCGTACAATGTAATGATGTTCGCTCGTTACCGCGTGTGCGCTGAGGCGCTCGGCTATCGTGGCGACCATCACGATTGTAATAGAGGTCGCGACAAGCGCCACGAGAAACGGTTCGGTGAGCTCGCGCCGTCGCACAAAAAGCCCCAGTAGCGCGAGCAGCACGAGCGCGGGTGGTAGCCAAATGTGGCCGTTCAGTATGCCGTGGCTCGCGAAAAACTTGAATGTCAACAAGAGCGTGAAGAACCCCGTCAATGCGAGAAAAAGATATGTGAGTCTTCGGCGCCAATCGTCGTCTAACTTGGCAAATTGCTGTAGAGAAGTTAATCCTACTAAAAGCAAGGCTAAGATATAACCGACACCCCGCACGTCGATGCGCGCGGCCACAATCGTCGAATCGAGAAATTCATAGAGCACCCAAAAGAGCGGCAAGATGGTATACGGTTTTTGTTTAACCCCCGCGAAAACAGAAAAGACTATGATCGGTAAAATAGAGAGATACGAAAATTGCGCGTGCGTCTGCTGCATATTCAGATAGATCGTCATGAGTATTGTCGCCAATAAGAATGTTACCGTGCTGAGGCGCAGCCAGACGATCGGTAAAATACCGATCACCCAAAACAACACACCGTTCGGATAGTAAGCGCTGATGTGAAAGATCTGCGCCTGCAGCATGATATTTGCACCCAACGCAAGCGCGGTGAAGAACCACGCAGCCTCGGCGCCGAATGCGTTACCGCGCCGCTCTTGCCAGATCGCGATACCTTGCGCGACCAAAAGCGGTAGCGCGGTGATTGCCGATTGCGCGAACCACCCCATACGCTGCCAATTTTCTGAAATGACTAGAAAGAGCGCTAAGCCAACGAGCGTCGCTGCCGCGCACTGCAGCCAGAAACTCATTTTTCGATAAATCGGTATGTCGCCCGAGTACAGCGCAAGAATTTGTTCGCGCTGTGCGGTCGTAATGATGCCGTTTTGAATCCAGCGGGTGGTTTCGTTCGAGAGGCGCACGCGGTTCATAAGGCGACAACCTAGCGGATTGCCTCAAATAGGCAATCACTATCGTTGACACCCTGCCTAAATCACTCGCCTTTACCCATGGGCGAAACGCCAAAACGACTCGTGAGCGGTCTCTTGATTGCCGGGGCCTTCATCTTTGCGATTAGTTATCAAGGCATGTATATGCTGCCGCTTCTTCTTTTTACCGTAACCTTTGCCGTTATCGGCATCGTCGAATTCTACCGCCTCGCCGGAGCGAAGCTGAAAGACCGCATTCCGGCGACCGTCGGTGTGGTGGGGACAATCCTACTCTTGCTTCTTGTTTGGCTTGGGTGGCAGGCCAACTACTATGTGCCGGGTGCCGCGCTTTATAACGAAGGCGTTAAAAAAGCGCTGGGTCTCTTGAAACTCAATTATCCTTTTTTGGGAGGATTGCTATTTTTATTTCTCGCGGCCGTTTTGAAGTTGCAACTTTTGAAAAACCGCGTCGAGAACTCGTTCGCGATGATTGCGGTTTATATCGCGTCGATTGTTTATATACCGTTTACTTTCTCGCACCTTTTCTTGCTCTATAGCCTCGAGAGCGGGCTTTTTTATGTGTGGATGGTCACCTGGGCGACGGCAATGGCCGATACGGGCGGCTATTTCATGGGCAAGGCGTTTGGGCGGCATAAAGTCGGCTTTGCAGTGAGCCCGAATAAAACATACGAGGGTTATATTTTGGGTGGCGTTCTACAAAATATTCTCGTGCATGTTTTCTATTATGTCGCCGAGACGCATTTCAACGTACCACGCTACAGTTTTGTTGAGATTACGATTTTTGGCCTTATCATCTACATCACGTCGATTTTGGGCGATCTCGCCGAATCGCTCTTCAAGCGCGACGCAGGCATCAAAGATTCGGGCAGCCTGATACCGGGCCACGGCGGCGTACTCGACCTCGTCGATGCGATGCTCATCACCATCCCGGCGGCGTACTATTATTTCTACATTGTGCAAGAGTTGCGTAGGATATAATTCCTATATGTTGTATTTCTCAGTCTCTTGCCAACCCGTACTAGCTATGGAATTCCATAGCTAGCCACCCCTTATGCGGTGCAAATTTCTACTTTTTGGCGCTACCGGTTCGATTGGCGACTCGACGCTCGACGTGCTGAGGCAGCGCCGCGACGATTTCGAGCTCGTTGGCTTTTCTTGGCATAACAATGCGCAAAAAGCGGCAGCGATTCAGGCGGATTACCCCCGTGCGCAGAGCTACTCTACAGCGAAAGTCGGCCACGAAGCCGAGCTGCGCCGCTTGCTCGATCTCGAATACGACTTCATCATCGTCGCCATCGTCGGCGCTGCGGGAGTAGTTACTACACTCGAAGCGGCGCGGCGCGGCGCGACGATACTACTCGCAAATAAAGAAAGCCTCGTGATTGCGGGTGACATCGTCATGGCGGCGGCGCGCGCTGCGGGCGCAACGTTCGTGCCCGTAGACTCAGAGCATTCGAGTCTCTATCGCTTGCTCAAGGGCGCGGGTGCGCTCGAGACGCATGCGCATATCCGTTGCGCGTACTTGACGGCGAGCGGTGGGCCATTGCGGCACTTAAGCGGCGACGATTTTTATAACGCCCCGCGCGAGACGGTCTTGAAGCATCCGACGTGGGTGATGGGGCAAAAGATTACCGTCGATTCGGCGGGGCTTGCGAACAAGGCGCTCGAAGTCATCGAAGCGCATCACTTATTCGGTCTACCGTACGAAAAAATTCAGGCGGTGATTCATCCGCAGAGTTATGTGCACGCGATGCTGATGGCAAGCGACGGCACGGTGAGCCAGCACGTGTCGCAACCCGACATGCGCTACCCAATCGCGCACGCGATGTACTACCCTGGCGAGCCACCCGTCGATACGGTCAAAGGCAACACACCCGAGAGCTATCCCCTTTTTGAGTTTTACCCGATCGACGAAAAAAAATTTCGCGCGTATGCGTTGGGGCGCAAAGCCGGCCAAATGGGGATGTACCACTCTGCCGTATTTAATGCCGCGAACGAAGCCGCTGTCGCCGAATTTCTTGAGGGCAATATTCGCTTTGGCGAAATCGCCGAACTCATCGAACGCGCGCTCGACGCAAAATATGCGGCGTACGATCACACTACGATTGCAGGCCTGTTGCAATATGACAGTGCGGCGCGCGCACTCGTGAGCCAGTTCGCGCACACGACTTAACTTGCATGCGTATCGAATTGAAAAAACGCCTCGCCGCTACTACGCACGTGGTGCTGAAGTTCGGTACGAGCACGCTCACCGAGCATATCCACAGAGGTAACAATCGTTATTTTCGCCGCATCGCGGCGGAGTGCCGGTTATTACAAAAACAAGGTAAGAAAGTCATTATTGTTTCGAGCGGCGCCGTGGGTTTTGGGCGTGAAATTTTGAAAGAGCATCGCCGGTTGCATCTGCCCGCAGCGACGGTGAGCGAGAAGCAGGCGCTCGCGTCTTTGGGGCAAAGTCTGCTCATCGACACGTATCGCACGACGTTTGCGAAAGAAAAATTGGCGGCGGCGCAGATTCTGGTGACCCGCACCGATTTCGAAAATAAGAAGCATCTACAAAATTTGCGTGCGACGCTCAACCAGCTTCTCGACTGGGGTGCAGTGCCTGTCATCAACGAGAACGATGCGATCGCGAACGAAGAGATTAAAGTCGGCGATAACGATAACTTGAGCGCCGATATTGCACTGCTTTACCCAAATTCGCTTTTAATTTTACTCACGTCGATCGACGGTTTTTATCGTGATAGTGTGCGTGTACCGCATATCGAGAAGGTGACGGCTGAGCTTAAGCGCTATGCGGGCAACGCTTCGGCGGGCGGCACCGGCGGCATGATTACCAAATTACAGGCTGCCGAAAAGATTCTTGCGGCAAACCAAGTCATGAGTATCGCTTCGGGCAAAGACATTCGCATCGTGCGCCGACTCATGCAAGGCGTCGACGAGGGTACTTGGGTTTTCGATTAATGGCGCAGCACGACGATCAATCCCCCTCGCAATCTTCTATCGGGAAAATTAGCGTCATTCACGGGCCGATGTTTTCGGGTAAGACCGAAGAACTTTTGCGGCGCGTGCGGCGGGCAAAAATCGCACGTAAGAAAGTACAACTTTTCAAACCGGCAATCGACAACCGCTATCACGCGACGCAGGTGTTGCCGCATTACCTCGCGAATGCCGCCGACGAAAGCGTGCAGGTCGGCGAAGCAGCGCATGTCGTTCGGCAAGCGCGCGAAATTTTACCGCTCGTGGCCACCGCTACCGACGTTGTCGCGATCGAAGAAGCACAATTTCTCGATGCGGCACTTTTCAATACGGTGCGTCGATTATCGCGCTCGGGCAAAGATGTCATTTTGTCGCTGCTCGATCAAGATTATCGCCGTTTGCCTTTTCCGATTGCGGGGTCGTCGCGTAACGTCGGCGATTACCTGGCGATTGCGCATGAGTCGTTGAAGCTCGCGGCAATCTGCGTCGTCTGCGGCGACGAAGCGCACCACAGCCAAAAGCTACAGTTGAAAAATATTACGCGCGACGGCAAGCCAATCTATGCACCCGCGTCGTTTTTCAGCGAGGTCGTCACCGTCGGTACGTCGCAAGAAATCGCGCAAACAAAATTATTTACCGAGCGCTTGCGCGAGTTTCCCGAAAATATTTACGAGGCGCGCTGCCGCAACTGTCACATTGTGGCGGATGAATCATAGAGCCTATCTACAGAGATAGGCCTTAGTTCTTAAATCGGTACCGAGTTTGATTTTTTTCACCCTTACTTGTCAGCAATTTTTGCCGAATGCCTTCGGCTAAATCGCGACTCGCGGTCGGTAAAGAAATATCGGCGAATAGTAAGTTGTATTCTTTGCGGCTGAAATTTTTGCCGAGTACCGTGCGCGCATACGACAGGCGTTCGGAGACAGTCGAGCGGCGGTGCGGCGTCACGAACATTGTTTCTTTGAGCGCAATCGCCGTCGTTTCGATCGTGAACTCGACGAACTCGGTCGCATCGCCTTTGCGATCGCAAGTTTCGAGTACCTTGTAATATTGTTTTTGCTTCGCTTTAATCACCGACTCAAAAGGCACCGTTTCAAAAAATGGATGATATTCGCGCAATACGAGGTGCTGCCACAATCTGCCCATGCGTCCGTTGCCGTCTTCGAACGGGTGAATGAATTCGATTTCATAGTGCATCACCGCCGCTAAAAAAAGCGGCTGCACGTCGCGCGATTTTGCGGCAAAGCGAAACAGGTTTGCCATGAGTGTCGGCAGTTGTTTTGCGGGCGGTGCGACGTGCGAAACACGATCGCCTTTCATAATGCCGATCGCGCCCGCGCGGTATTTACCGGCCGATGCGACAAGATTTGCCATCATGAGAGCGTGCGCCGACTTGAAATCTTTTTCGCGCGTCGAGCGCCAGCGACTGGCGGCGGCGTAGGCGGCAATTGCATTTTGGATTTCGATAATTTCGTTCTTCGGGCCAACGACGCGGCGCTTGTCGAATACGGCCGTAGCTTGATCGAGCGAGAGACTATTGCCCTCGATTGCAAGCGAATCTTTGACCGAGCGCACGCGGTTTTGCCGACGCAGCATCGGCTCTTGGCGCACGAGCGTCGAAAGATCGACTTGCCCTAAAAGACGCTCGACCTCGGCGGCTAAGCGCAGACCACGCGGGGTAATTCGAAACGGCGGCGAGTATTCCACAGCAAAACGATAGTATCAAATGATACTATCGTTGTCAAGCGAAGATTTAACAACATGGCTACGCTCCGCGTAGTCTTGTTGTTAAATTAAAAATAGTAAATCTTTCGGGTCTTTAATTTCGTCGAGAAAGACGATTCTCGGGCCCAAGAAGCCGTTAAAGTCGGACGCATAGACCGACGTGTACGCGCCTGCACTCAAGAAGAGTATGACATCGCCCGGTTTGGGGTGCGGAATTTTCGCTTCGTACATTTTATCGACCGAATCGCAGCTCGGCCCGCAGAGCATCACACGCTCTTTTTCACCCGTGCCAGAAAAAAGCATCGGGTACGTGATGCCGTCGATGGTTTCCATCATGCCTGTAAAGACGCCGCAGTCGAGAAACGCCCACGTCTTCTCGCGCCGCGCGACGCCGACGACGCGCGACGCTAAAACGCCCGCCGAGCCAGAAATAAAACGGCCCGGCTCGACGATGAGATCGGCAGGCTTAAAGCCTTTTCTCTCCCATTCTTTAAGATGGCGCAACACGACTTTGCCCACCTGCGCGGCGGTCGGTATCTTGCGCCCGAGGTCGACGGGTAATCCCCCCCCGATATTGATCGTCGTCGGGTTGAGGCCATACTCGCGGCTAATCTCGATGCAACGCCACGTAAGATAGAGCGCGCTGTCCCAACCCGCAATCGTTTCGCACTGCGAGCCAGGGTGAAACGTGATGCCGTCGAGCGGTATCTCGTGTGTTTTCATGTACTCGAAAATTGCGGGCCACAACTCTTCGTCGGCGCCGAACTTGCCCGACAGCGGCCACATCGAACCTTCGTTCGGTACGACGATGCGTAGTTGCGGGCGAATGCGATGGGTGAGCGCAGTCGAACTCTGCGCGTACGGTTTGAATTTTTCGAGCTCTTCGACCGAATCGAAACTTTGAATCGTGACGCCGTGTTCGAGCGCACGGCGGATTGCCTCCGGTGCTTTGACCGGGTTCGAGAGTATGATTTCGCCCGCACTCACTCCTAACGCTAACAATTTTTCGATCTCGGCGATCGACGCCGTTTCAAAGTGCGCTCCTTCTTTTTTAAGAATTTCGATGATTTCGGGATGCGAGTTCGACTTGATTGCGTACGCGACGCGAAACGGTGGCAGCGCTTTTTTGAGTTCGCGGTAGTTATCGCGAACTCGCGTGCGATCCATGAAAAGAATGGGAGTTTCGTGCGTCGCCATTGCTGTTGCGATTGCGATGCGCGACAGCGTGTATATCGTTTTGTAGAGTGATTGGTTTCGTTTGTGACTATGCGGGAACTCGCGCCAGCAAGTTTCCGCATAGTTACGTTTACCAGAATCACAAATTGCCGCGCACTCTCAGTGTTTTGAAATGGAGCTTAATGGCACATCTTATCGTGACACCCATCGCAGCGCTCGACGCTCCCGAGCTCGAGCTCTACCGCACGCTGCGCCGCATCGAAGAACACGAGCGCGCAGGGGTACTCGTTGCGACGAATGTAAAAGTTGTCGAGCGTCTTTTCGCGAGTCGCTTTGAAGTTCTATCGGCGCTGCTGACGCCGGCGTGGTTCGAAAAATTTGAAGGCCCGCTGCGCGCGCGTCCCGAAAAAGAAATTGTCGTGTTTGTGGGTGAAAAGGCACTTCTCGAAACAATCACCGGCTATCATTTGCACCAAGGCGCGTTGGCTGTGGGTAAGATACCACAGCAGCCGACGCTAGCGGAGCTTTTGACCCGGTCGCCGCGCCCGCTGCTCGTCGCCGCCGTCGAAGGCATCGCGAGCGCCGAAAATCTGGGTGCGGTTGTGAGAAGCTGCGCTGCGTTTGGCGTGCATTTTCTTATCGTCGGCGAAACGTGCGTGAGCCCGTTGCAGCGGCGTGCGGTTTCGGGTTCGATGGGCAGCATCTTTGAGCAAAACGTCGTGCGCGCAGAAAATCTTATAGCAACGCTTGCCGAACTACGCGCGAACGGCGTCTACTGCGTGGCGGCGCATCTCGCTCCCGATGCGACAAAATTATCCGGAGTAAATTTGCGTGGCGATATCTGTCTCGTCTTTGGTGCCGAGGGGCCGGGCTTGAGCGCAGCGGCGGTCGCTGCCTGCGACAGTGTGGCGCAGATTGCGATGCCCTCGCACATGAATTCGCTCAACGTCGCATCGGCGACAGCGGTCTTTCTTTATGAAGCGACGCGGCAACGAGAACGCCGACCTTGACACATGGGAAATCCCACTTTGCTGATTATGGCAGCCGGTATGGGCAGCCGCTATGGTTCGCTCAAGCAAATGGACGGCTTAGGCCCCGGCGGTGAGACAATCATGGATTATTCGATCTTCGACGCGATACGCGCGGGGTTCGGCAAAGTCGTGTTTGTGATTCGTAAGAGCTTTGAAGCCGATTTCAAAGCGGTTTTTTCCGAGGCGCGCTATCAAAAGAAGATTCAAATCGAGTACGTGCTGCAAGAACTCGATTGCATCCCCCCCGAGTTTCGCTTGAACCCTGAACGCACGAAGCCGTGGGGTACGAACCACGCGGTGATGATGGCGGCGAGCGCGATTCGGGAGCCGTTCGCGGTTATCAATGCCGACGATTTTTACGGGCGGCAGGCGTTTGCGGTGCTCGGTGAATTTTTGCGCACCGTAGTGGAAAAATGTAATAACTATTGCATGGTCGGCTACCGCCTCGCGAACACGCTTTCTGAGTCGGGCGCTGTCTCGCGTGGGGTTTGTGCGACCGACGCGGCAGGCAATCTCACGTCGGTCGTCGAACGCACGCACATCGAGCGCACGAGCGGCGCCGTGCAGTTCAAAGACGCGAATGGCGTGCTGCAACCGCTCGACGAGAACGCGATCGTCTCAATGAATATGTGGGGGTTCACTCCCGATTATTTCGCGCATTCGACGCAACTCTTTGCGGATTTTCTACGCACAAACGGCGGCGATCTTAAGGCGGAGTTTTATATCCCTTCGGTAGTCAATCATCTTGTGGCAAGCGGCACCGCGCAGCTCAAAGTATTGAAAACCGATTCGGAGTGGTTTGGCGTCACGTACCCCGGCGACCGACCGAAAGTGGTAGAGAAGTTGACTCGCCTTATCGCTAAAGGCGAATATCCAGCAAAGCTGTGGGGGTGAAAAAGGTGGTCTGGTGGCAGCTTGCGTCGCTGGAGATTATCCGCCGCTGAACGCTACTGGAAAATAAATATCTACCGTCTCTTTTTTTCCCCGCACGCTATCGATCTTGAGTTTTCGTGCGCGTAGTTTGTCGCCGAGCACGGCGCGCGTTGTGCCGTCGATCAAGATATCGACCTTGGCGTTTTTTGTCAGCGATTCTAAGCGCGCCGAGAGATTGACCGGGTCGCCGAGAATCGTATATTCGAGACGGTGTACGTTGCCGATATTGCCCGCAAACACGTCGCCGGTGGTTATACCGATGCCGAAGCGAATACCGTTCTTGATGTCGGGGTTTGAGAGTTGATTAAAGAGAGCGACGTGTTCGCGAATCTTGAATGCGCAATCGATCGCATCATAAGTCGCTTGTTCGCTGTAGCTGCGCAGACCGAAGGTGACAAGAAAACCGTCGCCAGTGAATTTATTGATCGAACCGCCGTTGTTAAAGATGAGATCAGAAAGATCGGAAAAAAATTCTGTTATAAAATTGAAGAATTTCGACGGTCCCATTTCTTCGGCGAGTGAAGTCGAACCCCTGAGATCAAACATCATACAAGTGCAGCGTACGATTTCACCGCCGCTGTCGGCAGAGACTTCGCCGCTCACAATCGATTGAATGAGATCTTTCGAAAAATAACGGCTGAGTCGCTTGAGATCTCCCTCCATTTTTTCTTGCAAGAGTTGCGTCATCGAACGAAAATTTCTAAGCTGCGCTAAATTGTTGATGCGTAATAGATATTCTTCGTGATAGAACGGTTTACGAATAAAATCGTACGCACCCGCGCGCAGGCACTCGAACGTCGTTTGCGGGTCGTCGAGCGCCGAAAGCACGATGATGTCGGGCGTTGCTTCGAGGCGCAACTGTGGTAATGATTTGAGAATCGTCAACCCGTCGGTATCGGGCAACATGAGATCTAAAAGTAGGATATCGATTTTTTCGTTTCTCAAACGTTCTAAACCGATGGCGCCGGTTCCCGCACGATCGACGGAATAGCCGGCCTTTTCAAGAAGATGAATTTGTAATAGCGAAATCGTTTCGTCGTCGTCGATGATGAGAATATGCGGAGTTGAAGACATGAGAATCTATTAGGCGCATTGTGCGAGGATGAGCAGTGGTCAATGAAAAACATGTACGAGCTATCTCAATTACAAAAATTCTCCCGTTGTGCTCGGGCGCTTGACTCTTAATTTTTTCACTTCTGGCGCAAAATCTACGGCAACCGAAGATCGCCGTAGACTGATTCTTCTCAATGCGATTCTCGGCGCGGGTTTTCTCGCGTTGTCGGCGGCGAGCGCAAGCGCTTATTTTTCGCGTAGAAATATTCCGTTAGCGATTACCGACGCCGTTTTCGCAGCATTTGCCGTTGCGCTCCTGGTTTTTTTGCGCACACATTTAAGAATTCGCATGGTCGGAGTGATTTCGTGTGTGTTGATTTTTGTTTTGTTCAATTATCTAATCGTCACCGGCGGCGATCATAACACGGGGCCGCTCTGGGCTTATCTATTTCCGCTCTTTTCATTCTTTCTTGTGGGCGGCAAAACGGCGATTTGGCTTAACGGCGCGATGTTTTTGGCCGCGGCGATACCGTTGCTCGTGCCGACGTTCGCTTTAGCTAAATACGAACTGGCGTTCGCCGGGCGTTTTCTCGGTTCGTTTGCCGTTCTTAGCAGCATCACCTACGCCTTCGAATATAGCCGCGTCGACGCGCAGAACAAAATGAATGCCGCGCAGAAAGAAACGAACGATATTTTTAATTCTCTGCGCGAGGGATTGTTTCTTGTACTGAAAGAGGGCGAGCGTTATGTAGTCGGCACGCGGTTTTCGCCGGTCACAACCGGCTTTTTAGAAGAGTTAAATCTTGCAGGTAGAGACTTTATCGATATTCTCGCGCATGTAAAACCCGATATAGATCGCCATACGACGCTCCAATATCTCGAGCTATATTTTTCCGCCGATCTCGACGAAACGATGCTCACCGAACTCAATCCGCTAAAGCTTGTCGAGGGGCGGTTAGGGCTTGCGTTCGAGTTTCATCGCGTTCACAAACAAGATTTTAAGACCGGCGCGACGTTGGGCGTCGAAAGCCTCATGTGCGCGATTACCGACAAGACCGACGAGCTGCGCCTGCAACGCGAACTCGCGGCGCAAGAGCACAAACAATCGCAGCAGATGCGCTTGCTGCTCGAAATTCTGCACGCAAACCCCGCGTTGCTCGGCGAATTTGTCGCGAGCGCGATGGAGTACGAAAATGAAATCGCGCAGGCTCTACAAAACGAAACGGGCGATCGCGTCGCGTTGGTGAACGAAATTTATCGCAAGGTGCATTCGATCAAGGGCGACGCGCGCGCGTTGGGTCTCGAATACATCGGCGAAATCGCGCACGGCATCGAAGACAAGCTCGCCGCGTTGCGCAAACTACCGACGATCGAAGGCAAAGACATGTATGCGGTGACGATCGCGTTCGGCGGTCTGCATAGCCACTTGGGCGAACTCAAAGAGCTACTGGCGCGCATCAAGTCGCACGCGGCGATTTCTGAAACAACGACGCAGACGCCGCTGACCGATCAAATTTATGCCGTCGCGCGACAACTAAACAAGTCGACGGAAAAAAATGTCGCAATCGACACGACGCATTTCGACGAAGCGGCGATTCCGATTGAGTTAGCGCGCCGCGCCCGCGAAATTTTAACGCAGCTTATTCGTAACTCGTTCGCGCACGGCATCGAAGCCGCGAACGAGCGCGCAGCACAGGGTAAATCCGCAAAAGGTAAAATTACCATAGCGACAAAAGTCGCTGCCGGGGTTGCGACACTCTCGTACGCCGACGACGGGCGCGGTCTCGACGCCGATGCAATTAAACGCAAAGCGATTGCGGCGGGTGTCCTCGCAGAGAGCGACGCCGCCTTGTTACCGCAGCCGAAGATTTTTGCGCTTATCTTCAGACCCGGTTTTTCGACGACCGAGCGCGCCGACGGCGATTCGGGGCGCGGCATGGGCATGGACATCGTTCACAATCATGTGCGCGCCGTCGGCGGCCGCATTCGGCTCGCGACGAAAATTCACAACGGCGTAAGTTTTTCTTTCGATTTTCCTCTGGAAAAAACAACAACTTAAGGAGCATAAAATGAAACTACTCATCGTCGACGACTCGGCAATTATTCGCAAGGCGATCGAATCGTTCGCGAAAGATTTTCCCGTCGAGATTGTCGGTCAAGCGACCAACGGCAAAGAAGCGGTGGATTTATTTACCAAACTAAAGCCGGATATCGTGACGCTCGATATCACGATGCCCGAAATGGACGGCCTCGAAGCGTTGAAACAAATGCTTAAAATTAACGCGGCAGCGCGCATCATGATCGTGTCGGCGATCAGCAACAACCAAGTCGTTATCGAAGCACTCGCTGCAGGCGCCAAACATTTTCTGACGAAGCCGTTCAACGAAACAACGTTGAAAGCGGGCTTGCAAAAAATCATGGCGTAGTACGCGCGAAATCCACCGGAGAAAAACATGAAAGAAAACGAGTTAAAAAACTTTGTCGATAGCACGCTAAGCTATTTTCAAAATGCGACCGGCGAAGCGGCGACGATGGGCATCCCATTCGTCAAAACCGCAGCAGATGACATCTATTCCGAGTTTACCGGTATCATCGGTATCTCGGGAGAGCGTAAGGGAGCAATCTATGTCACGTGCGGCGAAGGCCTTTTGACCGACTTGGCCAAAATCGTCACCGGCATCAAAGATAATATCGACCCCGCGCTTGTACGCGATATGGCGGGCGAATTGGCGAATACGATTTCGGGCAACGCGACCAAAGCGTTCGGGCGTAATTTCAATATCTCGGTGCCGGTAATTTTCGAGGGTAAGCCCAAATCGATCAATCTCAAAATCGAGCCGCCGTGCTTTGTGATTCCTACGACGTGGCGTGGGCATAAGCTGCACGTCGCCGTGGGCATTACCGATTAAACGGTAATTTCGCAAGAAAAGTTGCGCGCGTAATCTTATTTATAGCGCGAAGAGATCCGTAAATTGGTTGATTGGTGTCGCATCGAGGCGCCTCGAGTCTGCAATGAGATCGCGAATCGCCGCGCGGCGCTGGGCGTCGAAATAGCCGTCGAGTGCATTGTCGAATTTTTTGAGTAGCAGCGGGATTCCCTCGGCGCGGCGGCGACGATGGCCGACGGGAAAGTCGACGACAACTTTCTCGGTCGCAGTGCCGTCTTTGAAAAAAACCTGCACCGAGTTGCCGATGAAGCGTTTGTCGCCGTCGAAGTAATCTTTCGTGAATTGCGGATTTTCAACGACCGTTGTCTTTTCGCGTAGCGCGTCGATGCGGGCATCGCGCGCGCGTTCGTCGCCGTAGTCCTCTGCATTGAGTTGCCCGAAAATGAGCGGTACCGCGACCATGTATTGAATGCAGTGGTCGCGGTCGGCATAATTGGAGAGGCATCCCGTTTTGTCGATAATGCGCCGTCCCGCCTCTTGTGTTTCAATTGTCACACGTTCAATGTCGGCGATGCGATCTTTAACTATGGGGTGCAGCCGCATCGCAGCTTCGACCGCCGTTTGCGCGTGAAACTCTGCCGGATAACTGATCTTGAAAAGTATGTTCTCCATGACGTACGTGCCGAACGCGCGCTCGAACTCGAACGGCTTGCCGTGAAACGCCACGTCATAGAAACCCCACGTTTTTGCCGTCAGCGCCGACGGGTAACCCTCGACGTTTCGATAGACGGCGTTTATCGCATGCGTAACGGCGCGCCGACACGCGTCGCCCGCCGCCCAGCTTTTGCGCGGGCCCGTGTTCGGCGCGTGACGGTAAGTGCGTAGAGTACCGTTATCGATCCAACTGTGTGAAATGGCGTTGACGATCTGCGCTTTCGTGCCGCCCAGCATGTGCGTGGCGACAGCCGTCGAGGCAAGCCGCACCAACACAACGTGGTCTAAACCCACACGATTGAAACTATTTTTGAGCGCGTAGCAACCTTGAATCTCGTGAGCCTTGATTGCATACCGCAGTACATCCCCCACCGTGAGCGGCTTTTGCTGTGCGCGACTCAGGTAATCGGCGACCGGCAAAATCGCACCAAGATTATCCGAAGGGTGTCCCCACTCCGCAGCAAGCCAAGTATCGTTGAAGTCGAGCCAGCGAATTTGCGCGCCGATTGCAAACGCCGCTTGCGCCGGGTCGAGTACGTGCGCGGTACCCGGCACGCGCGCGCCACCCGCAAGCGTCGCGCCCGGCACGAGCGGCCCCAAGTGTTTTGCGCATTCGGGAAACTTGGTCGCCAAGAGCGCGCACGCGAGCGAATCGACGAGCATATAGCGTGCGGTGTCGATCGCGTCTTGCGAGTCGATGCGGTAATCGGCGACATAGTCGGCGATGGCGACCATTTCTTTGTCGGGTACGGGGCGCTCTGCCGAGCGGATGTCGTGCGTGCTCATGGGGGCCTCCTTGGCTCTATGAAGATAATACCAAGAATCGGCGGCGAGGCCAAAGATTATGGGCGCCTAACGGCGCGAAACCCGCGGTCGCTGGTCGTCAGCCATGGGTAGAAACTATAGCGTGACGCGGTCGCAAGATTGCCAATGGCCATGCTAATGCTGCCGCCGCGGGTGATGCGTTGAACACCGGGCGGCGGCCCTTGGGTGTCGGCATCGGTAAAGGGCGACGCCGTCGTATAAGCTCCGCCCCAATCCCAAACCCATTCTGCCACATTGCCGCTCATATCGAAAATACCCAAAGCATTCGCGGCCTTTGTGCCCACGGGTTGGGTTGTGGCGGTATTTACCGAATACCACGCGACCAACCCGGTGGCCACAGAATTTGCCGTGTCTGCGCTGGCGCCGCTTGCGTAGCTGGCTGGCGTATAGCTAACACCGTCGATGTAGCGTGCTGCATATTCCCACTCGGCCTCGGTCGGGAGCCGATAACCGTTCGCCGACCATTTCACGTAAGGATTGTCTTCATGCCCAGGAGTCGTATCGATAGGGTTACCGTCTACAATCCGCAGAGGGCTTGTGAAACTCGCGTCGGTATAGTACACCGGTGTCAGGCCTTGCTTCTCCGACGCCGCATTACACCAGAGCATGGCGCTGCGCCAGCCGATGGCGGTTACCGGATCTTGGTTTGTGAGCGCGCCGGTAGAGCCCTGTTGGCCGGTATCGGCAAACGCATAACCGTTAGACATGGCCCATGTCCTTACCGTAATCCAATCGCCGTATTGTACTTCGTATTTAGCCAGCGCAAATGCGGTAATCGATGCCACAGTGTGCGCCTGTGGCGCAATCGTTACGTCACCCATGAGAAAGCCGGTCGTATTCGCAGGGATGCAAGTCATGCCGAGAATGTCGTTGGTAAGTCGCGAAGGCTCGCAAATATATGCATTCTTATCTTTTTCGATTTCCCAGAATTTACCCCAGGAATGGCAGTCGCCGATTACACTCAATGTACAAAGCAAAAATAGAATTGCGAATAGTCGAGTTTTTATATGATTATCGCTGGCGCACCACACCCAGGTGACAACTTTGAGATAAAAGTGCATGTCTCATGAGAGACGGGACTAGGTGGCTTGTCAATCGTTATTATAGATTTATTTATCTATTTTTCGATAGTAAATTGACCATCTCAAAATTAAACTTTACGAAGCCAACGTCTCTCATTCTCTATGGGCATGCAAAAGAATCGCGTCGAGGCGTTCGGTTTGATATGACGCGCACTCTCACCGATGTTGCCAAAGTCGTTGCCGCCATCGCGGTCGTCGGCATTCATGCGACGAGTGCGTCCGAGCACCGCTTCGCCGCGCTGCACGACTATCTGTCGCTCGATTTTTTGAGTGTGCTCGTGAACCAATGGGCGCGGTTCAGCGTGCCGCTCTTTATCTACCTTTCGGCGTATGGGCTGACGAAATCTGATAAAGGTGCCGGTGGCGGATTATGTAATAACTATGCGCTTTTTTTGAAGAAACGACTGCCCACGATTTTGGTGCCCTATCTCTTCTTCTCTGGCGTAGCACTAGCTATGGAATTCCATAGCTATACCGGCTCGATAGCCAATTTTGCGCAGAAATCGCTCCACAAACTTCTCATTGGCAGCGCAGACTACCACCTCTATTTTCTCGTCATTCTCGCGCAATGCTATCTGCTGTTTCCACTCCTACTATGGATTTTTCGCCGTACCCCGCGCGCGTTTGCCGTTTTAACAGGGTTCTGCCTAATGCTCGTCCTGGCGCTTCTTTATAGAGGCGGCGAAAACTTACTCGCACATTTGGGGCTGCACCATCCCGATTGGCCAGCGGCGTTTGTCGTCTATTGGCTGCCGTATTTCATGATGGGTGTGGTTCACGGGGGTGAGGCCAGCGTGGGCACAAACAACGATCAGCTATGGAAAAACACAGCCACGTCTCCGGCTGGCCGCAAGCTATGGAATTCCATAGCAGAGGCCTTTGGGTGGCTATGGAAATCCAGCGCTGGTGGGCGTGGTCGAACGATAGTAGGGGCAGCTATAGCCCTTTTCGCCCTTGCCTTTGTACTCAAAGACTACATCGATGCCTCGTACCAAGGCATCCCCGTCGATTATTACAACCATTTCTCGCGCCCGAGCGTGGCGCTCTACACCCTCTGTGTAATCATATTCTTGCGAACCTTGCCGTCACCGCGCGAATCTCGCTTTGCTGCTCTTGCTCCGCTCACGTTCAGCGTCTATCTCATCCATCCACAATTACTGCGGTTGACGACTAACTATTTTTCCGGTCTCCCGACCTTTTTCGGATGGATTTTTGTAATAGTTATTACATTTTTGCTGGTATATCTCGTGACCCAACTCACCAACCGCCTTGCGCTGCATCAATCCAAACTCGCCTTGGGCATCGTGCGCTGCTTAGGTCTTCGTTAATAGTCTTATTTTCATTTCTCCGTTGACAGCCGTAAGGCGCATCGCATACGCAAGCCATGCATCTACCGAAGTTAATCCACCTATCGATTATCGCTCTCACGCTCGCGGCCTGCCAGAACAAGAAGCAGATGCAAGCCGCGAAAGATAACGCGATCGCGTATGCGACGGCGCGCTGCGAATGCGAAAAACTCGAAGCGCAAACTCCGCCTGGCGACACGCAGCGCTGCATCGAGCG
>JAFEGD010000197.1 GCA_018240245.1 Spirochaetota bacterium | reverse complement strand
GCGAAGTTCGCTTCGACGCGCGTCGAAAAATATTCGGGTAAACTGAAGAGCATCGCATTGCCGAAGCCAAACGCGGCGACGGCGAGCTTACGCACAAGGCGGCGGTCGTACTCGTTCAATTTTTTCGTACTCTTGCGCTCCGCCGAGAAATCGGGGGTGTATCCCAAATCGGCGACAAAGGTAATGAGGCGCGACAACGGCAGTGCGCTCGATGCAACGATGTCGATATGTTTACGCAAGTAATTGATGCGCGCCGAACGCACCTCGACCAGCATCGTCGGCAACTTTTCGAGCAGCCACACGCACGCCGCGCAGTGGATCGCCGGCAGCTTCAAGCGAATGCGATAACGGCCCACGCCCGCAGGCAGTGCGAATGTTTTACGAAACCAATCGGTGTCGCAATAGCTAAAATCGGCGATTGGTCGCTCTTTGAGCGACGCGAGGCGATTTTCTGAAAAATCGTAGTAGTCTAAGAGATTCTGCTCTTTGAGGATTGCATAGACCCGCGCACAACCTTGGCAACAAAATCGCTCGTTATCGACGACAATCGTGGCGGCGGCAGCTGTGCAGTGGCGACACTGGTTTAGAGAGACAGAGGGCACGGGTTGTGTCGCCAACATTCTTAAGCGGCACAATGTGACTGGGAGACAGGGAGTACAGGACTAATCTATCTTTATTTACTTAGTAGACGAGTGTTTTGTTCTTTTTTCATAAGCTTTAGGTGGAGCCTGGCACTATGCCCAACGCTCCACCCAAATTGTAATAACTATTACTGAGCTGCAGGCGCTGCGGGAGCCGCTGCTGCTGTCTTACAAGCTTTTACGGCGTCTTTGTGCGCTTTGTTTGCAGTTTTATTGCATTCGTGACGCTCTTTACCTTTCTTTGCTTTGCATTCGCCGATTGCAGTTTTGTGCGTAGCTTTTGCATCTTTAATACAAGTTTTCTCTGCTTCTGACATTTTCTTTGCAGAAAGGCCAGCAACAACAAACGACGCGATAACGATAGCTATAGAAATTTTTTTCATGTGATTTTTCTCCTGTGGGGTTTTACCCCACTATAAGACGCTTCGGCGACGCCGAACGGACTTTTTTTATCGCATGGGTTATGCGATTGCAGGCACAGCCTCGGCGTCGTAGACTTCCATTCCTTCCATGAGGTCTGGGTGTTCTGTACGAAACGCTTCGACTACTGCTTCGGTCAAAAGCGAGCGCGCTTCGCGCGAGACCGGAAAAAATACATCCGCATATTCGCCGTTGCGCAATCTAAAGGACGGCATACCGATAAATACGCCCTTGCGCCCTTTGACTAATCGCAAATTTTTGACGACAAATGCGTCTGAAAGTGTTACGTGCG
The DNA here is from genome assembly GCA_018240245.1 of Spirochaetota bacterium. Lineage (GTDB taxonomy): Bacteria > Spirochaetota > Leptospiria > Turneriellales > Turneriellaceae > Turneriella. The sequence continues at coordinate 6,534 of JAFEGD010000197.1, read as the reverse complement.
CGTAGCCCAGCGTATTCTTGCCGTCGGCCTGAGGAAATACCTGCACTCGCGTGATACGTACGTGTTCCATTGAAAATCCCCCCAAAATTGTTCGGTTCTTTGCCGCTTAAAAAGCCGCAAAGTGTCGAGCCAAGAGCCACTGCGCACTAAAATAAGTGAGTAGTACCATCGCCTCAACAAAAACAATTCGACGCACAAAACGCCCAAACGCCAACAAAAAATCGGAAAAAGCGAAAAGCAGCACACCCACAGCCGCCGTCGAAATAACGGGGTAGCGCAGAGCGTAGGCCACGAGCGTACACGTCACCGCGATATAAAGAATAACCGGTATGATATACTTTTTTTTACGCCCCGCAACGAGATGGCGCACAAAGTACACCATCGCGCCGGTACCGACCGCTGCAACGCCTAAGAGTAGCGCGGGAGAAAATGGAGCACCGCTTGCGTCGCGGTGGAACGCCCAAATATAAAAAATATGCCCTAATAAAAAACTTAAGAGCCCTAAGACAAATTTGCTTTCGTAAAGCAAAAGCATGTCGCCCATGAGACCAAAAAATATCGCCGCAAACCAAAGCGAATCCAACGCAGTAGGATGCAAAAATGCCAGAACGATTATAAAGAGTAACGGTAACGGCTTCGTCACAACATAGGCGCGCGGAAAAAAAATTTTGCTCGCCGTTGCCGCAACGGTCAAGACCGCAAATATAGCCAATCGGTTATCCATTTATCTATCGCCTCGCTCAGTCGCCAAGCGAATCTTCAATTCTCGCACATACTCAGTGCGCGTCTCAAAACCATCATCTCGCGACAAGCCGTGTTCGGTGTGGAACTTGTCGCGAGCCGAGTGATGGCGGCTTTGAGACGCGCTTTTACCATCGATATTATAGTGAAACACAAGATTTTCGACCCCCGCCGGAATAAAGTCGAACGGGACGATACGAAAACCCGCCTCGCCGCGCCGTAGTTCGATGCGCTCGTGCGGAGCGAATTTGTGAAACCAAAACCGATCTTTCGGAAAATCTTTATCGTGGCGCGTAATATAGCCCGCATACATTGCCGCGAACTTAAAATGTTCGTACGCCGCCGAAGTAAACCGCGCGGCATAGTCGTCGCTTTTAACCGGACGAAACTCTTTTCCCGTCGGTTCGCTGAAATAGGCGCTCTCGAAATCGATATACCAAGGGATTGCGGTTGTATTCTCAAATTCGAACCGCAGATACGTTAGCGGCGGCAAGCGGTGGTATTTCGACTGCGAGGTTAATTTAAGATCGTCGGCGAGCGTTTCGAGTTCTTCGGGATCGGGAACAACCAGCGTCAGTTTGCGCGGCGCTCGGTTGAGGCTGATTTCGCCCTGCTTATTTTCAGCGCCTTTCGCCCTCACCCCCTCGGCAAGCAAATATGTGTGTAATTTGTTATCTGTACAAGACAAGCAAAAGCTATAGATGAGCGGAGTAACGAGTAAAAAGCTGCGCATAAGTAAACGTAGGCAGTTACCTATAGTGCGTAGATGCGGCAAGATATTTGTGAATTGACGCCTTGCCTCGACGAGTTCCTTTGCAGCATGAAATTGCTCCCCCTACTTATTGTCACATCGCTGCCCGGCGTACTTTACGCCGAAACCGCCGCCCAATATCACAATCGTAAAGCTTTTGAAGCGGGCTACGATAGCGAAGATCGCCAACTCAATGCGATCCGCGAATGCGCGGTCAGCAGAATTCAGACATGTATTTATCCGATTATCGAGCATTTGAAAAATAATCAAGACGAAACTTTACGTGCGCAGAAAATGCCTACTTCGTTGGTCGAATATGCCAAAAAAGACAATCCCCGCAATATTCTCCTGCGCCGCGAAAGCGCGAATGCGTTGGGCCGTCTCAAAGCCCTCGAAGGCCGCGATACGCTGTTGGCACTCTTACCCAAAGAACAAGACCTCTCGGTAAAAGCGGCGATTGTGCGCGCTTTGGGGTTAATCGGTAATAAGAACGACATCAAAACGATTTCGCCCTATTTGAACGATAAGGAGCCGATGCTACGCCGCATCGCCGCGCGCGCGCTCTACAATATGAACGACAAATCGGCTTCGACAGAAGTGGCGGGCAAAGTCGCCGGAGAAAAAGACGACCTGACGCGCGCCGAAATGCTCAACACCGTATTACAGCACGAAGGCGGTAAGGTCGAGCATGCAATCGCGCTCGCAAAAATACTGTTTAGCCCCGACCGTGCGGCACGCATGCGTACTGCCGAAGTTCTTGCCGCCTATAAGAATAAAGAAACCTTGAGCGATCTCGAACGCGCGCTACGCTTAGAAACCGACCTGCCGGTACGTTCGGCGATTGCCGCAGCGATTCAAGCGACTTCATTCGCAAATTAGAATTTTCAGAGCGATTGACGGCCTGTTTACTCTCTTTATATTGCTTGCGCAGCGTAGCTGTGCAAGCAATATAAAGCCCAGATGGCGGAATTGGTATACGCGCTAGTTTCAGGTACTAGTGGGGGCAACCCCGTGGGGGTTCAAGTCCCCCTTTGGGCACAGATTATCGCGAGCCGTACGAGCGTAAACAGTTTGCGCGCGAATTGTTGGCAATACGCGAGCTATTCTGTGCCGACGGCGATATTACCGACGATTTGTCGCTCATGCGCACCGCCTATCGCGAAGGCGAAGCGAACCGACACGAAAAGATTTCTCACCGATACAGCCGCATGCCGAAGCAAGCCAAAACTCTACCGACCGTCGCCGCCGACGAGCTTGCCCTAGAACTCAACTCTGCGCTCAAAACCGAAGTGCGATTCGAACCCAAAAAGCATTCGGGATGCCTCGCCGAGATTATTCCACACCAAAAAAATCAGAACCTCACAATCGACTATCTAGCGTTGCATGACATCCAAATTGCCGACGCCGGCAAATTTTTTGGCAGCGAACTTGCACACGAATGTTATGGCTTAACGTACGCCGTGCAGGTCGAAGCTAAAACTCGCGACGGCACAATTCTCTTCGCGCAAAACGAAAACAAATCTAACTTACTGCGGATTACCTTCTGGAACTTGACCGCAACCGAGTTGTTGACTCTCGCGTTTTTGCGCAACGACGGCGACCGAGAAAAATTTCTGATTGCCTGTCATGACGCAACGGTTCTCATGCAAATTGCGGCAACGCTCGAAGAGCGTAACGGCCGCCTCGCAAACCTCGCATACAACCGCGCGCTCACGCTGGCGCGCGCTGAACACGCCAACGAAGAGATTCTCTCCGCGATGCTGCGCTATATCGAAGCCTCGCTAAAACGCGCGTTAGTGCAACCGGCAAAAAAAGCGGTCAAAGATTATCGCGCATTAGACGTGAACGGCACGGGAGTACTCGACCTTGCGCATTTAGTCATCGAACATAAAGCCATCCGCAGTATGTTAAAAGATATTCTTGGCGAAGGCGCAGAACGCCTGCTGCGCATGCGGCCGCGTTTTCACTCGCTCGGCCTCTGTGGCATTCTCGAAATTGTCATTCACGAAAAATTTACCGAACCCGCGCCCGCCGATCTTTTATGGCAGACATACCTTGCCGCGTCGGCAGAGCGCGCTGTACCGGTTTTGCGCGAGCTTTACCAACAAGCGCTATCAATCGGCGCCGATCAAGAGACGTTAGAAATTATCAAGAAAACTTGGCTGGGCTACAAAAATAGTTCGATTTCCCGCCGGGAAATTGAACTTAAATAAATTTACTTTTCGAAACACCCGCGTCGAATTCGCCGTAGCCCGCATAGTCGATGAGATCGTAAAGTTCTTGGCGCGTCTGCATGTTAGCGACCTCGCTTTCTTGCGAGCCCGAATTTTTGATCGCGTTAAAGACGCGCTCGACGGCTTTCATCTGCACCCTCAGCGACGTGACCGGGTAGATAACAATTTTATAGCCCCACTCTTGAAATTTTTGCGCGGCGATATACGGCGTCTTACCAAACTCGGTCATGTTCGCAAGCAGCGGCACCTTCACCGCGGCGGCGAACTCTTTGAACTCGGCTTCGGTTTTGAGCGCCTCGGGAAAAATTGCGTCGGCGCCCGCGTTCACGTACATCTTCGCGCGTTTGACGGCTTCTTCAAAACCGTGGATTGCATGCGCATCGGTGCGTGCCAAGAGTAACAGATTTTTACGAGTTTTCACGACGGCGTCGATCTTGCGGCACATTTCGTCGCCGGTGACGAGCTCTTTGCCTTCGAGGTGCCCGCATTTTTTCGGCAGCTTCTGGTCTTCCATTTGGATCATCGCCGCGCCCGCGCCTTCCATTTCGAGCACGGTACGCGGCAAATGCACGACTTCGCCAAAACCCGTATCGACATCGACCAAAATCGGTAAATTCGTCGCCTGATAGAGCCCGCGCACGTAATCCGCCAGCTCTGTCACCGTAAAATAACCGATATCGGGCATGCCACGCGAGGCCGAAAACGCCGCACCCGAAATATAGAGCGCCTTAAAGCCGATTTTTTTCGCCATGAGACCCGTAAGCTGGTCGTGCGCCCCCGGCATTTGGAGTATTTCTTTGCCTGCGAGCAGGGCTTTGAGTCGTTGTGGCGCGTCGAATTCGCGCTTGTCTAACATCCATGGCATGCGGCATAATTGCGATTTGCGACACCGCGAAAATCAATTATACGCCGCGCGCGATTGCTCCGCACATTTGCGTTTAACCATCCCCCCGCTCAGCGTGAATTGCGGACGTAATAACTATTACGGTGACTAGGCGGGAACTCGCGCAAGCTATATTCAAAAACGATTTTTTGTCGCAATTGCCGCGGCGGTTTTGATAACCGGCAAAAAAACCGTGCGAATCCTGATGTCTTCGACACTCACAAAGCGAATTGTGCGCAATTCGCGGGGGAATTTGCGCGGTTTAGCCTCGGCAACTGCGGCAAAAAACCGTGCCAGCGAGTTCCCGTCTAGTCACTACGATTCATCACTCTTTAAATTGAATTTTTTGCCAAAACTATGATAAAAAACACGCATATTTTGGTATTTAATATATAGAGACCCGTGGAGGAAAAACAATGAGAAAAACTTTGATCACAAGTATCAGCCTTCCCGAAGCAATCGCATTGCTATGGCGGAGTAGGAGGAAAGAGATTCTGCGGTTTGGTGAGCGGTATCTGCGGATTCAGATGCGCAATCAACTACGACGCGAGGTTACAAGGACCTACAACCGTATACCGGGGGAAAAATTTGTAATAACTACAACGCGATTAACGACGGCTGAATATGATACTTTTCATTATATCGCTACAGCGTTGCGCGTTAGTGTTTCCTTTCTCATCTACGGCCTTATCAAACTCTGGCAAAAGCCCTCGCGGCGTGCGATTCGCCGGTATTTTTGTAGTAACTATTCTGCAACAACTACGAAATGGGATTCCGAAGCGGGTTTTGCGGAGGAATATCTCACGTTCTGGAACAGTGATAGGCCAGAATCATCTTTGCCGATAGCTCTGTAATGCTCTGACGGTTACCGCCGTCTAAAATGTGCAAATCTACTTGACGGCGAGTGAGAATTATTCTCACTCGACCAAGAGAGGGTTGCAGATGATTATTTGTTCTTGCGCAAACGTCAACGACAAACAGGTCAAGAATGCCTTGGCCTCAGGCGCGCGCACTCTCGCCGATTTGCAACAAAACCTAGGCGTCACAATGCAATGCGGCCGTTGTCGTGAGGCTGTGTTTGAAGAGATTGCACGCTTTCACGGTGCTGCCGATACGGTGCCGGTGTATCCGCAAGGCACTTTGGCTCCGCAGCCTTAATCTAAAGCGCTTGGCTACACAGTGCGCTTCCACTTATATGCCACGTGATTTATTCATTTGCCGAAAAAACTCCCCTGATAAGTAAGAGCGGTTTTATCGCTGAAAACGCCACGGTTTTGGGCGACGTTACCATCGGCGACGAAAGCTCGATTTGGTATGGCACGGTGGTGCGCGGCGATGTGCATTCGATTCGCATCGGCGCACAAACGAATATTCAAGATTTAAGTATGATCCATGTCACGGGCGGTAAATTCGCGACGGCGATCGGCGACCGCGTCACAATCGGGCACCGCGTCATTGTCCACGGCGCGACGCTCATGGACGACGCCTTCGTCGGTATGGGTGCGATTATTCTCGACGGAGCGATCGTCGAACCCTTCGGCTTTGTCGCTGCGGGCGCGCTGATTCCGCCGGGATTCGTCGTTAAAAGCGGCGAACTGGCAATCGGCTCGCCGGCAAAACTTTTGCGCCCGATTCGCGAAGACGAACGCGCGATGATGGTACGCACGTGGAAAAATTATGTTGCTCACGCAAAACTACATAGTCGATTAACACGGGTGCCGAACTAAATTATATAATCTTCTGCAAACGTCTGCACGTGGCTCACGCGATAGAAAATCGGCATCCCCACGCTGAGTGCGAGCGCTGCGGCAACTTCGTAACGCAGTTCTGCTTCGACGTATTGCTGCGTTAATTTATCGGTAATCGTTACTCGCGTATACGCTCCTAAGGGCTGTATGGCATCCACCACCCCGGCAAAATCGGAT
>JAFEGD010000196.1 GCA_018240245.1 Spirochaetota bacterium | reverse complement strand
GGGTACGTATAGCTCGACGAAATCGATAAGCGTGACAACGCTCGAGGGCGGAACGGTAATCTGCTATACCGTCGATGGTTCGAGCCCGGCGGCGGCGACGCCCGGCACGTGCAGTGCGGGGTCGCAGATCAACGAAGGGCAGAATATCGCAATCAGTTCGAGTCTCACGCTCAAAGTGCTCGCGACGCGCGCGGGTTATTATAACTCGGCGATTACCTCGGTTGTCTACACGTTTAATACGTACGTCAAGAACACGACGCCGAGCGACGGCGCGGTGGGGCTCGACCCGAATTCAGGCACAATCACCATCAACTTCAACCAGAGTGTCGACCGTTCGACGGCCATTTTTAATGAAACTACCGACGCTTGCACGGGTAATATTCAACTTTCGGCGGATGGATTTACGAACTGTGTCGGGCTCACTATCCCTGCGGGCAATACAGCGAGCCTCGAGCTGACTCCGGCAGCGCCTTTGACCATAGCGACGACTTATAAACTGCAAGTGACCGCCACGCTCAAAGATACGGTCGCCAGCCCCGTGTTGGCGGCGACGCAATCGGTAGGTATTAAAACGCGCTACTACCGTACCGAGGCGATCGACGGCATCAATAACTTTGTCGCGGGTGAGACGTTTTCGACCTCGACCTCGGGCTATACCACGTACCTGACGTGGGATGCACAACATCTCTATATCGGCTACAGCGGCGCCGACGTCGCGGCGAACGCAACAAATAAGTCGCTTCTGGTTTATTTCGGTTCGGGTGTCGGCGCGACAACGGGCATAGCATACGGCACACAAACGCAGTCATTCCCGACAAATTTTTGGGGAAAATACCATCTCCGGTGGCGCACCGATAATGGCCTTACGGGAACACAGACGTATATGTCGCCGTGGTCGGGGTCGACGCCATTGCCCGCGACCGAATATAAGCAATCGGGAAACTACGTCGAGTTTCGCATCGGATGGTCGGCGATCGGTTCGCCCGCGACGCTCAAGATTTATGCGAATATGATTACCGATTCGGGCGGCGAATCGACGTATGGCATGTGCCCGTTAGACGGTTTCACCGATGGCTTCAATGCGCAACCCGCAAAGTATCTCACGTGCAATTGGACCGACGGTAATTTACCGACGACCAGTTGTACGAAGGCTCCTTAGCCGCAATGCCAAGGCATTGCGGCTTTGCGATTTCGTTTACCCGTTCTCTATAATCTGCCATCTGTCCTTTACCTATGGCCGACGCTAAATTTGAATTCGACGACACACGCAAGGCAATTGGCGCGAACGATTTAGACCACGGCGAGCGCAAAGAGATGCTCGAGCGCTTCAAGTCTGTCGGCGGCCAGGTTTTGCGCGAAAAAAGCGTCGCCGAAAAACAAGAAGACGCGCGCCGCGCTGCCGAAGCTAAAACGAACGGTGCAGGCGGCCGCGGTATGGGCGGCGGTGGCGGCGGGGGGGGAGCAATCGCTGAAACAAAGCTTCCTTCTGAATTACGGCGCGAGCGCGAACGCGAAGAAGCCGATAAAGCGCAGCGCGCCCGCCAAGAATATGAAAAGGCGTTAAAAAAACTCAGCGGGCCCGGCGCGCGTTTTATGATTCGCCTGCGCTGCTTTCTCGCCGGGCTCACGCCTTTTTCGGGGCGCGTCGTCAAAGCGTCGTTCGTACAATTTTTGAATCTCGAACTCAAACAGGCGCTGATCGAGTTTAATCTCATCGGCAACGATTTGTTTTTACAGCGCCCGTCGATCGGCAAAAAGATTATGCACAACCTCGATGCGAAAAATCCGCTACTCATGGAGACGCTCGAGTTTGCGCACCACATGTACAATAGCGAATATTTTGCAGCCTTGGGTGCCGCTGCGCAAAATCATGCGGGAGTGCCTTTAGAAAGTATTGGCGCATCGGTGAAAGCGATTTATCGCAGTCTTTATCTGCTGTATCCTTTTCAAGAAACGTTTCGCAAGGCGATGGGGTTTGCGCTCGACGTGTTTACCCCCGAGGCGCACGCGGCAAAACTCTCGCAAGAATCGTTGCAAGGTATGATTGTGAAACAAAAGCGGTTTCACACCAATACCAAGATTGCGTTTCAGACCGCGTATTCGAAACTCTTTCATTTGATTTGCCTCATCGACGGTATCGATTATCCGCCGAATTCGCCGCTCTTTGAAAAGGCGATTCAGGTGACGCCGAACGATAAATTAGGCCAGCGCAAGAAGGGCGACGGTTCGACGCTCGATTCTGACGCAGCCGATGCGCCCGCCGAAGCCGCCGCTGAAGAGAAGGCAGAAGAGAAAAAAGAAGAAGAAAAAAAAGGCGGCATTTACGATACGAAAGAATACCAATACGGTATGTCGATCATGAAGTCATGCCTGCCTCCGACCCTGGTCGAGCACCACGACAAGTCGAAGCGTATGCTCGAAAAGGTACCGCTCAACGATCGCATTCTGCTTTCATATCTGTATTTTCTTGAGTTCGATTACGAATACTCGTTCGTGCTCACCACGAACAAAATTCATATCAACGTCGATTATTCGGGCGGCGTGAAATCAGATTACAAAAAACAGATGGCAGATCTCTACAACGAATCGCGTGCGATTATCAAGGCATACGAAAAGTACGAAGAGATGCTGCAAGAATACGTGCAGCAGAAAGAGCGCAAATCGACGAACTACATCGAAAAATCGAAACTCGACGATAAGGCGAAGGGTCGCGCCGATATGGAGGGCCGTAATACGCGCGGGCTTATCCGTAATTTTATGGACAACGTGGCGAAATCGATGGCTTTTCTTATCGCCGACATGAAGGGTGCGAAGCAGATTGTCGGCAATATGGAAGAAGCCGTTAAATTCGACGGCAATGAAAAGGATAAACGCCTGAACGGCAAACCCGTCAAGCAATGTATCATGGATGCCTATTGCTATGCTGTCGCATTTAAAGAACGCCTCGCTAACGGCGATCTCTTTCCGCTGACGCCGATGACTGACGAAGAAATGATCGCCTCGTTCGGTTCGACATTCGGCACGGGCGCGATGCCGGCGGCGAACGAAAATACGACCGAGCTCTGACGTGCGCGCGTTAGGTGTTATCCCCGCGCGCTATGCGTCGAGCCGATTTCCCGGTAAGCCACTCGCCTTAATTGCGGGTAAGCCGATGGTCGAGTGGGTATACGGCGCCGCAAAAAAATGTGGAGAGCTTGCGCATATAGTGGTGGCGACCGACGACGAACGCATCGCCGCAGCAGTCAGAAATTTTGGCGGCGAGTATATTATGACGCGCGCCGATCATGTGTCGGGTTTCGACCGCATTGTCGAAGTCGCCCAAAAATTCGCCGACTACACGCATTACGTCAACGTGCAGGGCGACGAACCGTTGTTGCCTGCCGCAAATATCAGCGGGGCATTAGCATTGTTTAAGCGGCCGGCCATCGGCGCAGTCGAAGGGTGCCATATCGCGACGACAGCCGTCCCTTTTGCTACGGCTATGGATTTCCATAGCGAGAATCAGGTGAAGGTGGTGTTGGCGGCAGACGGTCGCGCACTCTATTTCTCGCGATCGCCGATACCGTTTTACCGCAAGGGTGATTTTGCGGGCCTGCCGCGCGCATTGAAACACCAAGGGCTATACGCCTATTCGCGCGAGGCATTGCTCGCGCTCTCTGCGCTGCCCGTTGCACCACTCGAAGAAGCCGAGAGTCTCGAACAACTACGTTTTCTTTATCACGGCTTCAATATTTATGTCCACATTGCGAGCGAAGATTCGCCGGGCGTTGATGTGCCCGAAGATATTGCGCGGGTCGAGCGTGTTCTGGCGCGATAGCCATGCAGAAAATTCCGCATTACTGGGAAGAGGGTAAGGCGCATCTCGCGCGCCGCGACCCGATTCTGGGCGAAATTATTTTGCAACATCCCGAAGTAAAGCTACGGCTCAAGAAAGACGCCTTTACGACACTCGCACGCGCCATCGCGGGGCAGCAAATCTCGGTGAAAGCCGCCGATACGATTTGGGCAAGGCTGACGACGGCGGCAGGCGGTAGTACGTTAAAAATCCACCCCGAAAAGCTTCTTGCACTCGCGAACGCAAAACTACGCGCGTGCGGGTTGTCTGAGCGCAAGGTCGAATACATGCAGGGGCTCGCTGCGGCGTTTGTCGAAAAAAAAATTGTCGCGCACCGTTTGGCGCGCATGGCGGATTCCGAAGTGAAACAGAAGCTGGTGTCTCTGAAAGGTATTGGCCCGTGGACGGCCGACATGTATTTGATGTTTAATTTGTGGCGACCCGACGTGTTGCCGTTGGGCGACGTCGGGCTGATTCGCGCAATCGAGTTGCACTACCATAAAGGGCGCAAAGTCGATGCCGTTAAACTGCGCAAAATTACCGCACCGTGGGCGCCGTTTTCGACGGTCGCGGTGTGGTATCTGTGGCGCTCTCTCGACCCCGTGCCGGTCGAGTATTGAATTTTTATCGCCGCCCTTTGCGTGAGCGTTTTGCTCCGGGCGTATTTTGCTTGTGTTGCGCAAGAAAACGCTTTGGTTCTTTCGTTTGGCGGTGCGGCGATGCGGTGACGCTGTGCTCTGAATCAGGGGCTCCGACAGCGACGTTGAAATAGTCGGTGGTTTCAGTGTGCTCCGCAGATGCCGGATACGATTTTTTTTCGTCGCGCACCACGAGTAGATAGAGGCATGGCAGCACTGTGAGTACCAAGAGCAACGCTGCGGCAAGGCCGCCGACGATTACCGTGGCGAGCGGGCGTTGTACGTCCGAGCCGACACCGGTCGCGAGCGTCGCGGGGATTAACCCCAGTAACGCCAATAAAATCGTCATAAGCATGGGACGCAACTGTACTTGCGCCGCTCTTTCGACGGCTTCAAATTTTGTCATCGTGAGATTATGCGCCAAGATTTGGTTTGTGCGCGAGACGAAGAGAACCCCCGACATCGTCGCAATTCCGAAGAGAGAGATAAATCCCACCCCCGCAGAGACGTTGAAATAATAGTCTCTGAAAACCAATGCCATCATACCGCCGACGAGCGACAAGGGAATGCACGCGAGTGCGACTAATACGAAGCGCAGATTCTTGAAGAGGCCGTAGAGTAGGCCGAAGATGATGAGAATCGTCGCCGGGATTGCGACCGCGAGCTGTTTGCCGACGCGCGCGAGGTTCTCGTAGTTGCCGCCGTATTGTAGCGTATAGCCGTCGGGCATTTTTATGCTCGCCTTCACTTTCTTTTGCAGCTCGGCGACGAACGAGCCTTGGTCGCGCCCGCGAATATTCGAGCGCACCGTAATCGCGCGTTTGCCTTCTTGGCGAAAGATCATCGTCGGCCCGTCGATGATGTCGATGTCCGCAAGCGTCGAAAGTGGAATGCGCTCGCCCATGGGCGAAAATACCGGCAAGTTCTTCAACGTTTTGACGCTCTTGCGATACTCGTATGGAAAGCGCACGACGATACCGAATCGCCACGCGCCTTCGTAGAGCGTCGAGATGCGCTGTGCGCCGACGCCTTTTTCAATGAGGCTCTGTATCGTGCTCACGTTGATGCCGTAACGCGCTGCGACGTCGCGTTTGATATTGATCGTCAGTTGCGGCGAGTCGGCTTCTTGTTCGATACCGTATTCCGATGCGCCGCGAATACCTTTGATGATGTCGAGAATCTGTGCGCCCTTTTCGCGCGCGATTTTGAGGTCGGGGCCGTAGACGAAGACTGCCATGTCGGCAATCGTGCCCATAATCGCCTCGGACATATTATCCATAATCGGCTGCGAGAAACTCCAGCGTATCGCGGGAAACTCGTGTTCCATGTCGTTGATGATGCGCAGGAGTAAATTTTCTTTGGTTATTTTTTCATCCCACTTTTTATAATCGTGCAGCGCCATCGTAATTTCTAACCGATTGGGCGGTAACGGGTCGGTGCCCGAATCGTTGCGCCCTAACTGGGCGACGGCGTTGGCGATCATCGTATTTTTCGATAGCGAGTCTTGTATCTTCGGCAAAATTTTATTCGCCGATTGTAGCGAAACGCCGACCGGAAAATAGCCGCGCAGCGTGAGATTTCCTTCGTCGAGCTCGGGCAAAAATTCGGAACCGATTTTTATCGAGCCAAAGACGATGAGCGCAAAGACGGCGGCGAATGCGCCATAGACGACCTGTTTGTAGCGCGCGAGTAAAAATGCGATGAGCTTGTCGTATTTTTTCTCGACCCAATGGTAGATCGGGTTATGCCATTCGATTTTTTCGTTCGAGTCGGATTCCCAATAGCGGCGATAGATCATCGACATCAAGACGGGCATCACCGTCATCGCAAAAAGGAGCGAGCCTAAAATCGCGTAAGAAATCGTGAACGCCATCGGCTTAAAGAGCCTGCCTTCGACCCGTTGAAAAGAGAAGATGGGGATATAGGCAAGAATAATGATGAGAATCGAGAAGACGATTTCCATCCCGACTTCTTTGGAGCTATTCAACGTGTACTGGTTGATAGTCTGGTTGCGGTTTTCGCGTTTATCGCGATAGCTACGCATGATATTTTCCGCCATGATTACGACGCCGTCGACGATGATACCGAAGTCGATCGCGCCGAGCGACAAGAGATTCGCCGACAGCCCGGTCATGCGCATGAGAATAAAAGCGAAGAGTAACGAAAATGGAATCGTGAGCACGACGACCATCGCGGTGCGAATCGAACCGATGAAAAAAATTAAAATCAGCGTGACGATCGTGACGCCTTCGATGAGCGTTGTGCCGATCGTACGCAGCGTATAGTTGACAAGGTTTGCGCGGTCGACCATTACTTTGACTTGCATACCTTCGGGCATATATTTTTCGTTGATTTCCGCGACTTTTTCTTTGATATTGTCGCCCGTAAGATTCGGGTCACACCAACGGCGCATCGCGACGTTACCTTGAACGCCAGAGGCGACTTTGAAGAGCCCTTCGCCCGCCGACTTGTCTTGCGTGAAATAGTTGATAATCCCTTGCGGAATGAGCGGCGAAACCTCGACCGACGCTAAATCTTTGATGAAGACGGGCACACCGTTTTGCACTTTGACGACAATATTCTGGATATCTTTAATCGTGCGAATCGCGCCGAGCGAGCGAATCGCAAATCCTTGATCGCCTTGGCGTAAGATATTACCGCCGGTATTCAGGTTGTTATTCTGAATCGCTGCGACGACCTCGTCGAGATTCGTATTATATTGCACGAGCCGTTCGGGGGTGGTAATCGCGTGGAATTGTTTTTCTAAGCCGCCGAACGTTACGACGTCGGCGATACACGGCACGCCGAGAATTTTCGGCATGACGACCCAGTCTTGCGTCGTGCGCACTTCCATCGGCGTGTGGTTCTTATGCGATTCGACGATGTAGCGATAAATCTCGCCCGAGGGCGAGCTCATCGGCGCGAGCGTCGGTTCGACTTCGGGCGGTATCGCCGCCTCTTTGACTTTTTCCATGAGACGAATGCGCGCAAAATAATCGTCGGTGCCTTCTTCGAAAACGAATTGAAATACGACGAGGCCGTTGATCGTGCGCGAACGGCGTACGCGCACATTCGGCGTGTTGTTTGTCACGCGCTCGATCGGCAGCGTCACGCGCTCTTCGACTTCGACCGCCGCGCGTCCGGGAAAAGGAGCCACGAGGCGCACTTGCGTGTCGGCGATATCCGAATACGCTTCTTTTTGAATGCCGACCCAAGACCAAATGCCCAGCGCGATAATAAGCCCCGCAAGCCCTAAACTCGGTAATTTATTTTTGAGCGCAAATTCAACGACTCGAAAGACGATCTTGTCCATGGTCTAAATCCGCCTAATAGCCGACGGAGAGCCCTTTGAGAAGCATCACGCCTTCGGTGACGACTGAGTCGCCTTTGTTCAAACCGTGTAAAACCTCGACGTATTCGACGTTCGAGCTACCGATGACGACCGGCTTTTTGCGAAAAGTGTCTTTCGTTTCTTCGACGAAAACAAAGTTTTCGCCCTCGACGGTAAAGACCGCAGTGAACGGTAAAACCAGCGGCGCTTTTTTGTCGTCGACAAAATCAACTTTTGCGAACATGCCGGGCTTGAACTTGTTCCCAGGGTTCTGGAGAATGATACGCACTTTGACGGTGCGCGTTACCGGGTCGACGTTGTCGCCGACCGCCTGCACTCGGCCTTTCAGTTTTTTATCGGGAAACGAATTAAAAACAATATTGACCTGCTTACCCGCCTTCGTCGTATCGAGTCGACTTTCGGTAACGTCGGCGATGAGCCACGCGATGTGGCCGCCATAGTTGTTGAGGTCAGAGGGATTAACCCCGGCGGCGCGCAGCTTACCTTCTGACTCGGCGACAATCGCACCCGAATTACCGGCTTCGGTCTCGGCCTCGATGATATCGCGCTCGGTGGCGACTTGCAACGAGTACATGTCTTTTATGCGCTTCAAATTTTTCGAGGCGCGCGACGAAGAGTTGCGCGCTTGGCGATACGTGGCATACGCGGTATTTAGGTCGGCCGACTCGAAAAGTACGATGCGCCCGCCGCTCGACACCGACCGCCCGACGGTTGCGACGATACGCGCCGGAGCTTGAATTTGTATAAATTCTTTGCCGGTGCCAAAAGGGCGCGTTTCGATGCGTGCGCGGCCTTGCGCTCCCGGCGGAAAAAAAATCAGCGCGCCGTTTTCTTTAATTTCAGGGGCGACGTAGATGACAGGGGGATGAGCTTTCTTGCCGCAAGCAGTACTTGTAATACTGAATGCGAGCGAAATTAGAATAAAGTATTGAATTGAGTACATCTAAATCTCCTGATTAAAAAATCGAAAACAAATATCCCGCTTGAAAAAGTAATACCGGGTTTGCAAATCCGCCGTTCAAAGCAGAAGCGATACCGCCCTGAAAGAAGACGCCGTCGACGAAAATGTCGTACGATATGCCCATGTACGTATCTTGCTGCACAACGCCGGTTCTGCTATCGGGAAAGTTGGCGTCTAAAACAAGCATGGGCTTGCGTCGCATATTACCCATGACAAACGAAATGCTATGGCGAAAGCGCGAGCCGTGTAAAAACGAAAAGCCGATATCGGCTTGTACGCCATAAAAATCGGGATTATAGTACATGCCAGCACCGCGAAAGACCAAACGCCACCAATAAAAAGATGCATTGAGATCGATACCGCTCGGTGTACCGACAGTCGCACCCACTGCAAAGATATGATTGGGTATACGTTTACGCTCCACCGCTTCGTCGGCGGCCTTATACGCTTCGGCGAATTGATCTTTGGTATCGGTCGTTTCGACTGCGCCGAGCGACCGTGCTTCGATGGCGCTCACGGGCCGGTTGCCGAGCGCAGTCGAGGCAACAACCAGGAGCAAAAATACAACGAGTCTTAGCCTTTTCATATTACTTATTCTCCGGGGCGGTCTGTAAAAAAAGTATATCTTTACCGATCGAATAGTTGATCGCCTCGAGTGCCTCGGTGCGCTGCGTTTTGAGATCGATCAGCTGCACGATGCTGTTACGGTACGTCTCGAAAAAATCGGCAAGCTCGATGACGGAGATATAGCGTTTCTGATAGCTCTGCACCATGACGACAATGAGTTCGCGAAAATCTTGCACATGGCCCTGTTTGAATTCTTGATAGATTTTATCTTTTTCTTTCGCTTTGATGAGCGCCGCCGCAAGTTCTCCTTCGAGCTTCATGCGTTCGTTCATGAGCTCGCCCTTGCGTGCGGCGATAGCTTTTTTCGCCGATTCGATATTACCCTGATTGCGGTCGAAAAGCGGTACCGTCATCTGCGCGGTGAGGCCGAAGTAGTTGGGTATATACGTGTTCGCGCGGTTGAAGACCGGGCCAAACGCGAGATCGGGAATCGCATTCGCCTCTTGCAGATCGAGATTAGCCGTTTCATACCGAAGGTTGAGCATTGCCGCTTTGATGTCGGGACGGTTCTGTTCAGCCTCATGAATCAGTTGCTTTACCGCCAAATCGGTCGCCGCCGTCTGTTCGAGCAGGCGTTCGTCGACGATCGGGATAATTTGCTTGTCTGCAAACTCTGGGCGATTCATGAGCACTCGCAAACTCACTTCTTTGAGGCGCAAATTCATCATGATATTTGCCCGCTCGTTGCGCAAGAAATAGTTGAGGGCCTTCAGGCGTAAATATTCGGCTTTAGTAATCGCGCGGCGTGCGAGCGCGATCTCTGCCGATTTCACGGTTTTGCCCAACGCTTTGATCGTCTGGTCGTAGTACATGACGCTTTCGCGCATGAAGTGCAGAGCAAAGAACGTATTGCGGAGCTCAAACTTAAGGGCGCGCAACATATCGAAGAATTGGTTTTCGGTGATCGACTTGTTGATTTCGGCGACTTTGATGCGTTTGTCGATTTTGCCGCCGAGCAAAAAGAGCTGCTGTATCTGCACGACTTGGCTACCGTTTTCGGTCGCGTCCATGTATTGCCAGGTGCGGTAGTTCGCGACGTTCATCTCGTAATAAACCGTCGGGTTCGCGTAGAGACCCGCTTGCATCACGAGAGCCTTCTTGGCGTCGATTTGGTATTTCGACGCAAGCAAGAGCAGGTTGCGCTCCAAAAAGGATTTCTCGGCATCGGCGAGCGAGAGCCGCACCGAATCTTGCACCTCGGTGACGGCGACCGGCTGCGCGGGCATAGCGGGCGCTAACGGTGCCTCGCTCCACAGCGGTAACGATAAAATAAAAAATACGCCATAAAATTTTATGAACAAAATCCCTCCACGCCGATCTTTGCGGCTTAAAACAAATTAAGCGACAACAGCAGGGGGTGGGATAGGGAAGCGCACAAATCGGCCTTTGTGGGTTTTGTGCAATGAACGGTGAAGTCGACTATACGAAATAAGGCGCTGTTCTGCGATTTGCCAATGGGTATCGCTCAGGTATTGAAAATTAGAGCCGTATGCGCAATCGAACGTCTGGTGTCGGCGCAACGCATCGCCGTGTATATCGAGGCGCTCGATTTCTTGAATTGTTTCAGAGTTTGTTTCGCGAATAGCGGTAGCGGGTGTGTGGTGTTCTGTCGTCGCGCTTAATTGACTGAACGTATGCGTGCGAGAAATATCGGGAAAAATTTTTGGGAAGGTGACGACGTGAGCCGTAAAGGCAACGAGAGCAAATAACGTTAACGCTGTTGCGCGATATATCGAGAAACACGAGAACAACGCCGACAATAGAATACGAAGAGCGGCAATATTAGGCTGGAAAAGACTATTACAGCCGCGATAACTTTCTTTTGTCGAGTTTCTCGTCATTTAAGTTACAGTTTGTTTGAAAACGTGCGACTAAGAATTTCTCTACTTTGTGTGGTCAAGTGTAATGTGCTATCGCCAATCGGGTTCGCGCCGTTCGATAAATGCGGTAACTCCTTCGCGGCTTTCATCGGTTTCGCGGCGTTTGGCGGTGATATCGATTAAATAATTGATAAGATTTGCGGGCAGTTTGGTAAATTTCGCGTGCGTGTTGAGTACAGATTTCGTATCGCGTTGTGCGCCCGGCGCGCCTTTTTTTAAGTGATTGATGACGGAGTTCAGAAATTCAAAACACGCCATTTTCGTACCCGCATAATTCACGAGATTCATTTCTTTGGCATCCCACCACTGAAAAATTTCTCCCGAAAGAAAGAATCGCCGCGCATTCGCATGGCCGATGCGCGCAATGACATAAGGCGAAATAATCGCGGGCACTAGCCCCAAGTTGACCTCGGAAAAACAGAACGTTGTCGACTCAAACGCGACCGCGATGTCTGTTGCCGCTAAAAGGCCGATACCGACGCCAAAGATCGTGCCGTGCCCGATGCCGATGACGGGTATCGGACAATGGACAATCGCCTGCAAGGCATCGGAGAGTAATTTCGCGTCGCTTTTATGCTGCAGGCGATTGTGTTCTGTCGCGGCGTCTAGATGGCGTAGGTCGACACCCGTGCAAAACGACTTGCCCTCGCCGCGCAACACAATCACTCGCGTTTCGGGATAGTTTGCCGCAGCGGTAAATATCTTCTTTAGTTCTTTTAGCATATCGATCGTCAATGCATTGTTGCGCTCGGTATTGTTGAGGCTGACGTGCAAAACGCCCGCGTCGAATTTTTTTAGAATACTATCGACCATAGGGACTAATAAACCAACGGCTGAAGAGAGAAAAGCAAAAAAAGACTTGTATGTCTGCATAGCAATTGTTAACCGGAGAGAAATACATTCTTTAAGGAGATTTCTATGCGAGCAAAACTCAAAATTGCATTGCCGCTTATCTTTATAATACCGAGCATTGTCTATGCGGGGCCAGTGACGGTAACGGTGACCGATGCGACTCTTAACGCCGCCGGTGCGGGGCAATATCTTACCGATAAAATCAACTCATCTTTTCAAATTCCGTCGATGGGAAATTTCCTCACGTCGATGAGCAACGCGCAGGCGTTGGCGAATAAGGGGCAGGGTGTCTCTTATGCAACCGAGCAAACGCTCTTTGTCGTCGGTATCAACGGCGGTGTGGGTATAAATAATACCGGTTCGAGCGGCTTTGATTTTAAGGGCAATGGCGGCCTGCCCGGTATCGGTGTCGGCATCCAAGCGTCGGGAATGGTCGGCATTTCTCTGTCGAAGCTTCCCATACCCTCGATAGGGCCGATCGATTTGAAGCGGTTCACCGTGTTTGTGAATTTTTTTTCCTACTCGAACGATTCGGCCATCGATAGTTTAACCGCGAAAACGAATACTTTTGGTTTTCACTTGCAGTACAAGTTGATCGACGGCAAAAATCTTGGTGGTATCGGCATTCTCAATTGGGGCGGCGTCGCGTTGACTACGGGTTTTGATGTTTCATCGAATAGTCTCAACTACAAAATCGGCCAGAGCATATCAACCCCCGTATCGGGCAGCAACGTCACATGGACTCCCAATGCGTCGAGTAGCCTCAGTCTTGATGCGTCTGTATTCACGATACCGATTGAAGTCTCGACGAGTGTGCGTCTCCTCTATATATTGAGTATTTTTGGCGGTGCGGGCATCGATATTAATTCGGGTAAAACGAGCATCGGTGCCAATATGGACGGTGTCATCAGCTCTACTGGAACCGTGACTAACTCCAATGCCGGTAACGCGCAGCTCAATATTAACGAGAGCAGTCGTCCCAGCGTCGGGCAGGCACGCTTCTTTATCGGCCCG
>JAFEGD010000195.1 GCA_018240245.1 Spirochaetota bacterium | reverse complement strand
TGAACGCGATCGGTTGCTCATTATCGCCGGCACCGCCGACCGCATGGCGCACCCCGACCACGCGCAGAGTCTCTGGGAACATTGGCGGCACCCGCGCATCTATTGGTTTCCCGGCAACCACCTCGTGCATTTCGAGAAGACGCACTATATGCGGCACGTGGTGAGTTTCTTGCGCGAGCACCGGTTTTTTTAAGCGATATGACGATGCCGAATATCGAAGCTTTCCGCTAAGGCGAAAGCCGCTTGATTGCGCGCCATAAAATCAGGTACGTTATCGAGCGAGTCTTCGTGCCAGAGCGAATCGCCGACGATATTGATAATCGCTTTCGCATTCGATTCGAGCGCAGCGCCGACCGCACGCACGAGGTCTTTGTCTTCGGTGCCGCGGTAAGGCGCGGTGAGATGCCGCGCTAAATCCGCCTTTTCATACCCTTGCGCAAATTGGGTAAAGTAATCGGCAAAGCCGAGACCCGATGCCTTCCAATCGGCCTTGAGTGCGGTCGCGCCGGGAAAGTTTTCTTTCTGCAAGCCGCGCTGAATCAAGAGGCAGATCGCGCGCAGCGACTTCGAAGGAAAAAGCCCCGCGCGTACGACGCGAATATGGTTCGGATTTTCTACCGCGAGTTTTTCGAGCGCGTATTTCGCGAATGCCATCGAGCCATACGCGATTTCAAGCGACTTGAGCCAATAGTAGCTCGAAAAGCCGAGCGTGAGTTGCGGGTTCAGTTCGTCGATGAGCGCGAGTAGCGGGCGTACCGAAAAATCGAAACACGCTTCGACATCGTTCATCGGCGCAAGTTCGGCGGGGTAGCCGACCATACCAAACGCGGGGCAGAACACCAGCGTATCGACCGGGTGTGCGAGTTGCGCTTTGATACTGCGGATGGTCTCCGGTTTGGCGAGGTTGATGCCGTAGACGGTTGTCTCGACTGCGCTCGACAACCGGGTTTGATCGGCGTCGCCCTGAGCAGAGTTGCTGGGAGTCGAACCACCCGTGTTGTCTTTCGACGTTGTGATCGTGATGCGCGCGTCCGCATCCTTCAGGCGAATTGCCTCGAGGGCTTTTTGGCCGGCGACGCTCGAGGCGCCGACGACGAGATAGTGTTTTGGTTTCATTGTTTTCTCCTTTTTCTATTTTTCCCGATATACAGAATAAGTATCGGGGAAAAGTTTTATGTATGACCGGTCATTCATAATATAGCTATGGAATTCCATAGCTAGTGCAATTGCTCTGAAGGGCTGCATAGTTAATACCCTATACCAGCTATGCAATCGCCAGCTTTTGCAAAAAAAATTGCTCGAGTATTTCAATCGGCCGCGTGCTGCGCGCCGTCTTCGCGCGTAAAATTGCACCCTCGGTGCTGTTCAAGATGATCTCGGCTAACGTGTCGGGGTCTTCGTTTTGCGGCAGCGCTCCGTTTTGCTGCGCTTCGCTCAGCGCCTCCGCTAAGTAGGATTGCATACGGCGGAAGATTTTCTCCGTTTGGGCGGCAAATTTTTCGCTCGCCCCGGCTAACTCTTGCGCAAAATTACCGACGAGCGAGCCTTGCGTGTATTGCATCGAAGCCGCCATTTCTTTCATGCGTTCAAAATAAGCGGCGAATTTTGCGCGTGCATTCGTCTTTTTTTCGCGGAAAATAGCGACGACGTTGGTTTCCCATTTTGCAGCGTATGCGTCGAGTACCGCGCTCACGAATTCTTCTTTATTCTTAAAATAATTATAGAACGAGCCTTTGAGAATCGCCGCGCGTTCGGCAATATCGGACATGCTCGTGCCGCTGACGCCGTTGCGCCACAACAACTGCTGGCAGTCGTCGATAATTTTTTCGCGCGTCGTTTTTGCGATCACATGCACGTATATGAATGAACGGTCATATTGTAAAGAATTTCTCCCATTCGATTCCCCTTGACGCAGCGGCAGGCGGAGCAAGGGGCGAGTATGCCCGTCGTGAAAAGCGTGACACCCCTGCTTGTAACCGCATTTCTCATTTGTGCCTGTAAGTCGACGCCAAAGAAGGTCGAACCCCCGCCCGCACCAAAAGTTGAAGCGCCGCCACCGATAGCGGCACCCGAACCACCAGCTCCTGAGCCGGTTGTGAGTGCGACCCCTACAGACAACGGCGAAGAAATGGTTGTCGCGGTTATTCCCGAATTGGCGTTTCGTGCGGCACCTTCGCGGCGCGGGCATATTATCGACGGTTTGCCGTATCTCACGAAAGTGCTTGTGCTCGATAAGGCGGGCCCTAAAGATCGTTCGCGCGGACTCGATGGCAGTTGGTACAAGATTCGTTATGGAGGCCGTACAGGTTATGTGTTCGGCACCTATTTGCGCGGTCTCGACGAAACTCACGCTTTTCGACTGAAAAGGCGGCGCGCGATAAAAATTGCAGCCCCCAAAAATTCAGGTAACTTGGCCGCCTATTCGCACTTCAAAATGCATAAACACAAGCACTGATTTTCGCCGCAGCGATCAATCCACCGTATCTTAAGGAGGATGCCTCGCTCAACCGAAGCCGCAATAACACAAAGCATTGGCTTTCATTTCGATAACACTTACACGAAACTGCCCGAATTATTTTTTCAGCCAGCCAAACCGGCAAACGTAGCGTCGCCCCAATTGGTTATTTTCAATCGCGCGCTTGCCGATGTGTTGGCGATAAATTATTCTAACGCCTCGGACGCCGAACTGGCACAAAATTTTAGCGGAGCGCACTTACCGGCGGGTGCCGAGCCGATAGCGCAAGCGTACGCAGGTCATCAGTTTGGGCATTTTACCCTGTTGGGTGATGGGCGCGCGATTCTTTTAGGCGAACACACGGCGACAAATGCGCACACATCCCTGCGCTGGGACATTCAACTCAAAGGCGCGGGCGCAACCGCATACTCGCGGCGCGGCGACGGCAAAGCGGCGCTGGCTCCGATGCTGCGCGAATATATTATCAGCGAGGCGCTCGCCGCCTTAGGCATACCGACGACACGCTCGCTTGCAGTCGTCGCTACGGGCGAGAGTGTCTATCGCGAAACGGTGTTGCCCGGTGCGGTCTTGACGCGCGTCGCCGCGAGCCATCTACGAGTAGGCACGTTCGAATATGCCGCTGCGCTCGGCAGCGAGCAAAATGATATTGCTCCGTTGAAAATTCTCGTCGACTATGCGATACAGCGCCACTATGTCGGTTGTCTCGCCGAAGAAAATCCGTACCGCGCTTTCTTCGACGCCGTCGCCGAGCGACAAGCGCAGCTCATCGCGCGTTGGCAGGGCGTCGGTTTTATCCACGGCGTGATGAACACCGACAACATGGCGATCTCGGGCGAAAGTATCGACTTCGGCCCGTGCGCGTTCATGGACGCCTATAACCCGGCGACCGTCTTCAGTTCGATCGATACCCACGGCCGTTATGCGTACGCCAACCAACCGCGCATCGCCGCCTGGAACCTCGCGCGCTTCGCCGAAACGTTGCTGGCGCTGTTTTCGCCCGATGAGACAGAGGCGCTCGCGCTGGGTAAAGCGGCGCTCGAACGATTTCACGAGCGCATGAACTTGCATTGGTTGAACGGCATGCGCAACAAGTTAGGATTAACCGCAGCGCATGAGAGCGACTTCGAGTTGTTGCAGGCGCTCTTCAACCTGATGCACCAACATGCCGCCGATTTTACGAATACGTTTCGTGCATTGGCGCATTCGCTGAGCGGGTTGGCAAATGTCGCGCCGCTTTACGGCAACGAACCGGGCATACACGCGCTTTTTATAGCTATGGAATTCCATAGCTGGCATGAGAGGTGGCAGACGCGGCTCAAAGCCGAAGGCCAGCCCATCGATACGGTCATAGAGACTATGAACGCGGTTAATCCGGCAGTGATTGCAAGAAATCACAACGTCGAAGCGGCGCTCGCTGCAGCAACCACGGGCGATCTGGTGCCGCTTGACGCGCTTTTGACTGCGCTCAGAGAGCCGTTTGTGGAAACCGAGGCAAATCGCGGGTTTCGCGAGGGGGCACCGCCATCGGGTACGCCTTACCGTACGTTCTGCGGCACCTAGCTATGGAATTCCATAGCTAGGTGCCGGTAATTTTGCACGGAATTTGGGCATCTTCGTCGAGCGAATAGACCGCGCACATGCGGTGGTAGCCGTCGGCAATAATCACTTTGCCGTGGGCCGGGTCGCGCACGAGTAGAATCGGCGAAAGTTCTTTGCCGTCGGCGATTTTTTTCTGATCGCGTTGCACATGGTGGTTGCTCACGCCTAAAAGCGAAAGTCCCGACGCTCGAAAAATATCTTTTGCCTTGAAAGCAGTCATCGGCGCGGTGCGCAGAGCGGACAAAATTTTTTCTACGGTTTCTTGGTCGTAAATGAGCGCAAGATACGATGTGGCGGCGGGATAGTTATTCTCTTCGGGTTCGGCTAACCACGAAATGGGCGCGTCTTTTACCACAGCAAATTTTTCTAGCGCACCCGGCGCTTCGCTGCCGTTTTCTTCTTTAACTTGCTCGCTCCCACCCTGCTTGCTGCCTTCTTAGGCACAAACGCCATCGCCCGCTCGCTGAGTGCCATAATCGTGAGCGACGGGTTGACGCCGATATTCGCCGAAATGATCGAGCCGTCGCACACATACATGTTGTCGTAACCGAAAACGCGGTTCTTGCTATCGATGACGCCGTTTTGTATCGAATCGCCCATGCACGAGCCGCCTAAGATATGTGCGGTGCTTGCAAGACCGGTGAGGGCTTCGCTCGCGAGCGCGTGAACTGCACCCTGCGTTTTCGCTGCGAAGCGCTGCGCCAAGTCGTGCGCCATGGGGATATCGGACGTGGGTGCGGGGCCGTTATCGAGCGCTGTTTTCATGCGCAATAAACCCCGCTTCAACCGCATCGTCGAATCGAGACTTTGCATGAACAGCATGATTTGCGTGTACTTCGCCCAGTCGGGTACAAAGTACGCTTTGATATATTTCAGCGGATGCCGCGCGTACTGCCAAAAAATGCGCCCAAAGCGGATGAAAAAATTCGATCCCAAGACGGCGGGCACCATCGCGGTGCGAAAAAAGCCCGAACCTTCGGGGTAGCGTACGACTTCGAGATGCGTGTTATCGTCGACATGTAGAATCGAACCGATCGCGACGCCCTTCGCAAAATTCAGATCGCGTTTTTCGCTCGTGACGCCCAAGAGGCTCTCAGAATTCGTGCGAATACCAAAACCGATTCGGTCAGAAATCTGGGGGAGCGATTTCTTTTCTTTGAGTTTAAGCAACAGTTGAATTGTACCGAGAACTCCGCCGGCGAAGACGACGCCGCCTGCGCGAACCGATTCGGTTTTCGCAAAATATTTATGCGAATTTTTGAAAGTAATTTCGTAGTGTTCGTCGCCAGAGCCGACTTCACGCACATCGACGACCTCGCTTTCGGCGAGAATTTCGGCACCGTGCCCTTGCGCTAAATAAAGATAGTTCTTATCGAGCGTGTTTTTGGCGTTGTGCTTGCAACCGAGCATACACGCACCGCAGTAGATACAGCCTGTGCGATCGGGGCCTTTGCCCTTGAAGAAGGGGTCTTTAACGGTCTGGCCTTGTTTGCCAAAATAGACAGCGACGTTTGTGTGGCTGTAGTTTTTGTCTTCGCCCAAATCGTGCGCGATATCTTTCAAGACATTGTCGCCGTCGAAGACTTGCGGTGTGCGCGTCGCGCCGATCATACGCAGCGCGGTCGCGTAATGCGGCTTTAATTCTTTTTCCCAGTCGGCGAGGTGCGCCCAACTCGGCGATTTGAAGAACGGCCGCTTCGGCACGGGCAGAGTGTTCGCGTAGACGAGCGAACCGCCGCCGACGCCGACGCCCGAGAAGATGGTGACATGGCGAAAAATCGTCATCTTAAATAGCCCAAACATTTTGAGCGTCGGTAGCCAGAGCCATTTTCGTAGTTGCCAGTTCGACTTAGGGAAATCCTCAGGTTTGAACCATTTACCTTTTTCGATGACCAAGACGCGATAGCCTTTTTCGCTGAGGCGCAGCGCCGAAACCGAGCCGCCGAAGCCAGAACCGATAATTACATAATCGTACGTTTTTGATAGACTTGCCATGCGCCACGGCATATCGGCGACGTGCGGTGGCAGCTTAATTTTGGTTTATGCTCGATTTTATGCCCGCAACCAATTCTTCGAGCACGTCGCCCAAGTCTTCTGCGGCAAAGGGTGTCTTACGCGATGCCGAGACGAGAATTTCGCCGCTGCGCACGCTAATCATACGTAGCGATAGCGAATCGAATTCATAGAGGTTCGCTTTTGCGGCAACCGACATGACGCCGCCGAAGCGGCCTGTGTAAAAAACGGCACGCGCACGCCGCCTGCGACCGCGTACGCGGAAGCCGCCGCGACCGCGACCCATATTAAAGAAAAGATTTTTATCGAGCGCGTGTTCTTTGCGCGCCGAATAGTCGCCGACGAGTATCGTGTCGACGTTGAGTATTTCGCCGACCGCCTGCGTCGTCTTGGGGTCGGTGAGACCTGTCTGTTGCAGCGCATGTTCGCTCAAGACGGTTTCGAGGCGTTTGCGTTCGACGACGACGAGACCGATTTCCATGAGATCGGGTATAAGCGAATCGGCGAGAGCGTTACCGAGTTCGGCGCTCGGGCCGTTAATACTCGATACGGTCACGCGCTTGATTTCGCCTTTATGGTAATCGGCGGCGCGCACCGTTTTGACCGAGCCGCCGCAGGCGGCGGCAAAAATTGCGACGAGCGGCAGGCACGAAAGTTGTTTAAACACAGGTATCGATCCCACAAAAATCATAAATCGTCAATCGATAAGCTATCGATGAAAAAGTAGCTATTGGTACCGCCACCAGAAAAACCGACATAGCCGTCGCCCAACGTGCTGTCTTCGATGCTGATCGAAACTTGATTGGTACCGCTCGTAATCGCGCAGGTGAGAGTTTGACCATTGAGTGTAAACTCGACGGGGTCTGAGTTGCCGTCGCCGAGCGAGACGAGTTCGGCCTCGCCAATCATCTGAAAGACACCCGACACAAATTTACCGATCGTGAGCGTCACGTTATTATAGCCGCACGCATACGCACCGTCGATGGTTGCGCTCGAAGTCGAGCGTGCAAGAATATAGCCCGTACCGGTGTAAGAGCCGCCGCTAATTTGAAACGTCGCGCTCACCGAATAATTGCCGGTGACGATTTGGTTGTAGTAGAGCGCGGGCGAGGCGGCAACACCGACTGGTTGCAGGCGCTGGCCGCTGATTAAGAAGCTAGTACCGACCGGAAGATAGCTCGTATAGTTCGAGCCGGGCGATCCGTCGGCGCGCTGAAAGTTGTCGGAAAACACATTCTTACTCGGGTTCTGCTTTTTGAGAAGGCACTTGCTATGTATAAAAAAGGCGAGGCAAATGCCGACGAGAAGATATCGATAGAGAGCGGGTTTCATTTCCACCTCGGTATGTAAGATAGACTCGGCATGCCGGTAGATTGTGACAAAAAAATTTATCTAAAAATTAACTCGGAATATGCATCTGAAAATTTAGAACTAGTTCGCGGCGAGCCACAAATGCATATTCGTAAAGCACTCCAGCTCTTCTTCGAGAATCGGAATATGCCCCGACTGCGCATATTCGTGGTACGCGGCGTGCGGCATTTTACGCGCGATAGTGCGCGCCTGCGTGTGGTCGACGACGCGGTCGTTCGAGCCGACGATAAAAAGCGTCGGAATTGTGGCGCCCGTGAGCGTAGCGCGCAAATCGGTCTGGTCGATGATGTTGAGCCACACCCCCATCACCTCGGGCGACAAGTGCAGCATCTGCTCGCGATAGGCGTCGATATAACCCTGCGCGTCGCTGCGCTTCAAAAACGCCTTCGGGTCGTTTACGCCCGTATAAAAAATATTCTTAAACATATCGGGAATCGAGCGCATCAGCGCAAACGGCAAATGCAGAGCGGCATGCATATCGAGCTTATATAAATCTTTTGCAAAGCCGAGCGGGCCTTTGACCGGGCCGTGAATGACGGGCCCGATTGCGATAACGCGCTTAACGAGTTCGGGGTGTTGCACCGCAAGTGCGAGCGCGAGCATGCCGCCCGTCGAGTGCCCGACTAATGTAATTTTTTTGCGTCCGACGATTGCCTTAATGGCGGCGCCTTGAGTTTCGGTGGCTTTGATAAGATCGTGCGGGTAGATATCTTCGGCGAGCGTCGACGGGTGGTGGCCGATGAGATCGATATTATAGCACGTACCCGATTCGGAGAAATCTTTGAGCACAGGCCCCCAAAAGTTGCGCACCGAACACCAGCCGTGGATCAGAACAAAAATTTCGTCGCCCGAACCTACGGTGTCGTACGCAAAACGAAATTTGTCGATTTTGACTTCGGGGCTGCGCACGCTGCGACGCTATTAGATGCGCGAATACGGCGGTCAATCGTTTGGCTGATTCATTGTTGTTTGCGCCGAAAGAGACGCCCACCCCAGATTTTTAGCTTGCGCCACCGTTTCTCGATATTTAGCGATTCGACGAGCTCGCCAAAATCTTCTTGGTTTTCGAGCAAGCGGTTCGACGTCATTATCGCAGGGAAAAAGATAATGAAACTCGACTGTTGAAAATATCGCGACAAGGTTTGAGGAATCTCTTGCATGAATGGGGTAAAAGAAACGCTACGCTTGCGCGCTCCCATGATGACGAAGAGCGTATCGGGGTGGTCGTACTCTTTGAGATCTTTGAGACGACGAATGTCGAAGGGGATAAACTCAATGCGCGACCCCTTCTTGTTGTTACCGGCGAAGTCGGCTTTCTTGACGGCCTCGAGTGTCGATGCCGCCGAGAGAATAGCAAGACTCGTGCCCAACTGTTTTGCGAGGCCGCCCATCGTGCGTAAAAATTTTTGAAAGCCGGGTTCGTACTCGGCATTCTCAGGCAGCACAATCGCCATTTCTCTATAGACGTTGAGTGGCGATTCGATTTTTGCCACGACGAGCGACGAGAGAGACTGCTTGATGAGTTGGTCTAGCACAGACCCGAAAAGACGATCGAGCGCGGTAATTTTTCCGTTCCAGCCGATGACGATTTGCGTAATGAGTAATTCTTTCGCCGCGTTCAAGATGCCTTCGGGAACGTTATAATGCAGGCGCGTCGAGATGCGCGCGGTGCGGTTATATGCAGCGGCCTTCGTTTCGACGATCTCGAGCATCTTGCGCGCGCGCGCGACCGCTTCTTCGCTCTGTTGCGAATTATTGACGACGGCGAGCGCGTGCAACGGTTCTGACGAGCGCGCATCGCTCAACAGCATCGCGAGATCGAGCAGGCGTTCGATCGAATCGGGTTTCGCGATGGGGATTAACAGGCGTTCTGTTTGGTTTTGATCGAGTTCGATTCTTTTGCTTTCTTGCATCGCGAGACGGCGACCGAAGAATTCGACGATAAAAGAACTCGCGACGCAACTGAGCAAGATGAGTACCATCGTCGCGTTCAAAATATCTTCGTTCAAGAGTTTGAGATGCATACCGACGAGAACCACCGCCAGCGTAGCGGCGGCATGCGCGATACTCAATCCGAAAACGACGAGAGTCTCGTTTAGGCTATAGCCATAAGATATTTTAGCAATCCACGCCGAGGCAAATTTCGACATGAACGTGAAGATAACCATCGTGAGCGCGATGGGGAGATAGCCCGTACCGCCGATTAGGCTTTTGAAATTGATGAGCATACCCACCGAAATCAGAAAGAACGGAATAAAAATCGCATTACCGACAAATTGAATGCGGTTCATGAGCGCCGAGTTTTCTGGAATCAAACGATTGAGCGCGAGGCCCGCAAAGAACGCGCCGATAATCGGTTCGATTTTTGCGGCCTCGGCGCCGTAACTGAGCGCGAAGACCACGATTAAGACGAATAGATATTGCGATACGCCCTCGCTTTCGAGCTTACGAAAAAACCAGCTCGCAATATGCGGTACGACGAAGAATGCAAACGCGATGAGCAGCGTCAAAGAACCGACCATGCGGACGGCGAATACCGCATCCATTTTGCCGCCCGAGAATGCGGCCATCGTCGCGAGTACTAAAAGCGCCAATGTGTCGGTAACGATGATCGCACCGACGGCGACGGTGACGGCCGCGTTTTTGGTGATGCCCAAATGGCTCGCGATCGGGTACGCCACGAGCGTATACGACGCCATCATCGCCGCAAAGAGTAATGCGGTCGGGAGAGAAAAATTTAGAATATAAACGCCCGCAAGCGTGCCCGATATTTGCGCAATGAGAAAACTTATCACACCGAAAGAGATGCTGCGATTTTTATTCTTCGCAAACTCGATCATGTCGAGTTCGATACCCGCTTGAAACATGATGTAGAGTAACCCGACGGTGCCGAACATCTCGAAGCTGCTATCGCGCGCGAGTAGATTTAGTCCGGTCGGGCCGACGAGCATACCGGCCAAAATTAGACCGATCAGCCCCGGCAGCTTGACTAACTTCAAAAGCAGCGGCGCGGCTAAAATGATAACGAGTATTAACCCGAAAGATAGTACGGGGTCGCTAATCGGCAAAGACATATTAGCGAAAGCTCAGCCCGATACCTGAGGGCAAGCTAAAAGTCGCGAGAAATGTGCCAGCGGAGCCTCGATCGTTTTGTTCACCGCCACCCTCTACCCAGCACCTCTAAACGCTCCACCTTATTCAACACCTCCGAACATTCTTCCCACTTCGGACCCGTGATGTTCGCGTTCGTATTGTATCGAATATCAAACGGGTGCTTCTGCACGACTGCGTTGATACGATTTTGGGCTTCTTCGATGCGCCCGAGGGCGGTGTGAACCCAGACATCTTCCAGTGTGTCGGGAATTTGGCCGAATAGATCGTGGATGTCATTGAGACGAGCGGAAAGCCGGGCATGTACGGAGTCTTCAACCGATCTGAGATAACGCATGTTGTAGACAAAAACCTTTTCAAAGCGTTGCCCGATACGCTGAATACGCCCCTTGCGTTGCTCAAGGCGCGTGGGGTTCCAGGGTAAGTCGAGATTGATGAGCGAGCCAAGAATCTGCAGGTTCAAACCCTCACTGGCTGCATCGGTACCGACGATGAGCTTTATTTCGCCGGCTTTGACCATGCGCTTGATCTTTTCGCGCTCGATGCGGGTTTTTCTGCCGTCTTGATAAATGGCGGACTTCTGCGCTCCCGCATAGAGGCCGATGGTGAGGTCGTGGTAATGCGCCGAAAGGCGGCTGGCGACATATTCTGCAGTGTCGTAGTACTGGCTGAAGAGTATGCAGCCACGATCGAGCCAAGGCCCCGTATCGGTGGCACCGCAGTCGAGCAGATGAATCACGCGGTTATATTTGGGGTCGGCATCGAGTCGGTCTGCCAAGGCATTCACAATGCGCGTGAGCATTTCGTTTTCTTCTGGGGTGTTCTTCGATGAGCCCTGTTCTGGTATTACATCTTCAAACTCGGTGCTGTCTTCTTCTTCCAGGTCAAATTCTTCGTTGCGCGCTTCACCCAGCAGTTTGCGAGCGGTGCTGAGGCCTGCAACCATGGAACTACCAATGCGGCGCAGAAGAAGAGTCTGTAAGAAGCCCGCACTTCGTGTACGTTTTGCCAGCAGCCGACAGTACTCGACTGCTGAATCGTAAGCATCTTGCAGGTAACCCGGTAACTCCAAAGCCTCGATATCGTCTTCGCCATAGAGTTGAACTTCAACCTTTTGCAAATAAGGCTTATTCGTCTCAGGATCGATCGTTTCTTCTAAATAACTACGCTTTCTACGGATTATATTGCGGATGAACGGATTGTGGTACTTGAAGTACGATGACTTGAGATTGCGCACCTTGCTTTTGGTCGGTGCATCCATGTCAGCCTGGGCTTCGAGATCAGCGACAGCCACGGCGTCTTCCATGTTCAGAGTATTGCGAATCGACCGGAATGGTAGTACACCGGTTTCATCCTTCTCATCGGCTGGTGGCAAAGGGTTGCGTATCCAGTTCCAGAATTCAACGTCGTCCAGTGCCTGTCCCGATTGATTGAGCATTTCAAGAGCTTGCGCTGGCTGTCGCCATGGACTGAATTCATTACCCAGAACGTGCAATTTGCCGATCGACAGGGCACTCAAGAGATCCCAGGCTTCGATCGGGTGCAACTGAACAGGGGTGGCGGTTGCCAGAAGCAGCGTCTTTGTCTTCGTCGCGATCTGCTGAATGAAATCCAGCAGGTTATTCACCTCAGGTCGCGACTCGTTTTCCGGATTCGAGCCCATCGACTTGCGGCGCGCCCTGTGGGCTTCGTCGATAATGACGCATTCGTAATTCCCTTTGAGGATTGTCGAATATGCATTGCCACGCCTTGAAATAAGGCCTTGCGAAATGATACCGATACGCCGGGGGCAATGCTGTATGTATTGCCCACCTTTTTCGTGTTCCACGCCGTTTTCGTCTACCCATGAACTGCCTGTCCAATAGGCCGAGGGAACTTCGAGAAGATTCCAGAATTCCTCTTGCCACTGTTGCATCAGCGTCTTGGGCACAATGATGAGCACTGGATATTTGCCATGGAGAGCTATCAGTTGTGCGGCCATGGCGAGCTGCAGCGTTTTGCCGAGACCGACTTGATCGGCGAGAATGAGGCGCGCACCGTCATAGCGTTTGTGCTCTTCAAAGGCTCGCTGAACAAAATATTTCTGATGGTTCCAGAGACCGTTCTGGCGGCGATACACCGGGCTTTCGATGATCGGAGCGGCCGGGTTGGGATTTCCATGCCATTCGGGAATCGAGAAGACCTTGCGCTTGGCAGTCCGCTGAATGTCTTTGATGATTTCTTCGGTGAGAGTCAAAGCGTGCGCATCACCCCATAGACTATCAAACTCGTTTTGAACCCAAGTTACTGCTTCCGGGGCATTATCTTCCCAAACGAGCTCATAATTCAACTGCCACGCGGTGATGGATTCATTCGCGCTACCCATGAAGGCTGTCTTGCTGCCATCGTGAAACGTGATCACTCCCGCTTTACCGTGAATCAGGCCAAAGCGATCGTCTGGCAGAATACGCACTTCCATTCTGCCTGTGTTCAGCAAGTGGTACAGGCGTTCGAGAACCGAGCCTGAAATCGGCTTTTCAGGCAGCTCAAACTCACACCACTCATTCCACAGTGCCTGTTTGAAGGCAGGCATCGACGGCTCCTGGCTCGCCGCATAGAGATTGAACGTGATCTTTGAATTGGCGACCACACGCACTTTGCCGATTGCCGCAATTTCTTCACCGGCCACCTGAATGATCGACGGGCTGAAAAAGCCCGCGATGCGATCGTACGCCTTGGCGCGTGACAGCTTTTCTGCCAGAAAGCTCTGGCCGAGGCTTTCACCGCCGTGCCTGATGAGCCTTGAAGAATAGCGCGATATCATGGGTTAACCGGCATCGTTTGCCAGCACCCCCGCCAGAAGTGCCGCCATTTTGAACTCTGCGCTGCGATGGCGAACGCTGTGCTCAAAGCGCGCCAGGTACTCGAGCAGTTTGATAATGTTCTGCCGCCGCGACCAGAAATCGGGCAGTTCACTGCGCAGATAGTTGCGCCCCGTTTCCGGGTTTTCATCGGTTACGGCAACGTGAATAGCGTAGAGCAAATGGCGGAGCGTAGACGCGGCGAAACCATCACCCGACATCTGGGCTGACGCGAATTCTGCAGCGGTCTTGACCCGCGTTTCATTGGCTTTGACGCTGCCGAGAAGTTCGGTATAATCGCGAATGCCGTAGTTCTTGGCGAGCTCCTGAAAGGCACCGGCCTTGTTTTCGCCTTTCGATTCGAAGTCGAGGCCGCGCAGGTAGTAGCGTTCTTCGGGTGAAATAGATTTCCAGAGCAGAATATCAAATGCTTCGGGAATGCGGATAGCCGCCGCCACGTTGCGAGCGTTCTCGATGATGCTTTCGAGAGGACTCTTGGCATCTTTTGCCGAACGCGAGAGCTCGCGCTCTACGTTGAGGTCTTCGATCTGGCGGTAGCCGGTGATGATTCTGAGAGCAGCGGCATAGGCGGCGAGCTGGTAGTCGGTGTCAGAGAAGTTGGGCTCTTCTTTGTCTTCGATCTGTTCCATCGATTCGACTTGGGCTTTTACTTCTTGTTCGATGCGTGGAACCATTTCGTCCAGAAAGGCAACATCAGTGGAGGTGTTTTTCCTTAGGAAAAGGAGCACAGTTCCTTGAACGAAGTTCCCTTCTTTCTGCGCCGATGTAGTCTCTGTGGCGATCGTCCAAGCTGCTGTAACGTGCATGCCTGAAGCCCAGAGAATGACTGCCAAGTCAGCCCAGACACCAGCATCTTGATGAGTGAACATAACAACTTGGAGCCCAGCATCTGATGTTTGCCTGCAGAGATTGCTATAAGCTGCGATCATCGCACGTCGAAAATCCACTTCAGCTCCTTTGATGGCCAGATCTCTTCGGGATTCTGTAACCCAATCAGGAAAGAAGTCTCGAAGCGGTTTTTCATACCAGAATAGATAAAACTCAGAGATTTCATGGTAACTTACCGCGTCTGCATAGGGGGGATCGGTAAGCCATAAGTCAACACCTGCCTTTATAACGCTTGCTTCGCTGGTTTGTATGGATTGATAGGTTTGGTTCGCAAATTTACGTGGATCAATTTTTCTAACGTCGTAGCCAAAAACATTTCCAAGTTTCGTTGTTGGCCGAGCTCCGTGATTCCAAACCGGATTTAAGGCCTTATTATCCAACGCTGACTCCACAATGCCTTCGTTTGTCGCGGCATTGTGGATTCGTGATAACTTAGAATTGTATTCAGCGCAAGCTGATACGCCAATCATATTCACAATTCGCGATTCTATTGGGAAGCGGTCGCCTTGTTCTGTGACAGTGGCAGCGAACAAGCCGTTCGTCAACAGTTGACGTGGGTTAAACAAATGATGCCAATAAGTCCAAGCTCGGTTTCTTATCGGTTCATCGGTCTTCATGCCAGGTTCAATCTTGCGCATCGGAATGAATCCGCGTTTCTGCCACTCAGAAAACCTTGCCTGAAGCAAAGCCAATACCTTTGTCTCGCGCTGTAAATCCGCCTGATCGGGTGCTCCATAGTACCGGTACTCTTTTGAAACCGACTTACTGATTAATTCTTGACACAGCTTCCGGAAATGGTCGTTATCGTCCTCAAGGGGGAGCGTTTCGGACGATGGTGCAGGGTCCGCAAGGGCATTGTCACGCCCCCTTCGTATATACATCGTATTGAGGCTCAGCTCTTTTTTGCCCGTCCGGGTTTCTGTCAGATAGAAGATAGCGCCATTGATACGTTTTTCGAAAATCAACACTTCCAG
>JAFEGD010000194.1 GCA_018240245.1 Spirochaetota bacterium | reverse complement strand
GCCGAGGCTAAACCGCGCAAATTCCCCAATTTAGAAGCACAGGCGAAAGGTGTTCCTAAAAAACGGATCGTGATTTCGGCGCTCGAAACGTACTTTTCCGAAAAATCCGACAATTTGGCGCTCATGAAACTGTCCGAAAAAGCGTTCAGCGAGTGGAATAACCCACAAGACGCGATCTATGACCGACTTTGAACCCGGCGAGATAATTCTCGTACGTTTCCCCTTCGCAGAAATTGCGCGTACGAAAAAGCGGCCAGCGATGTGCATATCAAAGCTTGGCCAGAAGCGGGCTTACCGCACGCGAGCACAATACGCTTAGCGAAGCTTGCAACAATCGATCGCGAGTGTGTTGAAAAATCGCTGGGTCGATTAAATCGGGCAGATTTCGTGGCAACATGCCAACACTTCATAAAACAATTTAAGCCTTGGTTGTAGAGACGCGCTCAAGCGCGTCTCTACGACTCTCACACACCCAAAAGCAACCGCACCGGGTCTTCGATCGCCTGCTTCACTTTAACGAGAAATGTCACCGCCTCTTTGCCATCGACCACACGGTGATCGTACGACAGCGCGAGGTACATCATCGGGCGAATTTCGATTTTATCGGCAACCACGACCGCGCGTTTGACAATGTTGTGCATCCCCAAGATACCGCTCTGCGGCGGATTCAAAATCGGCGTCGACATCATCGAACCGTAGATGCCGCCGTTCGAGATTGTGAACGTGCCACCTTCCATTTCGGGCAGCGTGATCGAACTCGTGCGTACGCGCTCGGCGAGACGCGCGATTTCAAGTTCGATTTCGGCGAACGAAAGTTGGTCGGCGTTACGCACGATCGGCACAACGAGACCTTTCGGGCCGCCGACCGCGACGCCGATATCGTAATAGTTTTTGTAGACCAAATCGGTGCCGCGAATTTCGGCGTTAATCGCAGGCAACTCTTTCAGCGCGGCGACGACCGCTTTCGTGAAAATACTCATGAAGCCGATTTTGACACCATATTTTTTCTGAAACTCTTCGTTGTGCGCCGTGCGTAAATCCATCGCGGGCTTCATATCGACTTCGTTAAATGTCGTGAGGATTGCCGCTGTCTGCTGCGCCGCGACTAAGCGCTCGGCAATCGCGCGGCGTAGGCGCGACATCGGTTGGATATTTTCGCGCTCGGCCGTCTGCGCGGCGCTACGTACCGTGGCTGTGGGTGGTGCAGCTGGGGGAGCGACAGTTGGTGTGGCCGCTTTCGCGGCAACGGCTTCGAGGACGTCGCCCTTTGTTACTTGCCCGTGCTTGCCCGACCCTGCGAGTGTTGCGGTATCGATTGCATTTTCTGCCGCAATTTTTTTGGCAGCGGGTGGTACCGTATCTTTCATGCTGCCGCCTGTTGCAGTGGCGGGTGCGGGCGCAGCGGCGGGAGCTGCTGCAGGAGTGCTCGCTGCCGGGGGCGCGCTCGTGGCCGGTGCTGCGCTTGCTTTTGCAGTTGCAGCGGAGTCGATGATTGCCACGATTTCACCGACCATAGCATTTGCGCCTTGCGCTTTTTTGAGCGCTTTCACGACGCCCGACGCCGGCGCATAAATTTCTTGCGTGACTTTATCGGTTTCGATTTCAAACAGCGCTTCGTCGGCCTTAATCGCTTCGCCTTCTTTTTTGAACCAACGCGAAATTGTGCCTTCGCTGATCGACTCGCCCATTGCGGGAATTTTGACTTCGATATCTGCCATGGCTTGCGGTCGAAATTTCGGCATGCCGCGTCAACCGTTCTGAAATTATTGACACCACCCAAAGAAACGCATAGATTGACTCTATGCGACGCTTCTTGGCAATTTTTCTACTTGTGGGATTCACTGCAGGTATGTCGTTTGCCGCGAATAGCGATGTGGCCACGAAAGGCGATCTGAAGCAGATGTTGCAGTACCTTGAAAAACGCTTCGAGCAGGTAGATAAACGCTTTGAGCAAGTCGACAAGCGCTTCGAGCAGGTAGATAAGCGCTTAGACGATTTGAAGTATTATTTAACGGGGCTCATCGCTTTGGCGACAGCCGCACTCGGCTATCTGATTTTACGAGTCATGAAACAAGAAGAAAAAGTGTCTCGCCTTGAAGCGCACCGCGTCGATGCGCGTGATATTGCCTCGGCGCTCTTCATTGCCGATGCTGAAACCAAGAAGAAATTGCGCGAGGCGCTGAAGCTTTAGCTTGGCGTGTAACGCGCAAAATCCTTTGCCGCCTGTCTCCCCGATTTTTTTGAGCAGGTATGCCATACCCGCTGCTCTCGAAAACCGATAGCGAACTTGCCGAGGCGCTTGCCGCCGAAGATAGTCGTCAAGAATCGCATCTCGAACTCATCGCCTCTGAAAATTTTGTCTCGCAGGGTGTGCTCGAAGCCTATACCTCTACGTTGACGAATAAATACGCCGAGGGCTATCCCGCGAAGCGCTATTATGGCGGTTGCGGGCCTGCCGATAGGGTCGAGAATTTGGCGATCGAACGCCTCAAAAAAATCTTTAACGCCAAGTTTGCGAACGTGCAGCCGCATAGCGGCGCGTCAGCGAATTTGGCGGCGTTTTACGCAACGCTTATGCCCGGCGACACATACATGGGCATGGACCTCTCGCATGGCGGCCATTTGACCCACGGCAGTGCGGTCAATTTTTCTGGGCTTTATTACAAACCCGTCGCGTACGGCGTCAAAGAGAGCGATCACTTGATCGACTACGACCGCGCCGAAGCCTTAGCGCTCGAGCACAAGCCAAAGCTGATTATTGCGGGCGCATCGGCGTACCCGCGCATCATCGATTTTCCACGTTTTCGGCGCATTGCCGATAAAGTCGGCGCGAAGGTGATGGTCGATATGGCGCATATCGCGGGGCTTGTCGCCGCCGGGCTCCACCCTTCGCCGCTCGAATACGCAGACATCGTCACGTCAACAACACATAAGACGCTGCGCGGGCCGCGGGGCGGCATCATTCTCACGAACAGCGAAGAACTCATCAAGACATTGAACTCGCGCGTTTTTCCCGGCGTGCAGGGCGGGCCGCTCATGCATGTCATTGCCGCGAAGGCCGCCGCGTTCGCCGAGGCGCTTACGGGCGATTTCAAAACGTACCAGCAAAACGTCGTCGCGAACGCGAAGGCGCTCGCCGAACGGCTGATCGAACGCAAGCTGTCGCTGGTTTCGGGCGGTACCGACAACCACCTCATGATCGTCAACACGTTCGACACGAAAGGCATTACCGGTAAAGACGCGCAGCTCATGCTCGAGGCGGCGAATATCACAACGAACAAAAACATGCTACCCTACGATAAAAATAAACCCGCCGTCGCGAGCGGCATTCGCTTGGGTTCGCCTGCACTCACGACGCGCGGCTTCGGCAAAAGCGAATTTATCGAAACTGCCGACATCATCGCCGACATTCTCGATGCGAAGGGCAGCGATGCCGCGCTCATAGCCGCAAAAGAACGTGTGCAAAAACTTTGCAGCCGCTTCCCGATGCGCAAATTTCGTCTGTGGGATTAACTAAGGCGCGTAGGCTGATGGCGAATTGTAAACGGCTTTCGATTTTTTTACTGCCAGTGGCGTTGTTTGCTGCGGGCTTCAGTATCCCCGAAAAAAAAGCCATCCGCCGCGAGATGATTGAAATGGATATTGCCGTGCGCAACCTCGCGACGATTATCGCGACCGGCGACAAGAAGATGCTCGACGATTCGCTGCAACGCATTGTGCAATGGCAAATGAAAGACCACCCCGATTTAGGGAAGGCTTTCCAGAGCGCACTTGCAAAATGGGAAAAAAACGGTGCGATCAAATACGGTCGGCAAGTGCAAAAAGAAGCGAGCCAACTGCGCGGTTATGTGAATGCGCGCGGTAAGTTTTCTCTCGACGATTGGTCGCACATACAAACGAGTTTTGCTAAAATTTTGAACTCCTGCCGAGGGTGCCACGAAATGTCAAAGAAGGAAAAATTATGAAAAAATTCTATGAAATGTATTTCGCCTACCGCGATAATATACGCCGTAAACGCTTTGTTGGCGGCGCGCTCTCGCTGGCAGGGCTCGTGGCGTTCGTGTTCGCGATCAAGACGAGTGTACTCGACGCGAATAATATTCCCTCGCCGTCGATGGAGCCGACGCTGATGATCGGCGATTTTCTCTTTGTCAACAAGATGCGCTACACGCTCGATTTGCCGTATACGAATATTCATCTTTTGCGTATCGCATACCCCGAGCGCGGCGACATTGTGACGTTCACGCCGCCGCAAGATTCGGCGTCGTATGTGAATAAAACGCTTGTCAAGCGCGTCGTCGGCGTGCCCGGCGATATTCTCGAAGTCAACAACCATGAAATTAGTATTTTCGATAAGAGTAAAGCGGGCGCGTATACCTTGAAAGCGCGCTACCCGACGACGATTACCGAAAATGCCGCGCTCTT
Organism: Spirochaetota bacterium; assembly: GCA_018240245.1. Lineage (GTDB taxonomy): Bacteria > Spirochaetota > Leptospiria > Turneriellales > Turneriellaceae > Turneriella. The sequence goes on along the minus strand of JAFEGD010000194.1, from coordinate 33,631 downwards.
GAAGACGCTACAAAACGGTCGCACCGCCGAAACCGAACAGCTCTACAGCGAAAAAATTATCGACCCGAAAACGCATCGGCTCATCGTCGATCATTATATCATGAAACGTAAGAGCGGCGGCGAGACATTTATGTCGTCGCCGGGCCGTAAGTGGGAAATCCCCGCAAAGAAATTTTTGATGATGGGCGATAACCGCGACCACAGCTCTGACGGGCGCGCGTGCGAGATGGTCGAGCGCACGAGCGAGCAGGTCGTGAACGGCGTCGTCGAAAAAACCGAACCTCGGCGTGCGTGTGGCGACTTCAATTATTGTATGCTCGACACGTTTTCGGGGCATAAAACCGAGCAAGAGTGTATTCTCATCTATGCGTCGGCGAACGGCCCGACGTGGGGTCTTATCGATGCCGACAAAATTCACGGCAAAGTGTATTTGTCGTATTTGTCGGTCAACTGGGGCACGGGCACGAACAGCGAACTCAACCCGATTGTGAATTTGTTCAAAACGATCACCGGCGAATTCACCGGCGTCTACGTGCGCTGGGAGAGAGTTTTTAGAAGGATATACTAAACGTCGATAATAGCATGAGTGATGCGCCGCAATTTGCGCCATAGTTATGCTGTTTTATGTCTCCTCATTGCAGGGGCTTTTAGTGCGTGTTCGCCGGGTGCGGCCGAACCCGCGCCGACCGATACGCGCGCGGCGCGCGTCACGGGAGTGCGCACGCTGGAAACGGGCAAAATCGAAATTGGTATTGCGCTCGATACGCCCGGCGATTTTGAAAGTAGCGGCGAGAGTACGCCGACGTTTCGCGTGCGTGAAAACGGCGTCGTGCAAGATTCGCTCGTTACCGAGAGCATAAACCAAGAAGAAAATATTTCGCGCACCGTGCTTTTGGCTGATATTAGCCGTTCGCTTTCGCGCAAACAATTTGCCGCGTTCAAGCGCGCGGCGCTTGCCTTCGTCGATCGCTTAAAGCCCGGCCACCGCGTCGCGCTTATTACGTTTCATAGCAAGGTCTATCGCGAACTCAATTTTACGTCTGACCGCGAGCTGCTGCGCCAGCGCATCTTGCGTCTCAAACAAAGCGGGCGACGCACGATGCTCTACGACGCGCTCGTCGAAGCGCACAAGATGCTCGAAGGCACGCGCGAGCGGCGCGCGATCGTACTTTATACCGACGGCAAAGAAAACGCCTCGCGCGTTAAAATGGGCGATCTTATCGAACGCTTCACCGCAAACCCGGTGCCGCTTTTTGCTGCGGGCAAGGGCAAGTCGTCGGCGATGCGGGCGATAATCCGGTTGGCGCGCATTTCGGGGGGGGATGCATTTCGTGCGGCGAAACCTGAAGACTTAGGCAAAATTTTTCATTACTTGAGCCGATTGAAATCGCGCGAATTTCGGCTTACCTACAAAACGCAGCAAAAGCCCGGCGCAACGGTCGATTTAACGATCGAACTCGGCGCAAGCGGGCAGCAGGTTTTGAAATCCTACACGCTACCGAGCGTACCGACCGGCGTCGTGCCCGCTGCGCCTGCAAGCGAAAAGCTGTTTTCGGCGGGGCTCTTCGCCGCGATGCGGACACACATGCCCGAGGTTTTACTCGCACTCATCGCACTCTTACTCATTGCGGTCGTTATCATGCTTTTTTTTCGCCGCCAAGAAATTACGGTCAAGGTCGAAAACACGCTACCACCCGCGCTGGTGACGGGCGAAGAGTTGCAGGTGTTGCCGCAAAAAAAGGCGGAGCTACGCACGGCGCGGCTGCCGCTCGACTATCATCACGGTTGGCTCGTCGAAAAAGAAGGCCCGCATACCGGGCGCAAATACCGCATCAACTGGCATTTAGTAACGTTGGGATTCGGCGACGATAATTCGATTGTGATCGACGATAACACGGTTTCGCCGCGCCACGCCAAAATCGAACGCGACGGCGCGCGATTTATTCTGTACGACCTGATGTCCGAAAACGGCACTTTTTTGAACGGGCGCAAACTCTTGCGCCCGAAAGAACTCAACGATTTCGACGAAATCGGCGTCGGGCGTACGCGCCTCATTTTTCGCAAGAGCGCGTCGACATATGAAAAAAGTAGAGACGCGATAGAGCATGACTAAAAAAAAATCTGCCCCCGCTCAGACAGCACGGCAAAAATATTCGATTGAACTGAGAAAACTCAAAGTCGGCAAAACCGAGGTGACGCTCTTAGGCACCGCGCACGTCAGTCGCGAGAGTGTCGCCGACGTCGAATTGGCAATAAACCGCGAAAAACCCGACGTCGTGCTCGTCGAACTCGACGAGGGGCGCGCAAAAAATTTGCAAGACCCCGACCATTGGAAGCACATGGATATCGTGCAGGTCATTAAGACCGGCAAAATCTATCTACTTTTTTCGTCGATTTTACTTTCTATTTTTCAGAAAAAAATGGGCGATCGTCTGACCTCCGCCCCCGGCGCCGAATTCAAAAAAGCGATCGAGGTCGCGCGCGAGAAAGAAATTTTATGCGAATTCATCGACCGCGATATTCGCGTTACGTTAAAGCGCGCTTGGCAAAGCGTGGGATTTTTTGCGAAAATGCGCCTCATCGCCGAACTCGTCGCTTCGCTCTTTATCAGCGAAAAAATGGAAAAAGACGACATCGAAAAGCTTAAAGAAAAAGACGCTTTGCAGACGGTCCTCGATGCGTTGCCGCCGTCGTTTCGCCGTATTCGCGAGATTGTCATCGACGAGCGCGACCAATATATGGCGCAGAAAATTCGCGCGGCGACGCTGCACGCAAAGCAAAAACCTAAGCGCGCGCTTGTTGTGATCGGTGCCGGGCACTTGCGTGGGCTCGAAGAGGCGTTGCAGAGCGAGCACGATCTCGAACGCTTGAACGCGGTGAGAAAACCCAAACTCGTGCGCTCGCTCATCGCCTTTTTGGCGCCGATTTTCATCATCGTCGCGATACTGACCTATATCACTTTTTCGGGCAACAAAAAAATCGATCTTGCATCGACGCTCAAGACATGGGTGATTATCAAATGTTCGGTAACGGCGATTATCACTCTCGCGTGGGCGCCGCATTTCTTGGCGTATCTTGGCGGCGTGATTGTTTCGCCGGTGAGTACGTTCTTGCCGATCATCAAATCGGGGTGGGTTGCCGCGCTCGTCGAGGCGATTTTTCGCAAACCCGAAGTCACCGACTTCGAGGGCATGGCCGAGGCGACGACCCGGTTCAAGAGTTTTTATCGCAACCGTATTTTTCGGATTTTTATGATTTTCTTTCTTGGCCAATTTTCGAGCGCGGTCGGATACTGGGTGTTTATTTGGTATGTGTAGGGTTACAACCCCGCAACAATCTTCTTAAACCGCGCTAAATCGTTCTCGTCGACGTTAAGGTGCGCCGAAAACCGCAACGCTCCCTCGCGTAGTGCGCAGACGACGCCCGCTTGGGTGAGTCGCGCGTGCAGCGCTTGCATATCACCGTCGCGCTGCGCCACGACAATCGCGCTCTTATCGTTTCCAAAATCGTCGCGCAAGACGCGAAACCCGGCGGAGCGTAAAATGTGCGCCAGTTCGTCGGCCAAAGCAAATAGGCGTTTTTGCACCACGACAAACCCGACGCCCGAGAGAAAATCGAGCGACGCTTCGAGAAATACCCAGTTCATGTAAGGCGCGGTCGACAGCATAAAGCGATCGACGCTCTCTTTATAATCTTCGCGGTGCGGCAAATAGACTTCGTCGTTTTTCACCGATGAGGTACCCGCTACGCGGATCGATAACTTTTTCAAAAATTCATCCGCCACATAAAGCCCCCCCGAACCCAATGGCCCCAAAAGCCATTTCCAGCACGAGAACGCCATCGCGTCGACACCCGCCGCTTTCACGTCGATGTCGACTTGTCCCGCTCCCTGCGCGGCATCGAGCAGAAACGCGACGCCGCGACGCTTGAGCAGCCGCCCGATCGCCGTGATGTCGAATTTGAGGCCGGTGAGCCAATCGACCGCCGAAAGCGACATGGCACGCGTCGCGGGCGTCAGCGCCGCTTCGATGTTTGCGATAAACTCGGCGTTCGAAAGCCCCGGCGACACAAACGCAATCTCAACACCCTGCTTTTTGAGTTGCATGAAAGGGTACACGTTGCTCGGATACTCGCGCTCGACGAGCAGTACGCGGTCGCCGCGCTCTAAAGGCAGGCTCTGCGCGATAAAATTCATGCCCTCAGCGGTATTATTGAGTAGCGCATATTCGTGCGCCGCACCGCCTAAGAGTCTTGTAAAATGCTCGCGAATATTTTTCAACGCTTGCCCGGTTGGTTTGCGTTTTTGCAGCACGCCCGCTTCGCTATACGCATCGAGATATTCTTTGACTGCAGTGGCAGCGCGCACGGGCGGCACGCTGATACCGCAGTTGTTGAGCCAGATGAGGTCTTTGCGAATTTTGAATTCGCGGCGTAGCGCGGTGAAGTCGGTCATGGTGAAATATCTTTTGGCAAAAAAATGCGGATTCACCGCGTCAATGTTTCTTGGCTTTTGTTCTCGGCTTTTTCGCGCCTTTTGCCACAGCTTTCTTTTTAGGTACTTTTTTCGGTTTCGGCTTCTTAAGTTTCATGGCATGAATCAAAAAAATCATCTGTTGCAGCTTGGCCGCTTTGAACTTCTGCGCAAGGTGTAGTACGTCTTTTTCGCCGAGTTCGTGGACGAGTTCGAGAATATTTTTAGCACCGACTGTGTTAATGAGCGCGGCGAGATTCTCGGCCGAGTCTGAGCGCGAAAGTTTATTTAAGAAATCCGCTTTAAGGCGCGTCGCCAAGATCGCGAGCTGCGCCATCGACACGCTCTTGATAAGACCGACGAGATTTTCGGTCGGCAACTCGCGGGTGAGGTGCAGAGCCCGCTCGGGGCCTGTCGCGGCTAAGAGTTCGATCATGCGCGCGACGCCAGCGCCTTGCACGATGCGCACGAGGCGGTTGATTTCTAAATGCGAGAGAAAAAGCACGATCGTGTCGAGTTCAAGCTGGTTGAGTAGGGCGACGCTGTCTTCGGCGGTGAGTGCGTTCATGAGCGTGACGAGCGCTTGCACGTCGGTGCGCTTAACGATCGCTGCTACCTGGCGTACCGAGGTATACGAAAGTACATAGAGAATTTTCTTATGTTCGATATGCCGCGAAAGTTGCGCAAGCTTGTCGGTCGGCATCGTCGACAAAAGCACGATGATTTTACCCGGCCCTAAGACGGTGAGATATTCAAGCCCTTTGGTCAGTTCGTAGGCCATCTTTAACTTGCGCTTCAACGCGATTGCTACGCAATCGACGCTACAACAAAAAATCGGGGTTGACGGGACTCGAACCCGCGGCCTTCCACGTGACAGGCGGATGCTCTAACCAACTGAGCTACAACCCCTTTGCTCTCTTATCGCAATGTGCTCGCCTTGTTGCGGCTTTGCCGCAGCAAGGCGAGCACATTGCAAATTGAGTGTGGCAGAATTTGCGTTTGAGACACGTTGTCTATGAAAAAGAATTTGTGATTGACGGTGCCTTGAGCCAAGTTAGCCGATGGAATGCGTATATGGCTGCAAATAAGCCTCATCGCTCTGCTCTGCGCGCACTGTGTCGGCAGCGATGCGCTCTACGACCCCCCGGGGGGGCGTGGCTTCTGGGCACGCAAAAGTAATATCACGCAAGGTACTTCGAGTTTTTACCGCACGACCGCCATGTTCAATGCGTCGTCGGCGCATAGCATCGTCTACGTTGAAAATCAAGCTAACGTTTCTCAATCCGCCATCGACGGCATTATCGCAGCTTTCGAAAATAACATCGTGCCGATTGAGAACGTTTGGTATACGCAGCCGACCGATGTCGATAACAACGGCAAAATAATTTTACTGCTTTTAGATATTCAAGACGGGTATCAACCCGGGGGGAGCTATATCGCGGGGTATTTCGACCCGTATAACGAATATACCGACGCGGCGGTGAATGCGACGAATAGCAGTTACCACAGCAACCACGCCGAGATGCTCTATCTCGACACGTACCCGGCCGACCCGACGCAGACGTCTTTTTTCGCGACAATGGGGCACGAATACCAACACCTCTTACAATTTGGAAAATATTTTCGTGGCGAACAATCGGAGACCGAGCCCACGTGGGTCGACGAGGGACTTGCCGAGGTGACCGCCGATCTCGTGGGTTTTGGCCCGCAGACGGGGCGCGCGCAAAATTTTAGCGCAGCGCTTCGCGATTTGACTTCGCTCACACGGCCATCGGGGCCGTTCTTGCTCGATAATTACGCGACCTCGTATATTTACTTTCGCTATCTTGCGGACGTCTATGGTTTGGGTGGCATAGCTGCGGTTTTCCATAACCATATCACCGATGTCGCGGGTGTCGATAGCGCACTTGCTGGCGTCGACACATCGCTCATTGCGAATTGCGGTAATAGCGCTGGCCTCTCGTATTCATTTTTTGCGTGCAGCTATCGGTTCATGTGGGGGGCGCTCCTTAAAGGTGCGCTCGGGACTTCACCCGCCGGAGCGACAGTGCATTACAACGGCCTCGCCGATTCAACGCTAGCGCAAAGCGGCGCTTACGATTATGCGCTGAAGCCAGCGACGACCGACTATTCGGCGCAGCTCGCGACGAGTCTCACGCAAGGCGCATACACCGCCGTGTCGGGTACGTCGCCCACAATCACGCTGGCACAATATACGCCCAAACTTTACCACATCAACACCCCGCCGCCGGCACCGAGCTTAAATTGCACCACGTGCGGGCTCACGATGGTCGTCGGTGCAGCAAACTATGTCGTCTTTAATCACAATGCCACTGCGACGGGTAGCGCGAGCGGTACCGTAACCGACGATATTTTACCGATGGGGCCGGTCGTTACAGAACCTGTCACAGAGGCAACAGTTGCGACGACACCCCTCAAAAAAGGGGGAGTGCGCCCTCGGGATAGCCAAAAATCGTTTTGGCATATTCCATTCGAACATCGTCATCGGAAATTTTTGCAGCGTTTGTCAAAATAGCCGAACCAACTGCCGCTGCACGCGCTCGTCTTCGCGAGCGAGCGCGTATTCGGTCAAGCGTCGTGCGAGCGTTGCGTGACCGCAGCGTTTGACTGAGCGTACCGCGTCGACGATCGCATTCGCTTTGCCGTGGCGGTATGCCTTCAAGAAGAGACGCGCCGCATGGCGATAGTTTTTCTCTTTGCGATAGATAATTGCCAACGCTTGTAGATCGCGGCCATCGAGTGCGTTTGCCGATTTTTTTTCGAGTAACTGCTTTTGTTGCGCAAGGTTGGCGCTCTTATCGCGATGAATTTTGTATGCCCAACTGTGCTCGCCCCGCCGCGCTTCGTGAAATGCCGTCGAAACGCGCGCCAAGAGACTTACTAAAGAAAGCACGTCGCTCACGTTGTGTTGGAGTATCGCCGAGCGCAGATTGCTCTTGCCGAAGTGTAGATACTCGAAGTATGCCTGTGCGACGGCGGCGCCCGAAATATCGCCTGCGCGCGTAAATTGTAAGAGTCGTGCTTCGGCGTCGACGAGCCGCGCGGGCTTTTCGGGAAAAATGCGGCGAATCGTATGGAAAAGATCGATGTGTATGCAATCTTTCAACGAGTTCGCGAGACCGTATTTCTCGGCGCGGCGTAGCACGAGCGGCAGGTCGAACGATTTGCCGTTAAAACTCACAAGCACCGTGTCGCGCGCTTGAGTTATAAACGCCGCGAGCATTTCTTCTTCGCCGGCAGGCGTGTCGGCAAACCACGTCGTGAGCTCGCATGCACCGTCCAATTGCCGCGCCGCGCCGATCAAGAATGGGTAGACTTGTTCTGAAGCACCCAACCCCGTTGTTTCTAAATCGAAGAATAAGAGCTGCGCAGTCTCGACGTCGCCCGTGAAATCACGCGCCACGCTGTGCGGCAACAGTAACTCTGTCCCCGAGATAGGGTGCTTCGTGAAACGCGCTACGTGCGTTGTGGTGTGGATTAACTGCGGCTTTGTTGTCGGCGATTGTGTTGAAATTGGCTTCTTATTATACGCGCCGAGGCGCGATTTAAGCGATGCCATAAAGGCCCACGAGTTCTTCGAGCTGTGGCGCAAGAATTTCGGTAATCGCATCTTTCGCCGCCGGAACGCTCACCTGTAAGAGCGACATCTTGAGCGCGGTACGCTTTTCGGCGAGGTTGCCGTTATTTTCAAAAATCGTAATGAGCTGCGGGTAAAGACTCTGCGCAAGCTGCGGCGGCATACCTTTCTGTTGACCTGCGGCGAGTGCGCGCGAAAGCGATTGCGACACCTTGCGGTACGCTTCGACCTCGTCTTTGAGTTTGTTCGCTTGCCCGGCATCGAGCTGCGCGCGTTGCATCACCTTGTGAATTTCGCCCGACCAATCGACACTTTGTTGTTGCGCTGCTTTCTGCAAAAGCGTGTAGAATGTGTACGCCGACTGCTGCACAGCGGGTAATCCTGCGTAATATTTTGCGTAGCCCTGTTGGTCTTGCGCTTTGACAAAGCGCGACACGGTGTTGATGACCGCGACGAAGTTGCGAAAGCTGAGTTGTTGCGGCACCGAGGGCGTCGCTACGTCTTGGTCGTCGTCGGTATCGCCGCTACCCGTGTCGGGTGTGTAGGTCAGCGGGCGGGCAGTCACAAATGCGGATGCATAGCGTTGCAAAAGAATTTCACCGGGTTGCGGTTTGGGGCCCGAACCTGCGGGTGCCTCGCCGGGCAACACCAGTTCGGCAGCCTTAAGTTTTTCTTCGGCTTCGGCCTCGGGGTCGAACGGCTTATAGGCGAGTGGGGGCGCTGCGGCAAAATCGGCGGCGTAGAGCATCAAGAGATCGTTCGACGGCACGCGGTATGGATTTTCGTACTCCGCCTTATATTTAGGAATTTCTGTTTCAAGCAGCTTCTCTTTGACCTTTTCGAGTTGCGGCATAAAATTTTGCCCGATGTACGCGCCCAAGCGCCCCGTGTTTGGTTCTTTAATGAACGCGGCAAATTGCGGCAGTTGATCGAAATAGTCGTCGAGCTTTTTGATGACCTGGTTCGCGAACGCGGGCAGTTTCTGGCCCATCGCCTGCGCTTCGGGAGGCGGCGTTTTCAGCGCCTGTTGCGCGTAGTGCATGAGCAGGCGCTGCATCGTCGTCAGATACGCGCGGCTCACCCCCGCTTCGGAGAGTTCGTAGTTGCCTTCGGATTTTTTTTGGATTAAAACTTGCAACATCGGAAAAAATCAACCACGTAAAAAATAATCCGCCGCCGCAAGATAGCCCTCGGCGCCTAAGCCCACAATCACACCGCGCGCAATCGCACTCAAATACGATTGGTGGCGAAATTCTTCGCGCGCATAGACGTTGCTGATATGCACCTCGACGAACGGCACCTGTGTCGCGCTCAGCGCGTCGCGAATACCGATCGATGTGTGCGTCAGCGACGCAGCATTCAAGATCAGGCGGTCGTCGGCGGTCAACTTTTGCAAGAACGTAATAATATCACCCTCGGCATTTGCTTGAAAAAAATTAAGTTCTGCGCGCGCACCGACATGGTCGCTCAGCTTTTTTTCGAGGTCGGCGAGCGTGAACGTGCCATAAAAGCCGCTCTCGCGCTTGCCGAGCATATTGAGGTTCGGGCCGTTGACAACAGTAATCTTCATGAACGCATAAAGTTACCAAGGGTAACTTTATGCTAACAATAAAAATTCTTTCAGGCTCGCAAGCAGTTCTTTATCTGCCACCGGGCGCGGCAGCTCGGCCCGGCCAATCGCGGATAGCAAAACGAAGCGAATAGCGTTCGATTGATTTTTTTTGTCCGAGCGCATGAGTTCGAGCAGTTTGGGGGGAGTAACCGCTCTACTGCCGGTTTGGGTGCGTATGACATCCCCCAGCCGAATCGGGAGCTGGTATTTCTTCAGGAGCGCTTGAATACGCGCTTCATCGCTTGGACTCAAGAGTCCCAAGCGGCGCGATAGTAGCGCGGCAAAACGCTGGCCGACTGCGACCGCCTCGCCGTGCAGCACATCGCGGTAGTGAGTCGCGGCTTCGATTGCATGCGCGAGGGTGTGGCCGAAATTCAAATACGCGCGAATATTTTCTTCTTTTTCGTCTTTTGCGACGATATCGGCCTTGATGCGAATCGCGGCGGCCGAGAGGTTGGTTAAAAAATCGAGATCGAACCTACGGGCGTCATAGCTATGGTTTTCCATAGCTAGCACAAGGCTTGCGTCGGCGATGAGCGCGGTTTTAATCGCCTCGGAGAGGCCGCACTTGAGCTCGCGCGGCGGCAACGTCTCCAAAAGACTTGGGATAACAAAAACCGCCTGTGGCTGGTGAAAGACGCCGACAAGATTCTTACCGCTCGCGAGGTTCACCGCCGTCTTGCCGCCGACCGACGAATCGACCATCGCTAAGAGCGTCGTCGGCACTTGTACGAACGGAATACCGCGCATAAAGACACCCGCCAAAAAGCCGGTAAGGTCGCCAACGACGCCGCCACCGATTGCAATGAGTCGCGACGCGCGCGTGGCCCCCGCTTTAACGAGCGCATTCGCCGTCTTTTCGAGTGAGAGAAAACTCTTGCTGCGTTCGCCCGCCGCGATGCGCAAAAACTCGACATGCGGCAGCGCTTTACGAAATGCTTTGCCGTAGAGTCTATCGACGTTCGCATCGATGAGCGCAATCGCATGCCCGGTGACGGGGCTTAAGCGCGTACGCAAATCGGCAATCGCCGCAAGATATTCGATGTTATACGACCGGCTATCCAAGGCGACACTGATTTTCGTACTTGAGCTCATTGTTACAAAATCCTCGCCGTGCTCGCCGTGGTTCAGTAACCTAAATTCCGCCGATGAGCTGGTCGAGTTTTTCAACCGCTGCATCCATCGTCGCTTTGCGCACGTTTAAGGGCGGCGCAAGGCGGATGACACTCGTACCTCCGCGGCCGATGATGAGCCCTAATGCGAGCGCTTTTTCGATGAGTGGCCGCGCTTCGATCGTGTCTTTGAGTACGATACCGATGAGTAGACCCAAGCCGCGCACCTCGACAATTCTATCGGGATACTTTTCTTTGAGGCGATTTAAGGCCGAAGTTAAATAGCGCGCCGAGACCTGCACATGGTCTAAAATTTTCTCCGATTCGATCGTGCGAATTACTTCGTACGCGACCGCCGTCGCTAAATGATTGCCGCCAAAAGTAGAGCCGTGCATCCCCCGCTCAAAAACGCCCGCATGTTTTTCGGCGACGAGCATCGCGCCAATGGGAAATCCCCCGCCCAAACCTTTTGCCATCGTTACGATGTCGGGCAGAACGCCGTAGTGTTGGTATGCGAAGTAGTGGCCGCTGCGCCCCATGCCGCATTGGATTTCGTCGAAGCAAAGCAGCGCGTTTTCTTCGTTGCAGCGCGCGCGCGCGATTTTTAAGAAATCTGCCGATAACGGAATAACGCCCGATTCGCCCAAGACGGGTTCGAAGATCACGCCGCACGTGGTTGCGTCGATTGCGCTCGATAAGCCCGCGATGTCGTCGGGTTCGACGAACTCGACGTGACCCAAAATTTCACCGAAACCTTTTTGAATTTTTTCTTGGCCGGTGATCGAGAGCGCGCCGAACGTGCGGCCGTGAAAGCCTTCTTTTACCGCGACAATTTTTTGCCGCCCCGGCTTTTTGGTTTGGCCGTGCGCACGCATGAACTTGAGCGCGGCTTCGTTCGCTTCGGTGCCCGAATTACAGAAAAATACCTTACCGGGAAAATTGATTTCAACCAGAGCGCGTGCGAGTTGCGCCTGCTGCTGGTTAAAAAATAAATTCGAGGTGTGCCAGAGCATTTCGGCTTGCCGCGTGAGCGCGTGGATTAAATCGCTGTGCGCGTGCCCGAGCGCAGTCACGGCGATGCCGCTCAAAAAATCGATATACTCTTTGCCCTCGGTATCGAAGAGGCGGTCGCCCGCGCCGTAATGAAACGCGACCGGCATACGCGCATAATTTTGCAGCAGATATTTTTCGTCGAGTTCGCGAATCTCTTTGAAAGAAAGCATGTGTTCGGGGTCGAATGCGGCACCGTCGTGTTTTGCGCTGCGCGTCGGGGGGTTACTATCGGTCGGCAAATTATAGAGCGAACGCGCGCTATCGGCGGGTTTTATTTCGTCGGACATGTTGCCGCGTCGGGTGCGCGAGACAGGCTGTCGAAAGAAACCACAATTGCATTGACAGAACGTATGTGACTATTATGAGGCCTTGTGCAGACCATAAATGTATCTTCATTGAAAGCGCACTTAAGTAAGACTTTGAAGCAAGCGCGCGATGGCGACAAAATTCTCGTCGTCGACCGCAAAATGCCAATCGCACAAATCACACCCGTCGACGAAAGTATTACATTTGTACAGACCCCCAAAGGAAATATTCCTGCACGACCGCGTAACCGGTATATTGTCGGCGACGATGTCGTGGCTTTGTTACTCGAAGAAAGACGGCGATGAATGTCTATGTCGACTCGTCATCGCTCTTGCACTGGTTGCTTAAGGGCGGCGAGCTGAACCGTCTCAAAGAGTGGCGATCTGTCTGTAGTAGCGAGCTCATCGTGAACGAAGTATATCGAACGCTCTTTCGCTTGCGTCTCGAAGGCAAACTCACCGATAGCGATCTTATCGGCAAGCAGAACGATGCGTTAGAATTTTTTAGCGGCATCTATATCATGCAGCTTAGCCGCAGAGTCGTAGAAAAGGGTAGAGAACCTTTCGGAACATTCGTCGGGACTTTGGACGCATTGCATCTCGCTTCTGCGCTCCTCTGGCGCGAACATTTGCGTGCGGACGTTCATTTATTGTCGCTCGACAACCAGTTACGTAACGCGGCGCAATGGAGCGGCTTGCTCATATTGTAACCGCCTTGACATAGCGATTCGCGACGCGCTTTTGTCGTATGCTCGTCTTGCGCAGAATAGAACTTACCGTTGCGGCGGTTGCAGTTGTACTGCTGGTTCTGACGTCGCTGACGATTATTTTGTTGCGCCTTGCTCCCTCGGCGGCGTGGTCGGTCAATGCGGTCGATGCGCTATCGCAATACCCTTCGCACTTCATGGTGGTAGCGGCGCTCTTGGGCGGATCGCTCGCTTTATCGCGCGGCGAGACGTTAAAAATCGAAGTTTTGAATAATCTTTTTAGTGCCGACAGACGCAACAAAATTGCGCGCATTGTTTCAGCGGTGGGATTAATTTTCTTTGCGATCTTTCTTGCTGTGATTGTGCGTTATCTCACAATCGATTATGGACCTGTCGTCGCGTTTTTGTATCTACCGCTGATGCTGCTGATTTTTGTGAAGTTAGCCGCTTTAAGTTTTGGTTTCTTAAAGTGATGCGCCGTACCCAAGTTGCGCTGCTCTTATGCGCTAGCGGATTTTTCGTCGGGCACTCGAAGATAATCGGTAGCACGGCGGCGTTCAACGCGCAATTCAAACAAGGCTTTGCGCTCGAACAAAACTGGCGCGTGCGCGACGCCGATTTTTCGAAAATGGTGCGACTCGATGCAAATCTTTTGACCGAGCAAAGCGCAATCACCGCCGTCGCGGCGGCAGATCGGCTCCTCATCGGTACGTCCGATCGCGGCGTTTTCGAATCGGCCGACGCCGGTAAATCTTGGCAGCACTTCGACGTGCAGCGCGTACCGATGCGCAACGATGCCGCGAACCAACGCCGCGTCTATGCGGTCGATACGAATGCGCGTTTTCTCACGCAAAAACACGACATTCTTATGCGAACCGAAAATCGCGAGGCGGCATGGCAGGCGGTGAAAAGCGATGCCGGGCGTTCGTCGATCTATACCGCAATCCATCGGGGCAAGAATCAACTGTACTTAGGTACTTCGGTAAGCGGTCTCAAAGTTGCGCCGATCGGCGCTGCGGCGTATGCGAAAGCCCTCGGCGGCAAAGCGCCGTTGCATTTGAAATTTAAGAGCGCAAATGCGGGGCTACCCGGCAAGCCGCACGATAAGTCGCATTTTATTTTCGAAGAGGTTACGGCGCTTTTTGAATTGGCCGACGGTGCGCTTTTAGTCGCGACAGGACCAAAACCCGAGTTATATCTGCGCAATAAAAACGGCGAACGCCTACAAAAAATTGCGATCGAAAAACTATCGGATACGTACGACGAATGCCGCACCTTGAGCGCCGCCAGCACAGAAAAAATCGTGCTCAGCTGTAATCGCGGTATCTGGTCTGGGGCATTGGGCAATCCCATTTGGAGTTTCACCCCGCATTCGGCGATAAAATCAGATATCGCAGACTACGCCGCATACGCGCTTGTCGATAGCGACGGCAATCGTCTCGCATACCTCGCGCCGAAAAGTAATCTCACCGCCGAAAAAAAACAGCGTATGGCGAATGCTGCGGGGCAGCGCGTGCTCTATGCGTCGGCGTTCAGTTGGCACAAGCGACAAAGCATCGTGCTCGGCGAACTCAAGCACGATTTTTGGACCGCGCTTGTCATCGACGGCAAAGACGATAACGGAATAATTCGCTACGATTCGACGATTGCGCTGGCGAAACAAATCGGCGCGGTCAGGCCGCTCTATAAAATGCACGATGTCGCCGAGAAAGTGCATGCGCTCGGCAAGCGTCTCATCGTGCGGCTCGTTATCTTCAAAGATCCGAAACTTTTTGCGCATGCCGATTTTGCGATTCAAGACGCCGGCGGCGGCAAATGGGTCGGTACTCCCAAAGAGCGGTGGATTGACCCCTATAACCCGCATTTACTCGCAGAGTATTATGCGCCGATGATGCGCGAGTTGACGGCGAAAGGCGTCGATGAAATCCAACTCGACTATATTCGATTTCCTTCAGACGGCGCAGTGGGCCGCTGCCGGTTTCCGTACAAAGAGTTCGATTATTATTACTCCGAAGCGCTCGCGAATTTTTTGATGGGCTTACGCGCCGAAACGCCGTTGCCGATGAGTGCGGATGTCTACGGTTACAACGGAATGTACCGTGCCCCGGGGGCGATCGGGCAAGATCTCGAAGTCTACGGCCGCGTGCTCGATGTGATATCGCCGATGCATTATAGTTCGCATTTTGGCGACGAGTATATGCGCGAGTTGCCGCGCGACGAACGGGCTTATGAGTTACTGCTATTGGCTTTGAAGCGCGGTACATTCTTTGCGCGCGGCGAGTTTTTGTTGCGTCCGTACATTCAAGCGTTCTCGATGAAGAATGGGCTTTGGGGCTACGGTAAAAAATATTTTGCCGACCAGATCAGAGGCACAGCCGACGGCGGCGGTAACGGTTTTCTTTTTTGGGGTAAGCTCGACGACATGACGCTCGTGCGCAAAACACAGACAGAAGGTAAGCAATGAACGGTTCGTTCGCTCCGCCACGCGCGACCTGGTCGGTGATGCGCATCATCGCAATGCAGATTAGTCTCAGCCTTGCGATTATTCTCGAAAATGCAATCTTTCAGCGCGATAATCTTCTCAAGACTTTTTCGCTGACGTATACGGGAGTCATGCAGCATGGCTTCGTCTGGCAGCTACTCACGACGGCGCTTATAGAAGTCGACGCCGTCAATTTACTCTTTCATTGTCTTCTCTTATGGATGTTCGGCTCAGAGCTCGAGCAGCGTTGGGGGCGCAGTACATTTTTGCGTTTTTATGCGGCGTGTGCGCTCGGGTCGAGCCTTGCCTTTCTCGCGATCGCAGCGGTATTTCCTGTTTTTAGAAATCAGATTTTTGCGACATCGACAGGAGCCAACCTCGGTATTCTTATGGCGTACGCCGTTTACTGGCCCGATCGCCAAGTGTGGGTCATGTTCTTATTTCCGGTACGGATTAAGTTTCTTGTGCTGGTCATCGGACTCTTCGAAGTGCTTTATGCGGTGACGCATACGATTAGTCCCATTCTTGCCGGTGGGCATTTAGGTGGACTTATAACGGCGGTGTTGTTATTGATTCTTTCCGGGGGAGAACCGACAAAATTGAATCGGATATTTGCCGAGTTACGCGAACAGTTCGCGAAAACCAAGAACACTCCCGCTGCGCCGTCCGCAGAGACGAAAGAAAATTTAGATAACCGCATCGACGCTATTCTCGACAAAATTTCGCGCGATGGTATGAAAAGTTTAACCGCCGAAGAAAAGAAATTTTTGCGCGAAGCGTCGGAGCGCATGAACCGAACACGCAAGTAATTTCTATTTATTTGCGGCATAACCGCTAAAAACTATTCAGGAAACGTGATATACTCTTGGCGGTGGTTTTCGTCGCTAAACTTGCGATCGTACGAGGTATTCTGCTTGAGTTGGTCTTCGATATTGCGTTTGATTCCGGCGTATTTGATGATTTCGAGATCGGTTTTCGGTTGATACGCGGTCAATTTTTGATAAAGCGATTGCATTTCTTGTCGATCGAACGGCTCAGAGAATAATTTTTGTAAAAAAGCAAATACCGCGAGCGGAGCTTCGCCGCCGTCTTGAAGCACTTCGTACGCGAGAGCCGCACTTTTGCGGCGATCACCCTTTATCGCATAAAGCTCCATGAGCAGCTTCTTGTCGTGAATCGTATTATCTTTATGCAGTGCAATCAACGTATTCAAGACTTCTATTTGCCGATCGACTTGCCCGCGTGCGGCGGCTAAGGCGCTCAGATCGCGCAGGTACAACGGATCGTCTTTATAAAAAGAATAGACTTGTTCGTAAATCGCTTTTGCCTCGGCCACACGGTCGCGCTGCCTTTCGGCCCGGCCTAGGCTGATGAGCTTGGCCGCCGTATCGGTGTTCAGTGGCGTACTATTTTTTGCATCGGTAAGAATATACTGCGCGGGATTTCGCAGCGAACGAATACCGTGATCGTCGGCAAGGTATAGATCGCAGTGACCGAAGTAATCGAGCAAGCGGCGTAAAGCGATGAGCGCCGTCGGGTCGGCATACAAACCGAGGCTGCGTTCGGCAAAAATATACGCGCGTTCTTGCTTGCGCATGTAGCATGCGTATGCCAACTGCGCGACTAAAATTGTCGGGTTCGTCTCGCGGGTATTAAATTTTTCGCCGCGCCACGCCGCATCGCGCAGTAATTCATGCGGCAATAAATTCGTGTACACTGCCTTGCCCGTCGACTTTTGCAGCATGAGCATCGTAAAGAACTGGCTCGTTTCGGGAATCTGCGCGGTGTAGGGTTTTACGTGCGGGGGCCTAAAAAATTCTCGGGTGACCGAATGCTCGTATTTGTGGTAAATAGCAAAGCCCCATGCGATGAGCGCGAACGCGAAAAAAACACTGATCGTCTTACGGGCGTTTTTGGCGATATAGATTAGAGTACCGACGATAAACAGAGCGACGAGAATAGCGGCAAGAATCTGTAACCATTCTGTCGAAATATAATAAGCGGCCAGAGCGGCGGCAATCGTCGCACCGGCGATATATTTTTCGCGTCGCAAATAGATCTCGTGTGACTTACCGAAATAAATCGCTTCCCAGATGGCCAGAGTTGTAAATGCAATCGCTCCCCAGTATGTGTAGTGGATAAGATTGAATGAGAAGGCAAGGCCAATCAAAGCGACCGGCAAACCGATAAAGCCGTAGCGTATATGCGGCCTCTGCGGGGCAAAGAGGCGCGTGAGCTGCGGCGCGACAAAACCTAATGCACAGAGCAAGACGACAATCGGCAGTTGTTCGCGGTTGCGGTCGAGAATGCCGTGTAACGCTTGAGCCAAAAAAAGATAACGCAATAGATCGACAAATTGCCGCAACGTGACGAGCCGTTCGTGCGCGATGCGCAGCTCGTGCGGGCGTTGTAGGTGCGAGAGGATAATAACCGCGAGCGCCAGCGCGGGCGGGATAAAAGGATTCGTTAGGTAACGCCCCGTAACGAGCGAGATGGCGATACCCGCCAGCAGATATATTTTCACCGCTTGGTAAGTCAATGCATACCGCGCCAAGAGGTACCAGAGTAGCATCAGCGTTACAGAAAGGGGTAGCGGAAAAAGAAGAAATGCGTTTTGCGCTCCCATACCAGAAAAAATGTAGATCGGTAGACTCGTAACGATGGTTGTGAATAAAATAAAGATGGCAATTCGCCGTGGCGACCGTTGTTGCGCGACGGGAGAAATTGCCGCCGCGACGAAGGCGATCGCAAATAGCACGAGCGCAAATTGGCTGAGCGGTAAATAATTACCGTAAAATGGGTAGAGCCGATCTAAACTGTAACGAAAAAAAAGAAAAAAAGTAAATCCCCAGAAAAATGCTGCTGTACGCAGAAAAATATCGTGCCGGTTCAGTCTCTCTGTCCAGCGCGGCATTTTTACTTGTCGGTCGCTAAATTAAAACGTGTGACACCCGCTTTGTTGAGTTCATCCATTACCGAAATGACCATCTGGTACGACGCGCGTTTGTCGCCGCGAATGATGACTTGATCTTTATCTTTGTCTTTGATGAGCTGAGTTACTTCTTTACCCAATTCTTTGAGCGGGACATTTTTTTCGTTCAAAAAAATCTGATTGTCTTGGTTGATGACGATCATGAGCGTGTGCGTTTCGGCGCTCTGCGAGGTATCTGATTTTGGCAGTTCGATCTTAATCGAAGGGTTATTCGCAAGCGTCGCGTTCATGAGAAAATACGTTACGAGAAGAAAAAGAATATCGACGAACGGCGCGAGTTCGATGCCCGTGCGGATATTGAGTTTCTTGCGCCTTAAGAGCATGTTATGCCAATTCTTTGACCGCGCGCTCGACAAGCGTCTCGCACTCGTCCATGAGTTGGTTGGTGCGTTTGACGTAGAGATTAAAAAAGACCAGCGCGGGAATCGCAATCATGAGACCTAAGGTTGTCGTGATGAGCGCTTCGTGAATACCGATCGTGAGGTGTTCGGAGCGAGCGGCGGCACGCGCAAATGCGCTAAAGGCTTTAATCATCCCAGTGACCGTACCTAAGAGACCCAACATCGGCGCGAGCGTCGTTGTGGTGCCCAAGAACGAAGTGAAGCGTTCGAGTGTCGTTTGTTCGACGAGAATTTCTTCTTTGGCCAACGAGAGAATATCGGGAGTGCTATCGCGGTGATCGAGAATACGCGCGATAGTGCGAAACGCCGGGTGCAACTTGCCGTTACAATATTCGCGCGCCTCGGCGTACTTTTTTTGGGAAATAAGGCGAACGAGCTGGCGGCCTTCTTCGTGAACGAGCGGAAGATTCGCGCGAAATAAGATATAGCCGCGTTCGAGCGCGACTGTCAACATCAGTACCGAAATAACGATCAAAATCGCAGAGATGAGAGAGCTCGGCAATGCGCCGATGCCCTGCGCAAGGTACGAGTTAAAATTATGCATATCGCATTTTCGATTTCTGACTCTAACCGGCAACCGGGAAAACGGTTTTAGGTTTGCGCCGCGTCGCGTAATTCGTTTAGCGTTGCCTATGTTGGCTATCTTGATCGCTCTCGCGACTCTGTGCGCGGCCGCGTTTTCTATCTTTGCGTTTTATTCGACGCGCCTGCACCAAGCAAAGCCCGCCGCATTGCGTTGGCGCGGTATTGTCAAAATCGTTTCTCTGCAAGGCGAACCCTTTGCGATTAAATCGTATTACCGCCGTTGGTTTATTTCATTTTGGAGTTTCTATGCGAGCGCCTGCGTTTTCGTCGGAGTGCTCGTTTGGGCGACCGATCATTCGTTTTTTGTCGTGATTTTTCCGCTACTTTTTTATTATTTTTTCATGCGTTATTTTCTTTGGGAGAAAGCCGACCTTTCCGATTAACCGTGTGTTCGCAACAGATCCACAAGGCGCGCCCGCACTCTTACTACCACTTATTGATATCGCACGAAGCGTTCGTATAGCTCGCTTTCAAATGTACAAAGCAACCGCAGAGTTTACAACGATCGGCGCGCATGAGCGAGTCTTTGCCAGAAGCTAAGTAGTCGCATTGTTGGCAGATTGCGAGCCGCGCTTGGCGTACCGTCTCGTCGGCAAAATCGCCTTTCAAAGTATCGACGGCGGCGTTGAGTAACGTATATTTTTCTCGCGCGGCGCAATCAGCGCACTTTGGCGTTGGCTTTAGCTTCAAAAGCTTTGAGAAAGTATTCAGCATGACTACGTACGCGCAAATTCGAGAAAAAACTGGGACGGTAAAAACTTCAAGTCGCGCTTGAGTTTGAAACCGGCTTTCTTGAATTCGCGTTGCACAATATTCTTATCGACCAAATTTCCGGGAACCTCGCCCGATTCTTCGTCGGTCTTGTCGAGTTTTGTGAAATCGATGACGACAATGCGTCCGCCGGGTTTCAAACTTTCGGAAAGCGATTTGAAATACTGTATGCGGTTTTCCAGATATTGATATGTATTGCAGAAGAAAAGCAGATCGTAATAATTTTTTTCGAGCACGGGATTGCGCGAGGGTATAAGGTGCGCCCGGTAATTGGCGGCGATGCCACGGTTATTGGCGTCGCGCTGCATAAACTCAACCATCGTCGGGTTGATATCATAACCGATCGAGACGCCCTTGGGTTGCACGACTTCGGCGAAGCGCCGCGCAAAGTAGCCGGTGCCGGCGCCGATATCGGCGACGACGTGGCCACTTTTGAGGCGCAATTCGGCGACGACGCGCTCGGGCATTTGCCATTTTTGTCGATCGGGCGAATCGAGAATCGTGGCTAGTCGCTCAATATCGGCAGCGGCTTTCGCTTGTTGCTCTGCAACCGGGTCGCTTTTTTTACATACAGAAAAGAGGCTAATAAGTATCAGCAGAAGATAGAATAGTGTGTATTTCATGAGTATCCTCTCAGTAGACGATTACGACGTCTGCTTTGTGCCCATAAAAAGCCGCCGCGTGTAAAGCGCATTTTATTTACCCTCAATAACGCTTGTAGCGCTGTTTCAGAGGCCAACTCTGCCTGAATGGCAGCTTGGCGCACTAAATTCACTCCGCCCTTTTTTATTGTATTGGTTGTGGTCTATGTTTCCGATCTCGTTTCAAAGCTCTGGGTGTTAAAACACTTCAAGGTACAGGGCCAAAGCGAGCAAATCATCGGCAACTTTCTCTTCTTCACGCTGACGCGCAACGAAGGCGGTGTTTTCGGCATGCTGCAGGGCTATGCGTGGGTTTTTCAAATTTTGACGGCGTTTGCAATTCTGTTTCTTCTTTACTACTACTACCGCAGTCGCGAAAGCTCGCTTGTCTTTACGCTCGCGATTGCCGCTATTTTAGGCGGCGCACTCGGTAATTTTACCGACCGCTTCTACGGCACGACACCCGGAGTAATCGACTTCATCGACATGCGTTTTGGTTCGTTTCGGTGGTTTATTTTTAATGTCGCCGATGCGTTCATCTGTGTCGGTGCGTGTTTGCTCGCAATCGCATTTTATCAGTTTGAAAAAGCCGAGAAGGCGCTCGCGCAGAAAGACGCCGCATCGCTACAAAAGAACTAGTATGCCGGCTTCACTCATCGTCGGTACGCAGTGGGGTGACGAAGGCAAAGCGAAAGTTATCGATTATCTCGCGAAAGAAACACATATCGTCGTACGCTACCAAGGCGGAGCGAATGCGGGACACACCGTCAAGGTCGGTGACGACAAGTATATTTTTCGGCTGATACCGAGCGGTATTCTCTACGAGCGCACGATTTGCGTCTTAGGCGGCGGTATGGTCATCGACCCCGATGCAATGTTCGAAGAAATTCGCGAACTCGAAGCCAAGGGAATTAACCCCGCAGGGCGCTTACGCATCGCCGATAACGCGCATCTCTTGATGCCTTACCACAAAGAAATCGATATCCGCAGCGAAGAGGCTTCGGGAGCGCACAAGATTGGCACGACAAAGCGTGGCATCGGCGCCTGCTATTCGGATAAAGTCAACAGACAGGGTATTCGCATCGGCATGCTCTACAGCGATGATTTTTTCGAGAATACTCTCCCGCGCCTCGTCGATCAAAAAAATAAATACTTGGCGCGCATGTACGACGCGCCCGCGATCGACCTCAAGACGATGCACGAAAAGCTGATCGAATTACGTGAAAAATTGCGCAGCATGATTATTAATGCGCCCTATTACTTAAACATGGAGTTAGCCTCGGGCAAGCGCGTTTTACTCGAAGGCGCGCAGGGCACGATGCTCGACCTCGATTTTGGTACGTACCCTTATGTGACCAGCTCGAACCCGACGACGGGCGGCGCGCTGGCGGGTAGCGGCATCTCTTTTCGCTATTTGAAAAACGTCATCGGCATCGCCAAGGCGTACTCGACGCGCGTCGGCGAGGGGCCTTACCCAACAGAAATTTTTGGCGACGAAGGCGACCAGTTGCGTAAAGTCGGGCACGAATTCGGCAGCGTTACCGGTCGCCCGCGCCGCTGCGGTTGGTTCGATGTCGAGGTCGTGCGCCACGCGGCGCGCATCAACGGTCTTTCTGCGTTGGCGCTCACAAAAATCGACGTATTAGACGAATTCAAGACGATCAAAATAGCGACCGGCTACGAACTCGCCGGCAAACGTATCGATTATTTTCCCTCGTGCAGCGTCGCCGATATCAAGGTCATCTACGAAGAGTTTCCCGGTTGGAAAGAGCCGACGTCGCATATCACAAAATTGCGCAACCTGCCCAAGAACGCGCGTCGTTACATTGACACCTTGGCAAAATACTGCGGAGTGCCAATCGCATGGGTGTCGGTCGGGCCGGGTCGCGAAAATACAATCGCTATAAAGTAGCGGGCGGCAGAGGCCTGTGCGCCAATTTACGCAGGCTGAATCGCGATGACCGTTAAAGAACTCTTCACATACCGCGTTCTCACTATCTCGAATGTCTTGTCGTTCTCGCGCATTCTCGGTATCCCTGCGCTCTGGTATATTTTGGCGCATACGCACGATCTCCCCACGATGCGCCTTTATACCGCGCTCACACTCGCGTTCATGACGCTCACCGATTATCTCGACGGTTTTCTAGCACGCAAACTGGGGCAAGAAACCCCGTTGGGGCAATACCTCGACCCGATCGCCGACAAAATCGTCATCATCGCCGGGCTGTTTCTGCTTGTCTCTTACCGCGACTACCCGCTATGGGTCGCAATTATCGTTTCAATTCGCGAAGTTATCGGCACCGTCGGCGGCGGCTTTCTGCTCATTAAGCGTAACGTGCTCGGCAAACCGAATTATTGGGGCAAAATCGGGGTAGGATTAATCTCGGTCTCGGGATTATTTTACTTATTTAATTGGCCATACCGCGAGTATACAATCGCTCCGCTCTTATTCGTCTTTGTCGGCGGGATTTTCGCTTATACAAAGACGTATGGCCGCACGATATTAAAAGGAAGTGATACCGATTAAGCTCTCTTCTCTTCTGTTTGCCGCGCTGCCGTTGCAGTTCGGCTTTCTTGCCGGCCATTTCTTGCTCGTTTTTTATTTTCCCGTGTCGCCGCTCTTACGCGAAGAGTTGCCGCTCTTATACCTCGCGGCGACGTATCTGCAATGGCTCTGCGTTGCGTTTATTATCTCGAAGCGCACAAAAATATGCCGCGTGCCGATTCTGATGCATCTGCCGCACTTGTTGAGCTTTCTTCCGCTGTTGCGGCATATTATTCTCGCCGCCAACCGCACACCTTCGGACATCGGTAGCCTGTCGCTCGCGTGGGTGCATTCGGTCGCGACACATTCGTTTTCGTTAGTCGCCACTTGGTTCTGGCAACAGCGTAAATTTTTCGCGACAAGCGCCGCCGATCTCTTGCGCCAAGAATTTGTACCGCTCGCGCTCTATGCGCTCGCGGCGCTGACGACAATTGCGCTCTACGCGGGCCTCGATTGGAGCTTTGCGCGCACACCGTTGCCATTAGCCGTGGGCATAATCCAACTGCTGTTGAATATTGCGGTTACGGGGGTTTTACTTTACCGCGACCGGGGCTCGCTCAAAGTTTTTGCGATTACGGCCGCTGTTATTTTTTCGCTCGCAAACGGTTTGCTACTCTTTGACCATGCACAGGGCGATATCGGCGTCGAACTCGCGCTCGCGGCAACGAGCTTCACGCAAATATTTTCGCTATTTGTTTTTATGCTGCATTCGAAACACGATATACGCGGCGAAAAGAACAGCGCCGACAACGCATAATACGCCGAATAAAAACCACCGGTCGGCATCGCGATTCGTTATCGCCACCGACAACGATTGCAGCGGCTTGGCGATGGTATCCAAAGTTTTTGCGAGCGTGTGTTTCGGCCGCGCTCTGTGCAATCGATCGACATAGATGCGATTTTCAGGCAAGAGATAAGGATGGTACCCGTCGCTGTAATTTTTTGCCGCATCGACGCTTTGCAAAATTCGCTGCCGCTGGTCTTTGAGCCCTGCCGCAGCGCTTAGGTGCGCCGCTTCGGCGGCGTGAATTTTTTGATCGAGTGCCGCTAAAATTTTTGTCTCGCGCCGCTCTTTTTGCCATGCGTCGATTTTTTCTGCGCGGTAGAAGACGGCAAAAATCGCCCCCAAGACGACGATCAACAGCGCAGAGATCAATCCCGCTTTGTTAAGCATCGCCTCAACCGAACGCTTGGACAAGCTTTTTGCCGAACGCGACATCGAGCGCATGCCCGCCGCGCGCGCCCAAGATATGCCCCTGAATCGGGCGCCCGATGAGCGCAAGATCGCCGATGAGGTCGAGAATTTTATGGAACACCGATTCGCGTTCGAAACGAAATTCGTTGAGTGTCGTGCCGTCGGGCATATAGATAACCGCGTTGTCGATGCTGCCGCCCTGCGCAAGGCCGCGCGAACGCAGGTATTCGACGTCTTTCATGAAACCGAACGTGCGCGCAAAGCCGATCGTGTCGGTAAACGTGAGATCGTCGTAGGTGAGTTGCACCGCTTGATTCTTGAGCAGCGGGTGCGGATAATCGATATAATACGAAACTTGAAATTCGGGCGCGGGCATTGCGACCAAGTACCGCTCGCCGTCGGTCACTGAAACCGGGTGCGTGACAACGAGCGGATTTACTTTTTCAGAATAATAGTGTGTTTCTAGTTTTTGCAACGCTTCGATAAAAGGCCCGGCGCTGCCGTCGGCGATAGGAATCTCTTGCCCCCCCGAAACCTCGATCGCAATATCGGTGATGCCGAGCACAAAGAGCGCGTAGAGTAAATGCTCGACCGTTTGCAATTGAAACTGCTTGCCCGAATCGTTGTCGCTATTGCCGCCTAACGTGACCGCGAGCGAAGTGTCGACGACATTATCGAGAACGGCCTTCAGCGCAAAGCGCTCTTGCGTTTCGCTATCTTTGCGAAAGAAGACAACCCCCTCGCCGCAATCGGCGGGATAAAACGACAGCCGCGTCGTCTCGCCCGAATGCAAACCGATGCCTTCGTAGACTCCGGGATGCTTGATGGTCTTGCGGTACTCGCGCTGCACGATGCATATTCAAAAAAATTGTCGGACGCGGCGGCAATGCTTTTTGAGCGCGTCTTCAGTGAATAAGATAGTCACTTAAAAGCCGATTTCGAAGCCTAACAACATCGAAATAATCTGCGGATTAACCGCTGTAGCCGCGAGATTGGCTTCGAAGTCGCCTTTGAATCCGCCGGGCGCACCGGGAATAGCCGACGCGCTCTGTAGAATCGGCTCGTAGATATTGGTGTAAAAAATTCTGTGATAACCCGCGCCGAGACGCAGCCGAAACGATTCTGAAAAACTATAGGTATAATACAACTGTGCGTCGAGCGCGGCCGAGCGGTTACTCCCCGTTGCCGAAGCCGCAGCAGGAAACCCATTCAACGGCGATTTGAATGCCAGATCAATATTGGCCGAGTTGATCGCAGCCCCACCGGCGACTTCGAGACGCAGATCGTGCGCGTGTACCGTCGCGCCGAGGTTGCCGAGTAAAGAAACGACGAGCGAAGCGCCGCCAAAAAGCGACTCGTTGCTCGTGGCGACATCGAACCCCGGTACGGGCGACGGCGAAGATTGTGCGACTGTTCCCGACCATCTGTTAAACGAGGCATTGAGGCCGACGCCCCAGTATTGCGACAACACATAGTGCCCTGAAATATTAAACCCAAAAGTGTTCGGGTGAAAAGACTGCTCGAAGGGCGGCATGCTACCCGTCTGCCCGGTGCCCATTTGCTGAAAGGTTGAAAAACCATAATAGGCTGAAATCCCCGCGATGATCTTATCGCGCGGCGCAGCTACCGCCGCAGGTGCGGCAACGGGCGTCGGCGCTTCTGTTTCGCTCTTGCGAATCGTGCGGCCATCTTCGGTGAGATAGACGGATGTATTTTTGTCCTGATTTATAAGCCGTGCCTTGACGGTCTTATCGCCCACCGTGACGTTTTTGAGTGCGATGGTTTTTTCGTCGAGAATCAGTTTTGCGATATTCGCTTTCGCGATTTGCAATTTGCCATAGGGGCTTGCGAAAACATAGCTGTCGGCTTTTTCTTCAATAATGCGACCGCTAATCACGTCGCCGTTTTTTTGGACGATTACCGCCGCAAATAGCGGGCAGAGACCGAAGAGCAAAACGACAGAAACGAGACTGAGAGTGCGTCGCAAAACCCTCGACATCTGCATACTAGTTGCGGCTAATGCCCACAACGTCGCGCTCGCGAATACGCAAGTTGCCCGAAGAACCCGAAATAGCGAGCATGCCATTTTCTGCCGCACGCAGACGGCCCGAAAGCCGATCGCCGTTTTTTAGTTCGACGGTGATATTTTTTCCGATGTAGTTAGCGTACTTTGATGATGGTGCTTGCTTTTTTTTACTAACAGGTGCGATCTGGATTTCGGTTTCTACCGGCGCGCTCTTTAGCGTGCCGCTATAGGGCGCGCCGATTTCGCGAGCTTGCCAGTTTTTGCCGGCGGCATCTTTTTCAAAAAGCCGAATCTTGCCCTCGGTGAGATTCACATGCGTACCCGTTGGGTCAATCGCCACTGTAAATGCGGTACCGATCGGTTCGAGCATACCGCCGGGAAAAATGAACTGCAAAGGTTTTACCAGCTCTTTGTGCTGCAACGCTACCTGCCAGGTGCCGCTCTGGAGAACGATCTTATCGGTTGCACCCGAGTTTCTCGCGACGCTGCCCGCACCGATATTTTCGATGCGTACGCCCTTTGCGATAAGAATATCGCCTTTTTGTTTTGGCGTATTCGCGCTGATCTCTACCAACGGCGCTTCGCGGGTTGCTGCCCCCTGACTCAGCAGAATAAATGCGCCGACGAGAATACCCACGGCGCTGAGTGCCAGCGCCAGCATCAGCGGCGGTGAAAAAAACGACTTGAGCTTCGTGCCGAAACCGGCGTGTTCAACCGATAGCGCTGCAAAGATTTCTTTTTGAATTTTGGGCCAGAGTGAGTCGGGTAGAGCAGTAGCATTCATTGCACCTGCTGCCAACCGCGTGATTTTCTCCCGTTCTTGCGAGGGAGATTCGCTGAGGTACTTGAAGAGTTCTTCTTTGAGCTCTTCGCGCTTCATAATTTATCCGAAATTGTCGCAGCGTCGCCCCAACCGTTGTCCTTAAAAAAATGGCGCAGCTTGGTAACGATTTTTTCTAAGTCGCGGCGAATCTGTCTCTCGCTTTTGCCGAGTGCTGCGGCGATTTCTATTTGCGTCAAATCAAGATTCCAACGCATCTCAAAAATTTCGCTTTCTTGGGCGTTGAGAGTTTTCACGGCTGCTGAAAGCGTGCTCAAAAGATCGCTTTCTTCGGCGTTACTTGCGGCTTGCGGTGCCTCTAAGTTCTCCAGAGGCATATCAGAAGTGAATTTGGCTGATGTTGCCGTTTCACGGTAGAGCAGGTGGCGGGCGATCTGAAAAAGGTACGCGCGGGCGTTTGATATACTTGCAGCTTTGCGCATGCGCGTGCAGAGCCGTGCGAAGGCTTCTTGCATGATATCTTCGGCGAGCGTCGCACCGGCTTTTCGAACAAGGTATCCGTACAATTTTGGGCCCTCCGTCTCGTATAATGTGCGCAATAATTCGTTGAGTTCGCGGCCTGTGGACACTAATGCCATGGTCGACAACGCGAAGGTTCTAACAAGTATTTTAACGCCTCACCAGAGAAGAGCACGCAGTTGCAAAAACCGGGCACAATAAATTTTGCAATCAAAAAAAATGTCCGGTTATAGGCCCCCAATGCTCTTCTCCACAAGTCACTATCTGAAACTATGGGGGAAACATGCATAAAATACAATTGGGGTTAATCGTTCTTATGGCAGGTCTCGCCTGTTTCTATTGTACTACGACCGTCAGTTCGCCCATCGCTTCGGCGTCGACGGCATCGACGACGAATGGTACAATTTCAGTAACCAGCGCGACGCTCGATTCGGGTTCAGGCTGCGTTACGAATGTGAATACCGTCATCGACGCTTCGGTGCCGTCGTGGATTAGTAGTAATTTTAAGTGTCAGATCATTTACACTGACGGCGCAAATTATGTGTTTAAATCGGTGAATTTGCCGAACCATAATAGCTACTATTATTGTGGCAGCCAAACAAAAGTGGGAGGCTGCACGAATAAAGGCACTTTGTACGAAGCGCTAACATCGACGCATACTTGTAGTAACGGCGGCAGCACCACACCATGCACCCCTAATCCCGATAATAATACGAACTATGGGGCAGGGACAAACGTTATTGCAACACAGACCTTTATTTATAAGATACCGATTACTCCCACTGCGGCAAGTGGCAATCTGACCAGCACCCAAGCCGGGCAAGCGTCGATTGGTATCACGACGAATGGATTGGCAATTTTTAATAACGCCGCCGCTCCTCCCGACACCTTAGCTACTCAGGCATTTACTTTTGATAACTACGGCGGCCACCCCGATAACGCCCACATTTACCACCATCATTCAGAAGTCACAAAAGTATCGCCCAGTATGGCCTCGGGGGCTTTAATCGGTATCATGCTCGACGGCTATGCGCTTTACGACGAAAAATGTGATCAGAACGACGGTGCCGGAGCGCAAACGCTGACGTATAATAACAACACGGCCGCCGGCAATAGCGTAACCGACACGACCGGAAGTTCTGCCACAACTTTAGATCGTTTGCATGGCCATACGACAACCACAAAGCATTTTTCAACCGCGACTTACCATTACCACTATTCTCGCGATGCGACGGCTGAAGCTGCAATTCTGGGAAGCACGCTCACAATCAACGGCGTTGGCAACGTAAAAACTCTGGTCGGCTCCTATTTCCGGGGGACGCAAGGGTCGGTGTCGAATTAATCAAGCTTAATATGTTGAAGCGCAATGCGATTATTTTCTTACTAGCCACGCTCGCCTGTACTAAAAGGTATGAGGTGGCTTTTAACGACAAGAACCTTAGCATTCAAAGCGGCGGCAAAATGTTCTATCGCGGCGAACCCTTGAACGGTGAAATCACGCAGGAGTTTCCCGGCACCGAAGCCCGTCGCCTCACCACCTACCGCGACGGCTACGAAGACGGTTTGACGCAGACCTATAACGAAGCGGGACTTCTCACCGAAGAGAGAACCTACAAAAAAGGGCAAAAGCACGGGGTGCATCGCGGCTGGCACAACAACGGTAAATATCGCTTCTACGCCGAATTCGACAACGGCCGTTACGTCGGCGAATCGTGGAGCTGGTATTTCAACGGGCAGGTTTACGAGTATAAAAAATACGACGCTGCGGGTAATGCCGTTGTGCATAAACAATTGCGCGAGAACGGGCAAGTCTACCAGAATATTATCGTCAACCCCACCGGGCAGGTTGGCGTACCCGGCAGCAAAAACTGCGATACGGTAAAATCCAAAACATGAAAAAGCTGCATCTGGCATTTTGGATTATTGCTAGTGCTACGGTTGCCGGTTGTAGTAAAGGGGATAATCCCCCCTTTCGCAAAGACATGACCGAAGTTGCCAGCCCGCAAGCAGATAAGCTACCTTATTATAAAGGTGAGCTCATGGACCCGTGGTGGGCCGGTGGTGCCGCGAGAGTGATTGGCACGGTGTCGCTTCCGCCGGATTTACGCCGTCTCGATGATTTTTCCCTTGTCGCTGAAAGCGGCCGTGAATTCGCGCGCAAGAGTCTCGCCGATAAGTATACCGTCGTCGGTTTCTTTTTCGCGCGCTGCTCGGGCATCTGCCCGACGGTGACGGCGCAGGTTAAAAAGCTTGCGACAAAAATCACCGATCAAAAAGATCTCGTATTTCTTTCGGTCAGCGTCGACCCTGAAAACGATACCGCCGCAGTGCTCGGTAATTATAAGGCGCGCTTTTCTGCCGCGCAGAAAAATTGGTATTTTCTGACAGGGGCGAAAGAAACCATCTATGGCATCGCGCGCAAGACTTTCAACGCCGACGTCGTCACGCGCAGTCGTAAAACCGGCGGCGAAGATTTTTTGCACACCGAAAACATCTATCTTTTAGATAAGAACTCTTACCTGCGCGGCATTTACCGGACGCGCGGCGGTATGGATTTAGATCGCCTCGTCGCCGATCTTGCACTGCTCAGAAAAAACGGATAGTTAAAAAAAATAGCAAAGGAGAAAAAATGAAAAAGTTATGCGTTCTAATGTTTGCTCTCACCACTCTAAAGCTCTACGCCCAAAGCGTTGAATCGCCGCTCTACAATTTTTGGAACAACGCGCGCTGGAGTTTCTCGGCGTGGGGGGCCGCAAACTATTCGTTCAAATCGACGTATTCTAGCGCGGTCGATGCGGCGATGTCGAATAACGGCTCGTATTTTCTCCCCCGGTTTGGTTTAGACGCATGGTATGGCAATAAATCGCAGGTCGGCGTATCGGTGAGTTATTGGGTCGTCTATTCGAACAACGCGACAGTCTACGGTACAGATCAAACCGACTCGCTGAAATATATTCCCTTAGTCGTCACCGCGCGCCGTTATATTATAGATTCAATACTATCGGGTTCGCTCTGGGTCGGTGCGGGTGTCGGTGGAGCATTGACGATGCTCAGCGTCGCGACACCTTCGGCGACGACGGCGTATGGCTTTGCGCCGCTCGTGGCGCTGAAAGCGGGTTACGACTACCGCGTGTGGCAAAATTTAATTGTGAGCGGCTTTATCGACTTCACCTATGCCTTCACCACAATCAACCAGCAAGTGGGCACAAGCGCCGCCGCGAATTACAACGCGAGTTCTTTTAATGTCTCTCCGGGCATCAGCGTTACGTGGCGGATTTAGGGGCGGGGGAGGGCCGCTCTATCCTACGCCCAAGCCACAACCCCAGAGTTAACCACACTGCCAGTAGCGTGCCGTAAAGTATGAGCGAGAGATACGGCGCAATGTTCGAAACAATAAACGGCGTCACGAGCGTCAAGATACCACCGGCGATAAAAGGCTGCGTGATCGCCGAACTCTCGGCAAAGACACGTGCAGCGGGCGTTTTGAATTTCGGATCGATCATTTTGAGGAGCATCAACCCCGTCGCGGCGGTGCCGTTCAGCATGCCGAAGTTGATAATCCCCAATTCAAAGCTGTACGAAACCGGGAGTATTTTCGGGCGCAGCTTAAAATGGCAAAAGAGATTCCAGAAAAAGCCGAGCGCGAAGAGCGTGAGTAGAGGCACGAGGCTTTGTCCGAGCAGACGTACATTGATAATCGAAATACCGGCAAAAATAAGTATTTCCAAAAATACATCCGCCAGCAGCAAAATAATTTGGTTCTCGATGAGATGGCTTAACCCCGCGAGCCGCAAAATAAATTGGAGTGACAACCCGCCGACGAGCGTATACGCAAAGAGCGGTAGGCGCACGTTGTGTAATTTTGCAGAGTCGATGAGCGGCAAAATTTCGTATTCGACGATACCTTTGTAAAAAATACCGAGCCAGTACGCCGCAGCGACGAGCGCCAATGCGGTGAGAATTTTACCCAGGTCGATAGCGGCGATTGTATCTGCCGCGTCGTGCGTTGTCTCGGCATGCGCATGCCGCCGTTGGCGATGAATCAGCCACACACCGCCAGCGATACCGCAGACAAGGCCCACCGTCGCGCTGAAGAGCCCGTATTCGAGACCCGCAGCGATACCGTTTTGCGTGAGTAGCGGTCCCATCGCGACAGCCGTGCCGTGGCCACCCGCAAACCCCGTTTCCAGCACCGACGCGAACGCCATCGGCTCGCCGAAAAAAGGTTTATAGATAAGAATCGTGCCGACGAGGCCGATGACGACTTGCCCCATCACTGAGACCCAGACGAGCGAAACTTCGGCGATAACTTCAGAAAACTTGCGGCGAACCCTTTGCTGTTTTTCTGTGCGCTGTAAAAAAAGACAGGCGAAAACCAGCGCGATAAATTCGCGCGGTAACGATTGCAGATGCACAAAGAAATCGCCTTGCTTGTATGCGGGCAGCGCCGTGAAGAAGCCGAGCGCACAGAGCCCCATCGTCAAAGACGGTGGTATGCGATAGCGGCCGAGCCACTGAATGCGCTCGGTTACAATAGCGCCGACACCTAAGAGTAGTAAAACGAGGAGAAAGTTTGACATCCGTGAAAATTGAAAGTTATATTCTGTATTTTTATCTCTCGGTCAATATAAACAAGAAAACCTTGACTGGGCGTGTTTGCCATGGCAAAGGTGGTCATGCTGTTCACCGTAATTTATCCGCATAAAATAAAAATTTGTATTTTAGGCATGCTGCTCATTGCCATTTCCGCATGCGGTGGCGGCGGTGGGGGGAGCGATAGCGGTACCTCAAGCGGTGGTGGTGGCGGTTCTGTCGATACGACGTCACCGACTGTGGGTGCGGCAATTTCTTTTAGCGGCATTTCCGACACAACGATCACCGCGAGTTGGGGCGCTGCGACCGATGCGGTAACGACCCAAGCGAATTTGCAATACCGGCTCGTTTATGCAGCGGCGAGCACGGCAATCGATACGATTGGCAAAGTCGATGCTGCGGGTGGCGGCGTAACCGTGGCAAAAGATTATACTGCGGGTTTAATCACGCAAGACATTACCGGCCTTACTGCGCTGACGACGTATTATTTTTCTGTAGTCGTTCGCGACCAAGCGGGCAATAAGACGCTCTACGCCCCGCAAAGCCAAGCGACCGCCGCGACGGGCACCGTCGCATCGCCGGTCTTTACTCCTACACCGGCGACTTACGGTAATATTCCCGCTTACCCAAACTGGCAAACGTCGACCGCGACTTCGGGCGCGGTAATGTGTTTTACGACGAACGGCACAACGCCGGTCTGCAACGGGTCAAAATCCGGCTGCACGACCGGCACTCTCTATGCGTCGGTGCAGGTCGTGAACACGACCACGACCTTTAAGGCGCTCGCGTGCAAGCTAGGCTATACCGATTCGTCGGTAACAAGCGGCGTTTATACGATCGATACGACGGCACCGACGATTGTCTCGACGACGCCCGCCGATGGGGCAACGGCCGTCGCGACGAACACAATGATTGCCGTTACCTTTTCGAAAGCGATGGATCCGACGACGATTATCGCCCTGAACAGCGGCACGAGTTGCCTGTCGGGTTCGCCGACACTCTTGTTTTCGACCGATATCAATTTTGGCACCTGCATCCCCATGACATCGGCAACGCCGACGACGGGCGATAATAAGACTTTCACTATGACGCCCTCGGCGACGCTTGCGACAGGCACGACGTATTATACTCGCGTGTTGACATCGGTCAAAGACCCGGTGCAAAATGCGCTGGCGGCACAGTACTCGTCGGCGACCGGCTTCACCACCGATCTTGCGCCCGCAATCACGATTCAGAGTATTT
>JAFEGD010000193.1 GCA_018240245.1 Spirochaetota bacterium | reverse complement strand
GAGATCGGTATAGAGCGACCAATTGAATACATACCACGTATCCATGTTGACGCGCTGTTCGTAGCTGACATCGCTACGACCGCTAATTTGCCATAAGCCGGTAATCCCCGGGCGAACTAAGGTATAATATTCGCTCTTATCTTTGTAACGCAAGCGGAGCTCGACTGCGGGCACAGGGCGCGGCCCAACAAGGCTCATCTCGCCTTTGAGTACATTGATGAGCTGCGGCAATTCGTCGAGCGAACTCTTGCGCAAGAAATTTCCGAAGCGCGTGATGCGCGGGTCGTTTTTCAGTTTGTACGTTTTCTTCCACTCGGCGCGTGCCTCTGCATTTTCTGCTAAAAGATCTTTGAGGCGACTCTCGGCGTCGGCGTACATGCTGCGAAACTTGAAAACACGAATTATGCGGCCGTGTTGGCCGATGCGTTCTTGCGTATAGAGCGCAGGCCCGGACGAAGTGAGTTTAACAATCGCACCTAAGAAGATAAGCACCGGTGCGATCAATGGCAACGAGATCAGGACAAGAGTATAATCGAATAAAAACTTACTGAGGCGCGCCGTGCGCTCGCTCAAAGTGTTGCGCATCTTGAGCAAGAAAAGCTGATTCACAAATAAATGATAGAACTCTGAATTGAGGAGCGCGCTCGAACGCATCTCGGGAATCAACAACACGTGGCGCACGTAGCGGTGTACGCGATCGGCGAGAGCGCTGATTTTCTCGCGCGACAAATTAGGCGCGGCGATAAGCGCACACTCGGCGCCGCGCGCTTGTAGAACTTCGGGTAAATGCGCAAATTCTCCGGCATATTCGAGTTCGGTTCTTGGTATTTTTTTTAATAAGTTCTTCTGTCTGTTGTCGAGCGGAATAAACCCCGCATAACGGTAGCCGAGTGTCCGTTCTGCGAGTAGCTCCGCCTTAATCTTGAGCGCCGCATCGGCGTTGCCGATAATCACCAAATTTTGATTCCCGAAACCGAAACGATGGAGCAATATCTTGCCCCAATAACGTGCCGTTGCAATGAAAAGCAGCGCGAAGACTGGCATAATCAAAATCGTCAACCGGCTGACCAAGTGTGAAAGTCTACCCACCGAGATGAAGGCAAACAGCACCACTGTGAGCATCGCGAGCGACTTAATGATAATGCGCAATTCGTCGATAAAGGGCGCGCGTCGCAAATAAAGACCTTCATAGAAAAAAATAAGTAAAAAAAGCACCGGCATGAAGTAGAGATCTGCGAAGCGCATCGCATCGCCGGCAAATTCGGGAATCGTTTCGGAAACTTGCCCCAAAAAAATGCGCATGCGCACGGCGCAGTAGAATGCGAGTGTGAACGCCGCCAGATCGAACGCAACGAGTGCGGTTTTATAGAAAAGTTTTTTCAGCCACGCTTGCCGCACGGCCCTACTCTCTTAGCGGCGGCGTTGACCGCCGCCACCCTGTGCAGAGCCACCCCGGCGGTTGCCGCGATTGCGACCCCGTCCTTGGCGTGTTTTTTGGCCACCGCGTTTATCGCCACCGCCGCGACGTTCTTCTTCGATGAGCCGGCGCGTGCGCTCGGAAATTTGTGGCTTTGTCTTGTTGCGCGTGAAGAGCGATTTTAGCGAACCCAAGAGACGACCAAAGAAACCGGTCTTCTTGCCGTCGCGCGAGACAATCGCAAAATTATCGCGCTTCGCATGTTTGGCGCGTGCCTGCCCCTTGTGTTCCTGACGTTGCGCACCGCCCTGACTGCGGTGGCGGCGCGAATCATAGTAGGCTGCATCGCGCTGCTTAGGCGCATGCCCTTGACTGCCCTTGTGTTCTGCGCGTCCGTGTGCAGCATCGCGTTGCGGTCTGTCGTTGCGGCGCGGCCCACGCTCGCCTGCACGCGCCTCGCGTGGCCCTCTGTCTCCCCGTTCGCCGCGGCGCGCACCGCGCTCATGCCGCCCACTGCCGCGATTTGCCGAACGGACATGGTCGGCGCCATCTTGCCGCGCCACCTGCACGATACGTACAAAACTAATATTCTCTATGAAACGCTGTTCGGGTTGCACGACGGGAATTTTGTATTTCAGATACCGTTCGAGCTTCGCCAGAGAATCGTAGTCGAACTCTGAGCTAAAGCTCATCGCCTTACCGGTTTTGCCGGCGCGCGCCGTACGCCCGATGCGGTGTACGTAAGTCTCAGAATCCATGGGGATGTCGTAGTTTACGACCAGTTGGATGTCTTCGATATGCAATCCGCGGCTAGCCACGTCGGTCGCAACCAATACGCGAAATTTATTTTCTTTGAAGTCGTCGAGAATTCTCAGGCGGCGGTTTTGCGTCACCATGCTCGATAACCCCTCGGCGGCGATGTTATGGTGGTTCAGATTTTTGACCAACACGTCGACGTATTGTCGACTGTTTGTGAAGATAATTACCGGTTCGAGTTTATTCGCTTCGAGAAACTGAATGAGGTAAGGCAACTTTTCGTCTTGCCCTAAATGCAACATCTCTTGTTCGATCGAGGCATGGTCGATGAGTTCGGGGTTGATAAGAATCTCTTCGGGCTCGCGCATGAATTCCCACACCGAATAGAGCGCGCTGAAATTGATCGTTGCCGAAAAGAGCGAGAACTGCCGCTCTTCGTTTTCGTTCGCCGAGCATTTCGAGAGAATTTTGCGCACGTCGTCGATAAAACCCATGTCGAGCATGCGGTCAGCTTCATCGAGGACAATCCGCACGACATTTTTGAGGTTGATCTCGCCGCCGCGTAAAAAGTCGAGCAAGCGGCCCGGCGTCGCAACGACGAGATGCGGCCCCTGTGCAATCTCGCGGCGTTGCTTATCGTGGTCGACGCCGCCAAAAATTGTTGTGAGCTTCAGCCCAGCCGCTGCGGCAAAAAACTCGGCCTCGTCGGCGATTTGCACGACAAGCTCGCGCGTGGGTGCGAGGACTAATGCAACAGGAGGTTGCTTACTGGACGTTGGCATGGAGGCCATCTGTGCGTCGAGTGCAAGCGGCGGATTGACCCCTTCGCCGTCTACAGAAGCGTTTTTTTGGTTATGCTCGAAAGTATACTGCAAAATTGGCAACAGATATGCCAAGGTCTTGCCCGAACCCGTCTTGGCGCAAGCGATAAGATCGCGGTTATTGAGCGCTAGCGGTATAGTTTCGGCTTGAATTGGCGTCGGTTCGGGAAAGCCCTTCTCGGCGAGCCGCTTTTGTATGGGCTCGGCGAGCTTCAAATCAGTAAATAGCACAGGTTTTTTTGTTCGTCAGAGACAGGGGGTCAAATAAATAACCAAAGCAGACAACACGAAGTGCAGCGCGATGTGGTACGTGCAACCCCTCTTCTGTTCTGTAGCGTTTGCTACAAGATTAAGGTTGACACGTTATCTGAGACTCAAAAAAAGACAACATGTTCAAAGATAAAGTCGCGGTAATCACTGGTTCCGCATCACCCCAAGGTTTAGGTTGCGCTACCGCAGAAGCGCTTGCAGAACAGGGCTGCAATATCGTCATCTCTGATATCAACCAAGAAAATTGCGATAAAACCGCCGCGATGATTGCCGAGAAGCACGGCGTGAAAGCCGTCGGTGTCGCAGCGAACGTGACTAAAAAAGTCGATAACCATACCCTTGCAACCTCTGCAGTCGAAAAATTAGGCCGCCTCGATATTTGGGTCAACAACGCGGGAGTGCTGCGCGACGACCTCTTCTTACGCATGTCCGAAGAAGATTGGGATCTCGTGCAAAACGTTTGCCTCAAAGGCGTTTTCTTCGGTATTCAAGCGGCGGCAAAAGTTATGATGAAGGCTAAATACGGTAAGATTATCAATATTTCATCGGTTGCGGGTCTCGTCGGTAGCCCCGGGCAAGCAAACTATGCTTCGGCGAAAGCGGGCGTGATTGCGCTTACCAAAACCGGCGCGCGCGAATACGCTTCGCGTAATATTTGCATCAACGCGATTGCACCCGGCTATATTCACACGGGTATGACCGGCGCGCTCAAAGCCGAAATTCAGGCAGAGCTCGCAAAAATGGCGCCGCTGCCGCGCCAGGGTACCCCCGCAGACATCGCGCGCGCGGTGCGCTTTCTCGCATCGAGCGAAGCCGATTTCATCACCGGCGTTGTATTGCGCGTCGACGGCGGCGCGGCAATCGGTCTTTGATGCAAAAAAAAACGGGGGGGGATTGCCCCCTCTGCTTAAAAAAAGCCGCTTTCGTAGCGGCTTTTTTTTTACCGCTGAATTTTTTATTGGCGCAGACTAAGACCTTTACCGCCGACGTTGGCTTTGTCCCGCAAATGGGCGGTGCGTTTAAGACCAATCAACGAAATTATTTTTATGTCGGGCGCGAGAAAAAACTCGTTATTCTCGACGATAGTCTGCGCATTACGCAGACAATCCAACTCTTGAACGAAACCGCAGCGATCGACTTTGCCGATTTGAACGGCGACGGCAGCGACGAACTTATCGAATTCACGCAAGCCGCTATTTTTCGGCGCAATTTTTTGAACGAAAAATTTTCCGAACCGCATGCGATTATCCACGAACGTTTGGCGCTGCCGCTCTACGTCGAAAATCTCGAACAAAGCCATCTGGCGATCGATTACGACAAAGACGGTTTTTACGATCTGTTTTTACCCGCCGAAGGAAAATTTGTCGTCTATCATAACGATGCGGGCAAACGCTTTCGCAAAGAAACGACGCTCGCGTACAAACCGCACGGCAGCTTTACGAATCGCCTTTGGCAAAATTCCGATCTGCCGTCGAACACGATTCGCTCGACCGTGCTGATTCCCCAACCGATGTTTCACGACTTCAACAACGACGGCATCGTCGACGCCGCTGCGCGCATCGACGAACGCATCTATTATTTTATGAGCGGCGGAAAAAACTTAAAGCCGTTTGCCGAGACGATATTAAAAATTTATCCGATTGCGCAAGAGGATATCTACGTTGCGTACGCCGAATTCTGCGATTTCGACAACGACGGCGAACTCGATCTTATTTACTCGGCGGTAAAAGGCTTGGGTCTCAATATTCGCGTCGAGATTCGCGTCTTCAAGAGCTATAATTTTATTCCCGAACCGCGGCGCGTTATCGAGCATACGATACAAGGCGGGGTGTTCTCGCCGCTCATCGCATCGCTACGCGGGCGCAAGCTCTTACTGCAGCCGACCATCGATACGGGAATTGGCTTTTTTATGAACTACATCCTACGCTCGCGCGTCTCTTTGACTTTGCAGCTCATCGACCCGCTCACGACAAAAGGCAACCCGCTCGAAAAAACCACGCTATCGTTCGATTCGAAAGAGTCGGCGGTGCCGGGCTTTGCGTACGGCGATTTCACCGGCGACGGTAAAACAGACTTTATTCTCGGCACCGAAATTAACGGTATCACGGTTTATGGCGGCAACGACGATTTATCAAAAAAAGAAATCG
This sequence comes from Spirochaetota bacterium, assembly GCA_018240245.1. Classification (GTDB taxonomy): domain Bacteria; phylum Spirochaetota; class Leptospiria; order Turneriellales; family Turneriellaceae; genus Turneriella. Next base: position 5,910 of record JAFEGD010000193.1, on the reverse strand, counting down.
CGCATATCGATGCGCCCGCATACGGCATCTTCAAAACGGTTACGGATGCAAAAAAAGAAAGCTGGCTATTTATTTTTATGACGCAAAGATCAAAGGCCGATAAAAAAACCGCCGTCTATCTTGCGCCAATCGATAGGCTTGCGAACGCGCATTAGAACTTAATGAGCGCCCCAAGCGAGAAAACCAGCACTTGCGCACTATACGTATAGTTTGGTTGATAACCGTTTTGGTACGCTGTCGAATTGAGTACATCGCCTGACTTCGTACTCGTGCGCGCGAGCCAGATTTGGTGTTGAAAACCGAATATCAACTCAACCGGATGCTTGACTATAGTATTCGATTTGAGAAAATACGATGCGCCCAATGAATACGCAATCTTATTGTTATCCAAAAAATTTGAATACCCGCTCTGGTTGGGCGTAAATGCCGGCGTAAAAGAAAAACCTAAGCGCACCAAGAGTGGTACGTCTTTCAACTTATTGATATAGCGACCGGGGCGGCTCTCTGCCCCCAACTTCACCAGCAAAATATTATTGAACGGCTTGAACGACTCGCCGACATTGCTGAGATACGTCGCGCGCGCACTATTGACCATGAAACGACTCCACATTTGAAATTCACCGTCGAGAGATACTTTGAGCGCCTCGTCGTGAAAGTACGTCGCCCCCAAAGTAAAGGTATGCGGCGAGTAAAAATCAAGGAGCGCCATGCGTAAAGGCAACGCAACTTGCAAAAGTTGTGTCGTGGCGTTGGCGTTCAAAGGGTCAATCTGCATGAAACTCTCGCCGCGCCAATTAAACCCGATCATTAAGATGCGATTCTTGATGTTATGGCGGTATTGAATTCCAACGACAGGAGAGATCGAAGGAGTGAGCACCATCGAGCTATTAGCATTTGGCACCTGCGTGTTGCCCGTCGGGTCGATTTGCACACTCTGCATCTGAAAGCCGCCAGAGCCACCTGTAAATAAGTTCGCCCCGACGCCGATGCTCAAACGGTTTTTCCACACCTGCGCGCCCAACCCGGTAATAATCGTCATCTTCTGCGGTTCGGTACCGATACGCATAAATTTATACGATTCAATTTGCGTATCATTGACGTTAGCAACTGTACCGTTATCGCGCATCGAAATAGCGACGCCCAAGCGTAATGGCAGATTCTTCGGGGTGTTAATCAGCGAGCGCAAATCAAAAATCAGCCCCAACTGCACAGCGCCGTATACCATATTCTTTGTCGCCGTCGAAACGTTGGCGGCCACTTGATCGTTCGACGCCGTCGGTGCAATCGTCGGCAACGATGCCTGCATCATATAGCTCATCCCCATCTGGTGAATGGGGCGGTCTTCATGCGCTTGTAAATCGGCCTCAAGTTTTTTATCGATCGCGTCTTTATTCCCTTTCTCATCAGTTTTCGGCCCGCCGGTATCGTCGCGCAAAAGCTTAATCTTGCCTGCAGCCTCGTCTGATTTTTCTTGATTACCGAAGATAGCGCGCTCGGTCATTGGCGAGGCGACACCCGCCATATTATAAAAGCCCGCAGTCCAGTCGTTGATGCTCGCAACGCCAGCCCCCGATGTTCCGGTCATGCGCGATCCCATGCCAAAACTTTCCGCCATATCGGCTCGTAGATAAGTAGGAGCTCCCAGTGAACCTAATAATATCGCCGTCCCTAATAATTTCTTCAATGTAACTCCTTAAAAATTCGACTACGTTTTCTTTCTATTCAAAAATCGACGCTAACTGGTTGAAATACGCCGCCTGCATTTGATTTTTCCATTGCGTTTTATACTTGTTGTAGGCTGCGGTTGAAAATTGCTCCATAAGAAGCCCGAACTGCCCCCAGAAAGTATCAATCGCTTTGTACTGTTTGCAGTATATCGGCCCGCCGGGATATTCGCCCGTGATTCCCGGATAGCAGCGCATCGCTTGCGTATTGAAAAGAGTGCGAATATCGGTCAACACGTCGAGCGACGTATACGGCGGCTTGTTGGTCAGGTTCGTCGAAAAGTACGTCATGAAGCCGTCGGGAGCAAACCCGACGAGACCTGTGTTCAAGATCGCGTTGTAGTTGCCTTGAAATTCTTGTAACGCGGTTACGAGCGAAGGCCCCGTGCGCGCCATCAGATCGGTATAGACGTTGTTGTCGGTATCGTATAAAAAGTTGCCGACAACGTTCTTAATCGACATGAGTTCGCTCGACGTGAAGTTTGTACTCGCATAGATTTCTGAACGCGCCGTCATGAGATCTTGCGTGACATAGCTATTGTTATTCGTACAGTTCAGACCGTTCGCATCGCAGCGCAGCGGCGAAAGCAAATCTTCGATCGAGGTCGCCGCAAAGTGAATATAATTCTTTTGCGGAACCAAAGGATCGGGTTGGATATATTCGTTGTACTTGGGCTGATACACTTGCTTCATGTAATAGCTGATGAGCATGCGTGTGTTAACACGATTGACGCCTGTCGCTGTGTCGTCGTCGTACTGCCCGTTGCTATTGATGTCGGTGTATTCGCCCGGATCGATAATACCGTTGCCGTTACGATCGTAATGCGGCTCGGAAACTTGCGTTTCGTAAATCTTGCATAAAATCATGTTCTTGCCTGCGGTAATCTCTTTATTGAAATTAATGCCGCCACCAGAGCCCGAATCTTTGATGTAGCATTCGAGCGCACCGCCATTATTGGGATTATTACCAAAGACGACATCGGCAGGCGCACCGGTTAAGATGCGGCCGTAAAGCCAGTTCAGTTTCGCGTCGATATCGGTCGACACCAATGTCGTCACCGATAAGTTCAAATTCTTACCGACCCCACCCATATCGATCATATAATAATCTTTGTCGTAGATATTCGGTATCTGTGTCGTAATCGAACATGTGCCATTGACGTTTGCTGTATCCGTATACGTAGACGCTCCTGCGTATGCCGCCGAGACAAACGTAAACGTGCCCGGATTCCACACACCGTCTTTGTTCGAATCGAAAAAGCCGAATTGCGAACCACCCGGGCATGTCGGTTCGCCGAGCATGAACGAGCTATAAAGAAGATTCTTTTTTATATCGGTATCGTAATAGGTAGCAATCTTGGCGTTCATATCGTCAAGTGTCGACTGGAAAGAACCTAACTGCTTAAACTGATTAAAATTGAAGCTACGCAGCGTATCTAAGTCTTCCATTTTTGTCGAGACGAGCATGTCAAGAAAACTGTCGATCGAGAACGCACCGGATTGATTCGTGTCGTGCAAGAAACTGACCAAGTGATCGATATCTTGATCGGTGAGCGTAATCTGGCTCGTGCTATTTTGTACGTACGCTAAATAGTTATTGATAACGGGTATCGCCTGCTTGATCGCTGTGACGATATCGGCGTCGGACGTCAACGTGCGCAGATAACTGATAAATTGCTTCATCATATTGATCGGTACCCCGTTCAATGCGGTACCGTTCACAGTTTGGTTAAACTGATTGGTCTGAAAGAGTACAGGATTTACGGTAATGCCCGCCTGCGCCCCCGCAGCAGGGATAGCCGCCCCGCCGGACGATAGGCTCAGGCTGAAGTTATCGCGCGTAATCGGTGCAACAACGTAATACGTCGTTGCGGGCGCAAAGCCTCCAGGAACACTCCCCGAAAGAGTCACACGGTCTTTTAGCTCGAGACCATGGTATTGCGACTGAAAGACAGAGAGTGTGCCCGCATTGACGTTCGCGGTCAAGGTCGGATTAACCGCGTTCTTAGTGGCAAAATACCGTAAGCGATCTTTATTTTTGACACCCGAAGCGCTAATGGTGCTACCCGAAGTCAACTGCAAGCCGTCTTCGATATTTCTCACGTTACCCGCAATTAAACCTTCGATGTCGCGCACCAAGGGGTCGATATAGCCGACGTTCATATATTTGTTATTGGTAAATTTCGGCAAGAACCCATTGCGCAGCCCCGGCGCCGATTCAGAAAGCACGTTCGACAACGCGCTGCTGTTATACGCCGGTAAGTTATCGCCACCGTTCTTCTTCGTTTCATTCAGCGCAGCAAGCGCAGTAAAGAGTGTATCGAGCTCGACGCGGTAGCCTAAGTTAGCATTAGCGCAACCGACAGCACCCGGCGAACAGAAATTGCGAATCGTTACACTATCGCGATTTTCATTCGCCGCCATCGGCGTTGCACTCGGATACGTCGTCACTTTTAATACCGTACCGTCTTCGTGCATCGTACCAAAAAGCATGACGAGAAGTGTTAAAGTACCCGTGAGCTTACCGTCACTCGGCCCGGTATACGAATACCACGATGTCGGTGCACCCGTCACTGAGTCGTACCCATTGGGGTACGTTATACATCCGCCTGTTAAAAATTCGTTGCAGGTGCCAATATTCGGATTTACTTTCGGCACTGGCGGTAAGTCGGCCGCTGTTACTCCACAGCCCCCGACGTAGTTTTCATAGAGGTCTGCGCCGCCACCGCTACCAGCTGTCAGCACACCTCCGACACATTGTGTTTCATCGGTGGGGAAAAAAGTATCGTAGAATGGGCGAAATTTAGCCATCGTCGAACCGTTAGGCGCGCCCGTCAGCATATCTGAGGTCGTATAGAGCGCGCTAACCAGCGTCAGCACCGAATCGAAGTTATCTTTAATCATTGCGGGCGTCACCGGCCCATTGCCCAAGCTGTCCCATATCTGCTGGTTCAAATCGACCAAGAGGCTCGCGCCGTCCCACGAGTTCATCGTCATTTCAAGCAGCACCATCGAATCACCGGCAGTGTACGATTGCACGCCTGGGCGAATCGTCTTGCTGATCGAGACCCCCGGCGCGCCCCCCGCCGGCGCTTCGCTAATAAAGCCACCGCCAGAATTGGGGACGTAATGCCCCGCACCGACGCCCATGCTCACGCCACTGACGTTCCAAATACCGTTGTCGACGGCGCGGTGCCCGGTCGTCACACCCCAGAGGCCGTTACCGTGGATCGTCGAAAAAACGGCGAACGATGCGCCCGGGTGCACAATGAGATAATTTTGTGCAGTATAGCCGAACATCGGGATGACAAAAATATATTTTTTATATTTGATATTCCATTCGACGTTCGCACGAATCGCTTCGTCGCGCGTATCGAAGTCGATGCGCACTTTCGACCAACTCATGCAATTCGAAATATCCCAATAGTTGGTCGAGCCTTGTGGGCGGATATAGCCATAACGCGCGTAACCGTATGTGCTGCCCTGCGAATCGACCCAACACGCATCGCCCGAGTTGCGCGGGCGATAAATCATTTCATACATGTGGTAATTACCATTACCATTAATAATCGTGCCGCTCGTGCTACCGTTCGTACCCATCGCCGTTTGCGTGAAATTATTGTATCCGGTCGCAATCCGCGACCTAAAACCGTCGGTATAGAAATCGTTTTCGTATTTTACGCTACTGCCGTTCGCGGCTTTTCCTTTGACTGAATAGGGGCCATAGCCTTCCCAAGCGCTCAACGCAAATTCGGCAACCATCCAATTCGAGGTCTTAAGACCTGTCGACTCGATATCGCCTTGGTGCGGCGAGAAGCGTCCGCGAAATTTACCGTTCGTCAAGTCTGATGCATAGACTTCTGTGTCGGTGCGCGGAATAAACCGACCGGGCGAGAGGAGTTCGAAAGCAAACATACCCAAACTCGCGCTATAGTATTCGTCGTTACGCGCCGAGGCGGGAATACCGTCGGCAGGCAGCGCAAAGTTTGTCACCTGTGCGTTCATCGAGATGCTGAAGATTACTAGGTCGATGTTGATCGTACGGATACCGTCGGCGGCAATATCGGTCGCCCCCATCGAATACAAACAGGTTTGTAGCGTGAGCTGTGCCGGTGCGTTTGCCGGGTCGACAATACCATTCGCTGCGGCGATTGTATACAAAAACTCGGTCAAGAACGGCGTGTTG
>JAFEGD010000192.1 GCA_018240245.1 Spirochaetota bacterium | reverse complement strand
CGGCTATCAAGCGATCGAATACATCGCCGACCTGCGCGATATCCATACGCCGATTACGATGCAAAAAGATTTCGAGATGGAGCGCATCATTGCGTTACCGAAAGAACTCAAGCTCAATATCGCTTTCGTCGACGAAAAGGGGCGCACGCTCAAGCCTTCGGCGACCTATCGACTGACACCCGACCTTTCTGACGATGTAATTCTACCGTTCAAGAAAAACATCGGTCGTGTGAAGATACCTGTCATGTCTCGCTACAAGAACCCCGAAGACGCATTGGCGGCGCTCGATAAAATGCAACTCAGCGTCGCGGCGAAAAAGCAAGGCTATACCGACGTCGCCGAAACGCGCACCATGGCGGAGCTCATACGCGGAAAAAACGGCGAACTAAAAGATGTAATCGATTTGACGTTTACGATGAAAACAGGCGAAGCGACACCCGACGTCGAAGTCGTGAAATGTAAGACAGGCACAGGCTGCGTCGCAGTCGCATACTTCTCGACTAACGTTTCAAGCCGCCTCAACAACGAAAAAGCGGCTGGGCTCAAGCACGTCGTCGAGATGTGGAACAAAGAGCCACATAAATACGTCTACGTCAACGGTCATGCCGATAGTCGCGGCACAAAGGCGCATAACCTCAAACTTTCGCGCGCACGCGCGGCATTCGTGAAAAAGCGCCTTGTGCAATACGGTATTCCCGCAGAGATGATTATCACGAAGGGCTACGGCGCAACGCAACTTGCGAGCAAAGACGAGACAACCGTCGCCGGGCGGCGCAAAAATCGCCGCGCCGAAATCTTCTTCGACGCCACAAAGCGCCCGGGAGACGAAGCGGTTGAAGACAAGGCCGCACCGCAGAAAAAGCCCGGCAAAAAAGCACCAAAAAAATCGGGTAAGAAGGCAGTAAAAAAGACACCACAAAAACCGTTGCCGCCCGAAGAGGTCGAACCGACAAAGAAAATACCCGATGCCTCGCCCACCAAGACCGAAGAGCCAGCAACTCCCGATACTCCGAGCGATAAAGGCAGCGGCGTTGAAGAAAAGAATCCTTTTAGTCAGCCAAAAGATAATTCTGTGAAACCGAATACTCCGGGTACCCCAAATACCGAGATCAAGATTCAGTAAATGGCGATTGAAAAGAACAGCTTGGTCGCCGAAGATTTTTCGCTCGTTACGCAACACATGGTGATGTCGGAGCATTTGAATCCGAATCACCATATTTTCGGCGGACAACTCTTAGCGTGGCTCGATACCGACGTCTATCTGCATTGTTCGAATCAAGTACGTTACCGCTCGATGGTTACGGTAAGTATGAATAACGTGTTCTTCAAAGCCCCCGGCTATCTTGGCGACATTATTCAAATTTTTGCGCGCATAAAAGAAGTGCGCCGATCGAGCGTCACCGCCGAAGGTAAGGCCGTGGCGTACGACCCAGAAAAACAAACTTCGCGTGAAATTATCGCCTGCGAAGTGACCTACGTTGCGGTCGGCGCCAACGGACGACCGGTTCGACTTTTTGAGAAAATTGAGAAGTAGAGTTTTTTATTTCTCTGACAGCACAGCGAGCATCCCGGGCACAACTTCGCCCGCTGGCAATTTCTGGTGAATTTTCTCTAAGATTCCCGCGAGCAGTCGCTTGCCCCCCTGCGCGCCGCCAATCTTGCCCAAGAGCGCCGTAAAATCTTCTTTCGAAAGTTCCATCGCGCCGAACGCTTCGTGTGAAATCATCACGAAATGGCTGCGTTCGGCGAGCCGTAGCGTCGCGAGTGTGGTAAATTCGGAGCCGAACTGCTCGCTGCCTAAATCGATTTCGCGGCAATTGTCGGGCGCGACAACTTCAAAAAGATGCACCCCGCCTGCGCGGTAGACATCGAGCGTGCGCTCGGCCTCGTCGAGCCGCGCAAAGAATAATCCTGGTACATATTCGCTGCCGAAAAATAACATCGACCACAGATCGTGCGCCATCGCTGCGGCGGGCAGTTGCTGCTTACCGAGCGTCCAAAATCGCTCTTGCAAACGGTGTTTCAAAAGCAACGCTTCGGCGGCATCCGATTCGGTAATACCGATGAGAACATCGACATGACCGTGGTCGTGCGAGCCTGAAATAAATTCTTTCGTACCAAGTTTAGGGCGGCGCGGGTAAACGGCGAGTTCGTAGCGTTCCATGCGCGGAAACGGCTTCTCGAATAATTTATTCTGAAATCGTTGGAAAATATCGTCGTTTTGCGCCGCTGGCGCCTGTGCCATTTGCGGATGCGTAGTATGTAATTTGTCGCCCACAGCGACGACAAGCTCGGCGATTTCTTGGTATTGCGGATCGATCGTATCGACGCGCAACGAATCGACTTCGAGCCCACGCACAATTTGCATTAGAGTTTTTGCAATCGAACGCCCGTATTGATATACAAAGAGCGTATCGATCGCCACGCCTAAAAGACATAATAAGAAGAAAGATACCGCCAGCACGATCATGTTTGGAGTATGCGGGGTTAATCCCACCAAGATGCTACGCTCTTCTACCACGAACGCCGCGTAGTAAGCATGGTCGTATTTGAAAAGCGGGAATTTCGGATGGCTCTTGGCATATTTTAGCGTGGTCGTCAGTAGTCGCTTTTGCTCTTCGATTTCACGGATACGCGCTTTGGGATTCGTCGCAAGTTTACCGATGGCCTGAGCGATGTGCTCGTCGCTATGGTCGGTAAGGCGTTTGTCCTTGTCGTAAATGCCGATATGGTCGGATAGACCCGCGTTTTGCAGATTGCGTATGAAGGTAAGTCCGTTGGTACGTTCGCGCGATTTGGCCACCGAACTCACGATACTTTCGGCGCTCTTTGCCAGAGTTTCGAGTTCTTGGTTTGCGACGCGCGAAAAAAGCGACACCGAAAGCACAAAATATATCGACGTGAAGACGATCCCCACCGTGAGCAGAACGAGGCCGAGCGTCGTTGTCAGTTTCAAGGCGAGCGCCGGGCGCGGTGGGGGGGATGCCAAATTAGCAGACATAATTACCCCTATTTTCGGCATTTATATCAGCAAATTTGAATTTCAGGTCACGCGATTTTTCAGGGGGTAAACACCAAGATCGCATTTTTTCCACCCAGCCGGAAAATCGCGCGCCCGAATCCCCCAAAAAATGTATTTTTTGTTTTCGCACTATTTACAACATCTGTGCTGGCGTATGTCTCAGACAACGGCTCAATCCCCCTTCGTACTCGCGACCTCACTCGGCAGAAAATACCTCATGGCGCTTTCAGGGCTATTTTTAATCAGTTTTTTACCGGTACACCTCGCGGGTAACCTGCTCTTATTCAAGAGCGACGGCGGCGCGGCATTCGATGCATATTCTCTTTTTATGAGTACTTCGGCGCTGATTCGCGTTCTCGAAGTGACGTTGGTGCTGGGCTTTTTGGTGCATATCGTCGATGGTATTATACTCACCATGAAAAATAAAGCCGCGCGCCCCATCGGCTACAAAGGCGGTTCGGGCAAGGTGCAATCGTTTTTCTCGAAATTCATGGCCCCGACGGGGATGATAATCCTTATCTATTTGATCATCCACATCAACTCTTTTACGCTCAAGCACCGCATCTACGAAGTCGGAAATCTGAAATTTTACGACACGGTTAAGACCGCATTTGAATTGCAATGGGGAGGCTTCTACGCTTGGTTTTACGTGCTCGCGATGCTTCTGCTCGCGTTTCACCTCAACCACGGTTTTCAGAGTGCATTTCAATCGTTGGGGTTAAACCACAAAAAATATACCCCGCTCATCAAGAAGCTCGGTCTACTCTATTCGATTGCGATTCCCGTCGGTTTTGCAGCGATACCGATTTTCTTTCAACTGCGATATTTGCGGGTAATTTAACCTCACCCCCTCTCCACGAAATGGAGAGGAGGGTGAGGAGCTACTCAAACTCGCTAAAATACACCGCGAAAATCGACTTGATTTGTTTTGAACTCCACTCGATCTTTTCTTGATCGAGCGTCGCTTGCACTTGCTCGCGCTTTAACGCGGGAGTCTGTGTTTTTAGTTCGACGACCCGTTTTAACAGCTTTTCGGGTATCGCTGCCGGGCCTGAAAAAATGCCGGTATTGTTGAGCGCGGCGATAACTTGGCGCAATCTTTCGGCTTCGAGCTTTTGTTTATGCGTCGCGCTTTTTTGCAGCTCGATCTCTTCTTCGAGCTTCTCGAGCTTAGCGATAAAATATTCGGGGTCGCGCTTCATAATAAACGCTTGCGGATCTTTAATCGCCTGCTTGAGTTTTTTCGTTAGGTCGGCTTCGTCGGTATAATAGCCCTTGATCTTAACGAAAAGCTTATTCACCGCGAGGCGAAAGCTATATTGCAACTGGTCTTTATAGATAAAAAACAGATGCCCCGGGATATATTGCATAAAATCGACTTTGTCTTCGGAAAACGCCGAGGGAAAAACTTGCACTTCAACGCTGTTGTCGAGTAAAGCGTAGCGAATCGATTTTACTTGCATCGAGCGCCAACTATAAAAAGCCTTTTGTAGCTTTGCGACAATCGGCATCGCTTGCTCGCTCGGCGCGCCGGTAAAAACGACGGTGAGCGAGCGCCCCTCGGCGTCGTTCAGATCGAGTGTCGTCTTATCGTCTTCTTGGCTGCTATTCACAACCTTGAATCCGTAGTCTTCCCATGCGGCGGCAACGAGACAGAATGGAGCAAACAAAAATACAGAAGCAAAAGTTAAACGTAGCATAAACTTACCTATCCTCTAAATATATTTTATCGAACGACGCTATTGTCTTACCGTCGGCGATTTTTAGCACTTTCGCGCAGGCTCCATCGCTATCGGAAAATATTTCGATGTCGGCGATATATTCGTCATCTTTACGAAAAATATTCGCCTTGAGCCCCGCCTTCACGCGCAACGATGGGTTTAGATAAATGCGCATTTTTTGCGGGTTGCGCGCATCGATGATATAGCCGTATTCGCGCTCGCGCTCGGCTAAATCTTTGAGCGCCAAACGGTAATTTCCGATCAGCGCATTTTTTCTGCGCAGCGTTTTGAGTAACGTATCGAGAATCGCTTCATATTGTCCCGTAGCCTCGGCGTTGCGGCGTTCGATGCCCGTGAGCGCTGGTGCGACAGAATTGATGTAAGGCACTTGCCTGAGGCGCGCCAACAGGTGGCGCATTTCGGCTTGTTCGGTGCGCAAGCGGTCGAATTTTTCTTTCGTGACGATTTTTTCGCGCGTAAATTCGGGGGGGATAGCCGCAAGCACCGGCTCTTTGATGCGCGTCGTTAATCGCTCTTGTACGACCAACTTCTTGAGTTCGCGGTCGCTAAAATTTGGGTTATATTTTAATATCAAATCGGCAATTTTTCTCTCGTATTCGGCTTGTTGCTTATCGAGCCTAAGCTTCATTAGCCGCTCGTGGTTACTCAACATGTTTTCGACTTTTGCAACGCCTTCGTTCATTTCGCGGTGGCGCGAATTTACCTTTTGCTCGTAATCGCCGACAATTTTTTGCTGCGCGGCAATTTTTGCCGAGTAATCGGTGCGCGCCTTCGCTATTTCGCTTTCGTTGGCGCGGCGCTCTTTGAGTTCGGCGAGAGTCTCGCGGTATTTTGCGCGCAACGTTTCTAATTCGCGCCGCGCTAATTCAAGATTTTTTTCGTCGTTGCGCGTCGCGTCTAGAATATCTTTCAACTTAATCTCTTCGAATTCGAGAATCGCCAATTCGACACGGTTGTGGCGTCCTTGCACAAAACGAGTGATGACGAATGTCGAGCCGACAATCACCGCCAGAAAACCAAAGGTTAAGAGCCAAAACAGCCACGAACGATTTTTTGCCGTCGCAGCGAATTCTTTATCGAGCGCATAGACTTCGCTCTTCGTACCAGAGTCGCCGATATCTGCCGGTAAAAAACGCGACTTTACGGCAACGAGGTCTTGCGCATCGGCGCTTTTCTCGACGTTGCGATCGCGTTTTACTTTGTCTTCATTTCCCATATGCCGTTCCATTTTGCAGGCGCTTTGTTGCCGTGCGTGCGCTCCTCGAAGACCTTTGCGACTTTGAGCTTACTTTTTACGAACTCTTTGTGCGCTCCCGACCAGTCGCCCTTATAATAGAGGCGCAAACCGCGCGCGAACGGTTCGAGACTCTTTTGTATCGCAGAATTGAGTTGCGCCGTCGGTAGCGGCCAGTAAATATGTGTGCCCGTTGTCTTGCCTTTCACTTGCACGATATCCAATTCTTGAAAGAAGATTTCACTCTTTAGATTTTCTTCTTTTGCACTCGCTTCAATATCTTTTTTGACGAATTCAGAACAAATCACCGGCACTTTGTACACGCGCGTCAACCCTTCGAGGCGCGAAGCGGCGTTGACGTTATCGCCGATTACCGTATTGGTCATGCGCACATGAGAACCCAGCGTACCGTAAAACACTTCGCCACCGTCGATACCCACGCCGACTTCGAGAAGCACGGCTTTATAGACGCGCTCCTCTTCTGGTGTAAGCTTACTTTTCTTGGCAAGAATCGCGTCGCGCTTTCGCGTCATTTCGTCGCGTAAATTTTTTGCCACTTCTTGCATCTTGTAACCGGCAAGCACCGCCTGTAAGGATTTATTACGGCTAACCGTCGAGACATCGTCGAGCGCACCAAAAACCGCCAAGAGCGCATCGCCGATAATCGCACCGATAATACCTTGGTGCTCGACGATTTGACGAATCGCCTGATCGTAATGAAGATTGAGAAGACGAATAATATCAGTGCCGAGAGTTTCGGTGATGAACGTAAAGCTCTTGATGTCGGAGAACATAATCGTCAAGTTTTTTTGTACCCCTTCCAGTTTTACTTCGCGGTCGCGATATGCCTTAATGACAATATCTTGGTTCGCAAATTTGCGAAAAATACCGATGAGATTATTGACGGTGCTCGATAGCGAATTAAACGCCATGCCCAAGTACGTAATATCGTCGTTCGGTGCATTCTTCAAGTCGACAATTTCGAGTTGTTGCGTCTCGGCCATGCTCATAATGCTGCGGGTTAGACGGCTTACGTAACGCAAAATACGCCGCAAGAGAATTGTGCCGACAATGCCGCTCAACAAAGTGATAACGGCGATGATAATGCTGACGTTACGAAAAATCTCGCGTTGCTTCTGATAAAACTCGTTCTCTTCTTCGGCACGAATCAAATAAATTTCCCATTTGGGATTATATTTGTACACGGCGAAATATTCGTGCCGATTGAGTTTGAGCGGCAGAAAGCCTTCGTCGATACCTTCGAGACGGTTTTTCTCCATAAAGTCGAAATTCGCTTTGTCGGAAAAAGGCGCAATTTGCAAGCCCTTTGAAGAAGTGAAATAGTATTTCAAATCGCGCTTCAAACCCAAAACGACCGCGCGCGAATTTTTCAACTGTGCGTTGCCTTTGAGTATTATCGCATCGAGCGATTTTTTTTCGTCGCGCGTCAGTTGAAAAATTTCGTATTGATTATTGCAGAACGTATAAATGTCGCGCAAATCTTTGCCGAGCAAGTCTTTCATCTGCGAAATCAGCTCGGTTCGATTAAACATCAGGTTGATATAATTCGACGCCAAGTTAGAAACGAGAATAATTAAGATAAAAACGAAAAGTATCTTGCTCGTAACCGGGATAACCCGCGTGCCGCCGACTCTGCGGCCAATGAGCGACTCTTTGAGATCGGAAAACATAGCAGTAGTACTGCTAAGGTGGTCGTTGCGGTGTAAATAGCTTCGCGAGAAAAATTTCGGCAAAAAATGACAATAGCGTCAAATAGACTCGCCACAGTTATCGCTCCGCCCCCCGGTGCCCTCAGCACTTCCAAAATGCGTTTTACTACCTAACGCAGCCACAAACAGCGTCTCTATATGAAACTCGATTCAAAAATTCCCGACGGCCCGCTCGAAACCAAGTGGCGCGACTATAAGGCCAAGTTAAAACTCGTCAACCCCGCAAATAAGCGCAAACTCGACGTGATTGTCGTGGGTACGGGGCTCGCCGGTGCCGCCGCCGCCGCCTCGTTGGGCGAACTCGGTTACAATGTGCAGGCGTTTTCATTCCACGATAGTCCGCGCCGAGCGCACTCGATTGCCGCTCAGGGGGGGATTAACGCGGCGAAGAACTATCATAACGACGGCGACTCGGTCTACCGACTCTTCTACGATACGGTTAAAGGCGGCGACTACCGCTCGCGCGAAGGCAATACGTATCGCCTCGCCGAACTCTCGGTCAATATCATCGACCAAGCGGTGGCACAGGGCGTACCGTTTGCGCGCGAATATGGCGGTCTTTTAGATAACCGTTCGTTCGGTGGCGCGCAAGTCTCGCGCACGTTCTATGCGAAAGGCCAAACTGGGCAGCAGTTGCTGCTCGGTGCGTACTCGGCACTCAACCGGCAGATTCACGAGGGTACGGTCAAGATGCACACGCATCACGAAATGCTCGACGTCGTCGTCGTCGACGGCCACGCAAAGGGCATTATCACACGCAACTTAGTCACCGGCGAAATCACGCGCCACGCGGCACATGCGGTCATTCTCGCAACCGGCGGTTATGGCAACGTTTACTTTCTCTCGACGAACGCAAAACACTCGAATGTGACCGCATCGTGGCGTGCACATAAGCGCGGCGCGCTCTTTGCGAATCCGTGCTATACACAAATCCATCCAACATGCATTCCGACAAGCGGCGACTACCAATCGAAGCTCACGCTGATGAGCGAATCTTTAAGAAACGACGGCCGCGTTTGGGTGCCGAAAGATAAGGCGACGTCCGATCGCGTCAAACGCGGCGAAATTACCGCCAACGATATTCCCGATAGCGAACGCGACTATTTTCTCGAGCGCCGCTACCCGGCATTCGGTAATCTCGTCCCCCGTGACGTCGCGTCGCGCGCCGCCAAAGAGCGCTGCGACCACGGCTTCGGCGTCAACTCGACGGGGCTCTCGGTCTTTCTCGATTTCAAATCGGCGATCGAGCGCTTGGGCGAACATGTCATCTCTGAGCGCTACGGCAATCTTTTTGAAATGTACGAAAAAATTTCGGGTGAAAACCCGTACAAAATGCCGATGAAAATTTACCCCGCCGTTCACTACACGATGGGCGGGCTGTGGGTCGACTATAATCTCATGTCGACGATACCCGGTCTTTATGTCGGCGGCGAAGCCAACTTCTCCGACCACGGCGCAAACCGCTTAGGAGCTTCGGCGCTCATGCAAGGTCTCGCCGACGGCTACTTTGTGCTCCCGGCGACCATCGGCGACTACTTAGCCGGTGTTGGGTTCGATAAGCCATCCACCGCAGGCAAAGAATTTACCGATGCCGAAGAAGGCGTCAAGGCGCAGACGGCCGCGCTCTTAGCGACCAAAGGTAAAAAGACCGTCGATGAAATTCATCGCCATCTCGGCCATGTCATGTGGGAATACGTCGGCATGGGCCGCACCAAGGCGGGCTTAGAAAAGGCCATCGGCGAGATTCAACAAATTCGCGAAGACTTCAAGAAGGATGTCTTCGTGCCCGGTGACGGCGCTAATATTAACGAGTCGCTCGAAAAGGCGGGGCGCGTCAAAGACTTCATCGAACTCGGCGAACTCATGGCGCGCGACGCGCTGCACCGCAACGAATCGTGCGGAGCGCATTTTCGCGAAGACCACCAGACCGCAGACGGCGAGGCGCAGCGCGACGACGCGAATTTTGCCTACGTCGGCGCGTGGGAATACAAAGGCGACGGCAAAGAACACGAACTACATAAAGAAGAACTCAAATTCGACACGGTGCATTTGACGCAGCGGAATTATAAGTAGCTTGCTATTGATAGAATAATAGTTTCATAAATAAGTTTGACATGCCGTCCGGGCGTGTTATGGGCGCTGATGCTTGCAGTCCGCAGTCCGCAGTCCGTTGTGCGGCGTGTTTCGGTACTTAAGGTTAGTAAGCTTGCATTCTTTTCTCTTTTTCTTCTTTTTTACCCAGAATTAGACGCTGTCGAACCAGCAACAGACAGCGGCCTCAAGAAAGTCCTTATTCTCGACTTCAAAAATGTCGAGCGCGACCCTAACTATCAATATCTCGAGACATCCATTACCGACGCTATCCGCGACATGCTCAAAGAGAAATTCGCGTACAAAGACAGCAACCGCGAAGAAGTGCTGAAATTTGCAGAGAGCAACATGCTCTTTCCCGAAGAATTTCACACACAGAGCGTTGCGTTTCAAATGGGTCTGTTATTAAAGCAAGATGTCGTTATCAACGGCGCCTTTACTATCAAGAAAGGGCAGATCGTTACCGAAGTGAAAATTTTCGACATCGGCAAGAAAAAAATCCTGAAAAAATTCGAGGTGAAGGGCCCGGCCTCGGCAGAATTATTTACGTCGGTCGCCAAGATCGCCGAGCGCATCGCCGAAGAAGCCAAGGCAATTCTACCGAACAAAGACGAATGGCAGCGCACGGGCGCGAGCGAAGATATGGGCGTCGTAAAACTCAATCAAGTGGCTTTAGCGGGCGGTTTTTCCGTCGTGCCGTTGCCTACCGCGTACTCGGGCACGCTGGACACGACAACGACGCTCAGGCCGAGCGATTTTGCGAGCAGCTTCGCATTTAGTCTCGGTTACAGCCGGAACGAAATTTTCAAAAAAATTTTTGCGTATGGCAATGTCGGCTACCAAGGCGGCAAAAAAAGTTTCGCAGTGGCAAATAACACGCAAACAATAAACGGCAGCTTGGCATTTTATTCACTCAAGATTGGCATCGGCTATGAAATCCCGCTGTTTCAGAAATTTTATCTATCGCCGTTTTTAGGTGGTGGGTATTATCTGGGAAATATCGTTCTCGACTACAGTAATCTGCCGACGAAGCCGATTGCCGCCGACGGCAGCGAAATCAACGAACATAAGATTACTGTCTCGGCCCCGATCGTGTCGGGCGGCCTAAAAATTGGATTTCAATTGAATTCGACGATGAGAATCGAAGCGGCGAGCGAATATGTAAATTTGTTTTATTCGGGCAATGTGGCTGGCTTCGTCTTTATCGGTGGCGGTATTGCATTCAAGATGTAGGGGGGATGTATGACAACTATGTATAGTTTTTTCCGCAATGGCACAATCGGGGTAGGATTAATCCTACCCCTACTATTGTGCGCGTGTAACAAACTCGACGAACTCGAAGAAACTTTCCGCTCACCAGCCAATGGGGGCGTAAGCCCCGATACTACACCGCCGTCTTTCATCACCGGAATTTCTTTTAGTACCGTCGGCACCAATAGCTTGACGGTCAATTGGGGCATCGCGGCAGATAACCGCGATGCGCAAGCGACACTTCAATATAAACTTGTTAAAGACGATTCTGCCGCAGCAAATATCAACTCAATTACGCTCGCTGATGCAAGAACTGGCGGCGATCTGCTTATGGACTGGACCGCAAATACAACTACGAAGGTTGTGACGAGTCTTACCGGCGGTGCTACTTATTTTTTCGCCGTAATAGTCAAAGATGCCGTTGGAAATATGTCACTCTATAGCCCCCAGTCGCAGACAATCATCGCCCCCGCAACATTCGATGCGTCTTTTACGGCTGCAACAGATATGGACGACTTTGGTGTCAATGCTGACATGG
>JAFEGD010000191.1 GCA_018240245.1 Spirochaetota bacterium | reverse complement strand
CCTAAATACTCGGCTAAGAGATCGACCAACTCTTCGGGTTTAAGCATTTCAGAAACTGTCGTAACACCCTCGATATCGGAAAAATGAATCGTGATCTCGCGTTTCTCCCCCTGCAAGTGCGCGTCGCCTTCTTGCGCTATTAGTTGGCGTACAATATCTGCCGGTACGAACTTTCTAAACGAGCGCAAACCCTGCCGCATCTTATAAAATGCGACGACCATATTTTGCACGTCGGTAATCGCCGAGACGATCGTTTTATCGGAATCTAAATCGAAATTCTGAATTTTATCCATTTCGTGCGCGAGTTCGGTCAACGGCCGCGACAGGCGGCGCGAGAAAATATAACCTAAAATCATCGCGACGACAATCAGCACGCCCGAAACCGCCATCACAATCCGCGTATTACGCCGCACGAAGTAAAAAAATTCTTCTTCGGGAATAATAACTCCGGTTTTCCAATCGAGACCCGTGTACGCAGGGAAAGGCGAGAACAAACCCACCAACCGCTCGCCGGAAATTTTGAAGTCGAAATAAAACGGTTTCTTCGTCTTCAACCATTTTTTGTTCTTCTGCAATTTTTTCAATTTTTTCGACATCGCCGTATAGGCTCCCTGAATTTCAGGGCTTTCAAATTCGGTAATACGCTTCAGCACAATTTCTTTGTCTGCGCTCTTAACAAACGGTGCCGTCGAGCGCGTCGCCTGCGGAGCCGCGATAATATTCAAATCTTTATCGGCAATGAAGGCATGCCCCGTTTCGCCGACTTTTACCGAACCGATATATAGCGCAAGATCGCCCAACGTGATGTCGATGCAGACCCCGCCGGCGACAACCCCCAGCTTGGGATTCGTCGCCGCGCAAAAAGCAAAGCCCGGTTCGTTATGCGTCAGCGTACGGTGTAGCGGTGTCATCTTGCGCCCCGATTCACCGACCAAGCGCGCCCACGGATAGCCGCCGAGATTAGTCGCAAGCTGTTCGTTAAACTTTATCGGCAACGCCGCTTTCTCTGCCTCTTCGGTTTCTTCGCTGATTTCTTCGAGAACATTTTGCTCTGTCTTTTTTTCAGGCAATGCTTCGTGCCGCGCAATCAAAATTCTACCGTCGCGAATAATATAAACGCTCGAAAAATAGGGCTGGTGCTCGAATACCGAGCGGATTTCATTTTCCACTTGCTTACGCTGTAGAGCAAAATTCACTTTTTCGGTACGCTCGCGTGTCTCGCCCGCTAAATTGCGCGCCTCGGCGAAAAACTGTACCGTCTTATCGATGAAACGCTGCGCTTTGTCTTCCATCAGAGTATCGACTAAAAACTGCGTCGATTGCCGACCGCCTAAGTATGAGACCAAAATTATGAACCCCGCCGAAAAAATAATGAGGAGCGTCAGCAACGAGACAATACTCCACCGCATCGAAAGCTTAATTCGCGCATTTTTTGCTGCGCCGGGTGTTAAATTTTTGCCATTTGTCGCTAGCGTAATTTCGTTGCTCATAATGCTAAGTCTATGAACATCGGGGCTTTTGCAAGAGTTTTTCAACCTGTGCCAAAGTTAATGCGTGGCCTCAACAAATGACTACTCGGCAAAATATCTATTTTATCGGCATCGGCGGCACCGCGATGGCGGGTGCGGCGGTTATGGCGCGCCAACTTGGCTTTCATGTCTCGGGTTCTGACGCCAACGTTTACCCGCCGACAAGCGATACGCTCAAGAACGAAAGAATCAACTATCACGAAGGCTATGACGCGGCACATTTAGAACTCCTACCCACCCCTGACCTCATCGTGCTCGGCAACGCCATTTCACGCGGTAACGCCGAGCTCGAAGAAGCGTTGAACCGCCGCCTGCCGATTGTCTCGCTACCGCAATTTTTCGCCGACCATATCATTCGCGCGCGGCAAAGTCTCGTCGTCAGCGGCACGCACGGCAAAACCACGACAACCTCGCTTGTCGCCCACGCGCTGCGCCATAACGGCGTCGATACCGGTTTTATGATCGGCGGCATCTGCGAAAATTTTCCGCGCGGCAGCGACGTCGGCACGGCCGATATGTTCGTCATCGAAGGCGACGAATACGACACCTCGATCTTCGACAAGCGCTCGAAATTTCTCTCGTACCGCCCGACGCGCGTGCTTCTCAACAACATCGAGTTCGACCACGCCGATATTTTCGCAGACCTCGCCGCCGTCGAGCAGACGTTCGCAAACCTCGTGAAAATTATTCCCGCGAACGGGCTCTTGGTTGCCAATGCGGATAACCCCTCGTGTCAAAAATTAATGCGTAACGCTTTTGCGCGCGTTATCACCTTCGGCGAATCGAACGCAGCCGACTATCGCCTCTTAGCTTATGAAACCGGCGAAAAATCGCGTATACGGTTTTTGAAACATGGCAAAGAAGAAATCCTCGTCTCGCCGCTCTACGGCAAGCACAACGCGCTCAATACCCTCGCCGCGCTCGCGCTCGTCGAAAACGAATTGCCCGAAACCCGGCAAATGCAAAGCGCACTCGACACCTTCTTGGGAGTCAGACGCCGATTACAAATTAGACACGAGAACCAACACTCTACCGTACTCGAAGATTTTGCGCACCACCCGACGGCAATTCGCGCCAACCTCGAAACGCTGCGCGCGCTCTACCCCCAACGCCGCCTTGTCGTACTGATCGAACCGCGTAGCAACACCATGGTGCGCAATATCTTTCAGCGCGAACTTGCCGAAGCGCTTGCGCTCGCCGATGTCGCCATCATCGATAAAATTTATCGCGCCGAAAAATACGGCGACAGCGAACGCCTCGACCTCAAAGTACTTGCCAGCGATCTCTCCGCGCAGAACACAGAAACGGCATTTCTACCCGAGACAAATCGCGCCGCATTTGTCGTCGAGCGATTGCAACCCAACGACGTCGTGTGTTTTATGACCAACGGCAGCTTCGGTGGTCTTATCGCTGAGACGGTTGACCGACTAAAAACTCTTTAACGGACTTGCCACGACCGCAAGCTGCCGATTCGCAACGCGCGTATAGATTGCCGTCGTCGACACATTCGAGTGCCCCAAAAGTTTCTGAATCAGTCGAATATCGGTGCCGCCCACTAAAAGATGCGTCGCGAACGAATGCCTGAGGCTATGACAACTCGCCTGCTTCTTCACGCCGCTCGCGAGGAGCGCCCGCTCGAAAACATGTTGCAACGAACGCACACTCAAAGCTTTGCCCGCCGCCGCGCCCGACACAAAAACATACTCGTGCGCCGACTTCGTGTCGTAAAATTTATGCAGCAACTCCAATTGCGCCTCGGACAACATCGACACGCGATCTTTCTTGCCCTTGCCCCCACGCACCGTGAGTTGCATGCCTTCGATGTTCACGTCGCGCACGCGCAACTTCACCACCTCTGACACACGCAGCCCCGACGAATAAAGTAGAGAAATCATCAAACGATGCTTCTCGTTACGAACCACCGCCAAGATACGCTGCACCTCGCCGCGCGAAAGCACCACCGGCACTTTCTTTGCGCGCTTCATTTTCATGAGCGCGGGAAAAATACGCGGCCGCCCAACCACCTCGGCAAAATACAGAGTCAGCGCCGCGCGCAAAAGGCGCAACACCTCGTGCGAGTAACCGGCGGCGATGAGCCCCGAAGCATACTCCGTCAGCGCATCGTCGGTCAGCTCACGCAACTCGACGCCCAAACCATGACAATAATCGAAAACACCCTTTAATGCGGTGCGGTAGGATTTATTTGTTTTCTGTGAATAGTTTCTGATACGTAAAATTTTTTCGAGCTTTTCTAAATCCGCCTTTTCCGAAAACGATAATTCGATATTAAAATCGCGTGGCGCGAGACGCGGAGCTTTATTGCTGTGCGTTACTTTTTCGACACGATACTTTCGCCAAGCATCGCCCGTGGCAGTCTGCGTATTGTTTGGCGTCACCGTTAACTCACGATTATTTTTCAAACTACTACTGGTCGGATGTGGAGTCTCTTGCACGGTGTGATTTTTTTCTGTTGTTTGCGCCAGAGAGCGGCAATATTCGCGCAACGCAAAGCGCGTAATTTCGAGCTTGCGAAAGGCCTCGGCAAGTGTGCTCGCTCGTTCGGTATCGAGCCGCCTCTCGGCCAAGTATTGCTCTAAAACAATATTGGAAACAAATCGCGCATGGCCATACGCACGCTCAATCGCCACGACCTCACGCCTTTCGCCTTCAGTCAGCGTTTTCCATGATATTTCGTCTTGTACACTATTCACGTACACAAAGCGTCATATATAATCAGCTTGTAAACTATATTCGCGACAAACCACCCTCGCAAATGCTTGCCAATACCCAACGAACCTGAAATGCAGACAAAAGTAGTTAGATGCAATGCCCGAAACTTTATTTCGTTTCTTATCTCGCGACATCCGTGTCGCGGTTCGTTGAAGAGTTACATTTTGCGTTCTCAAAAATCTCAGCCGGTTCGATTTCCAGCTTCTTACAAATCTTATATATAGTCTTTAGGGTTATGTTGGCTCGACCTTGCTCGATATTCTGATAATGCTTGATATCTATTCCAAATTCTTGCTTGTCATCCATCCACTCTTGAGTACGCCCTTTAGCGGTACGAATTCTTTTAATGTTCAAGCCGAGATTCTGTTGGAATGACTCAAAGCTGTGCATCCTTAGATTTATACACGGTACTTATGAAAAAACCACCTTTACATAATAAGTACCTACTATAAATGGTACCTACTTTGAAATAAATGGCCAACATGCCGTGGAGGAACCTTATGAATAAATCTTGGATAATCCTAATAATACTTATAGTGTCTTGTGCGAAAACGTCCGACAGCACATCGGCAACTACGTCAGGTACATCAACCCAGACCTGTCGTACCTACGCGACAAATGCCACGGATACGACCAATACAATTACTTATGCCTGCACATTCAACGGCTCAACGACGCTTACTTGCACGAATGGTGGTAGTGAAACAATGACGTTTACGTACTCGAATTTGCAGACCTTCGTTAACGAATACGCAAGTCCCGTGACAGTCTTTAATAAAATTTCGCCCTCGACCATAGTGATTAATAGCGCGACCCCTTCTCTCGCGAATAATATGAGCTTCAGCTACAATGGCAGCGGCCAACTTACAAATATAACATCCACATCTAATGGTATTACTATTAGCCAAACTTATACTTCTTGGGATAGCAACAATCGTTCAACTGCTGGTACTGCACAATTTACTGCCGGCGCAACATGTACAGGTAGAGTCCTAACTGTAACTTATGTTGACGGCACAACCCGTACAAGAACCACAAACGCAAGTGGTGGCGTCGGTGCAAATTGCAGCTCGTTAAACCCGCCGCTAACCCAAGTTGATGCAAATGGCGATCTAATACAATTTTTGGGTCGAAATATTACAACTAATGCCACAGCAACTCAGTGTTATTAATGTCGAAAAATGCCTTATTTTGATCAGAGTCTATACCTCGCTTCGCCCTCGTGGCTCGCGAGTCTATCGAACGGGCACTGCATCTAACAAAATTTACCTGCTCCGGGCGCCCGCACTCCGTTGGCGGGCGTCCTCGGCCACTCCGCGCCAAAGATCGCGGACAAGGCGCAAGCGGGAGCTTGTTTTGCGCCTTGCCGCGAGGCGCTACGGGCACAAAAATGGCTTGCGGCGAAGACACCGCAACCCCTTTTCGTCACGTAAATTCAACGTTAGGCGAAATTTGCTACTAGGCTATCTTTCTCAGAATATTG
>JAFEGD010000190.1 GCA_018240245.1 Spirochaetota bacterium | reverse complement strand
ACGAAGTTCTTGCAAAACTCAAAAAAAGCTCCGAGTTTTCCGGCGCGATTCTCTATAAAAAGTAATTATAACTGCGGCGATTCTTCTATTCGCCGCGACTCTGCGCAGCGTTCTGGTAATGTGGTTCGCGATGCCGTCGACGCCGACACCGAAGCGATTTCGGCGCTGCTTCAGCCCTTTGTCGTAAAAAAAATCTTACTCCACCGCACTCTCGCCGAGATTCGCCAGAATATTGATAAAACCGTCGTCGCTTTAACCGGCGACGGGCAAATCTGCGGCACATCCAGCCTCGTTTTCTTTTCGCCGACGCTCTGCGAGATACGCGCTCTTGTCACGGCTGACTCGGCGCAGGGCAAAGGCGTCGGTCGTGAACTTGTATTTGCAACCGAGAGAAAAGCGCTCGCGCTGAACGCAGAGAGACCGATGCGTTTCTTTGCGCTCACTTACACTCCCGAATTTTTCGAGCGCTGCGGTTACGAGCGCACGACGAAAGATCGGTTCCCGGAAAAAATTTATGAGGTCTGTAATTTTTGTTTGCGCAAAGACGACTGTCATGAAACGGCAGTTCAAAAAATTTTTTCATGATTTTATTTTTTACGATGCGTGCCAAAAAAATCGAAACGCATTTTTTTATTCTGTAAAAATTTTCACGTAAGTAGTTGACGCCGTACATGTTCAGATTACGATGTGACATAATATGCAAATGAGACATAACTCTGCTCATGCATCGCGCACAGGATTGCGCCGCTAAGTAGTATGGAATTTTTGCGCAAGGTTCGTCCGCTGCTTGTCGTCGCGACAGCGACAGTCTTTGTTGTAATTGCTACCGTTTATCTTTTCAAGTTTTTTAGCCGTACGAGCGTCGAAAAGGCGCTCAATAGCCGAAACGGTTTCTCGATCGTTTTTCTTGTGACTGCGGCAAGCGACGAAAAAAAAATGCAAGTCGCATCGGTCGTTCAGATTTTTCCTGCGACGCAGCGCATCGGTGTTATTTCGTTTTATCCCGCAACGCGCCTCAAAGATAATGAAGCGAGTCTCGAAGAATTATTTCGCGCCGGCGGTGTCTCGTCGGTGAACTCGGCAATTACCGAATTTTTAGGCGAGCGCAGCATTGCGCACGTGCGTGTGCGCGACACGGTTTTGGCGCAATTCGTCGATATTTTGGGGGGGATTGACTACTTTTTGCCTGCCGCTGACCTCTTAAAAGACGAAAATCTACCGCGCGGGCAATTCATTTTAGACGGTAGCCTTGTTTTGCGCTTACTGAATCCCCCCGAAAAAAACGAGTATACTCCCGCCTTTAAGCTGTTTCGCTATTACTCGCTCTTGCTCAACGCGTGGAACCAACGCGCACAATTATGGCCGTTATTAAAAGACGAGAAAGTCTTTGCTTACGCGGTTCGCAATGTAGAAACAAATGCATCCGCCGCAGACTTATTCGCGCTTTGTAAGCAATTTGCTACACAGCGCTCGTGGGTGCCGGTGTTGCTCGAGGTGCCGGTGCGCCGGGTGAAAGATTCTTTTTACGTCGATAAAGATTCGGCGGCGTTGTCGTTTCGTAACCTCACGAAGCAGTTGACGCAGAAAGATCACCCGTTCTTGAACGAGCCGCCAAAAATGGAAGTCAAGAACGGTACGCACGTACCGAACCTTGCGCGAACAATGCGCGCCGAGCTTTCGCGCAAAGGGGTGCAAATCTTAGAATTTACCAATGCCGATCATAACGATTACGACCAGACGCTGCTCCTGGGTACGAGCGGCAATGCATTCTATCTCGAAAGCATTGCACGCATCATCGGCGTGCAAAAATCGTACGCGACGGTCAATCGTTCGCTCTTTACCGATCTCGTTTTGGTTTTGGGTAAAGATTACAATAAGCTCAAGGGCGAAGAGGTAACGCGATGAAAGCGGATAACGAATTAGAGAATATCGCCGCCATTGTGAACGCAATCGATGCAAAAAAAGCGGAGAATATTGTCGTGCTCGATTTGCGCGAACAGTCGTCGTATCTCAATTATTTCGTCATTGCGAGCGCATTGTCGCGCGCGCACTTGAAAACGCTGTTCGACGAGGTGCATAAAACCGCCGTAGAGCACGGCATCGAGCGTCCGCGCGCACAATCGCCACAGTATGAGAGCGGTTGGGTAACGTACGATTTTGGTTTTTATGTTATACATTTATTCGAAGACGAGAAACGCAAGTTTTATAATCTCGAAGATATCTGGCGTAACGCCGCGCGCGTCGATCTCGCGCATACAACCCGCACTCATGACCTAAAGCCTCGCAAAGGCGATTCGGAAAGTTCTGCAACGACGAAGAAAACTTCTTCGATAAAGAAGAAAAAATCTACGGCGAAAACAGAAAGATTTTCGAAAAAAAAGACGACAATTAAGAAGAAGACGACTAAGGAGAAAAAAATGGCTACAGCAAAGAAAAAACCTGCTAAGAAAAAAGCAGCGAAGAAACCTGCTAAGAAAAAAGCGGCGAAGAAAAAGTAACCTTCGCCCAAGTTCCCTTTCGAGGGAAATTGGTTAAGGGGTCAATACGAGTTACCTAACGTAACTCGTCGTTGACCCCTTTTTTATCGCATTCGCTTATTGTAGCGTGCGATTCGTGGGCACGGCGACGCCGGTGTCGATCGCACCGAACTGCTCTTCGTAGCGGCGCACGTTTTCTTGTAGCGCTTGTAACAATCGTTTCGCGTGCCCGGGAGTGAGTATAATACGTGAGACCAATTTACCGAACGGTGCGGGATGCTGTTGAATAAAGAGGTAATCGAGAATAAATTCTTCTTTTGCGTGACCGATGTTCGTGACGTTCGCGAACGTCCCTTTCAAAATTTCAGGGTCGAGGTGTATTTCGATCTTATTTTCGGTTGGCATATTTTGCGCTGAACTCATGCCGCTCAAAAAAGACAGGCGTACTGCTTGACAACGACAAAAACATGCGCAGTATGCGTCATGATTCGTCTTAAAGCTATGTTGCTGGTAACAACCCTTTTTACGCTCAATGCCTGCATCGATTCGCGCGTCGGTTATCGCGATTTTGGCGATAGCTATGGCGACGTGCGCGAGCAATTTGTCGGCAGCGTATATTTTGCGACCGCTGCTTCGACGCTCTCAAAAACCGCGCAGCGCGAGCTGGCGCAAATCGGCGCGCGACTGCAAGAGCGCCGTTTCGGCGACCAACGCATAGTCATTGTCGGTTACGCCGACCGTAAGCGGGGTGTCGAAGAGAACGCCGAGCTTGCAGGCGAGCGCGCGCAGCGTGTGGCCTTGGCGTTAGAAAAGCGAGGCATCGACCTCGATCGACTCGTTATCGATTCGCGTTCGATTCGGCTGACAAAGCCGCAATCGGGCGAGCGCCGCGTCGATATTTTTCTCGAAGGGGGTAGCAATTATCGGTTGAACAATTACTATCCGATTTTGATTGCATTTTTCTTACTGGTTACCTTTGCCGTGGCGGCTCTCGTATTCCGTCGCCGACGTAATTAAACCGGTCACGCGCTATTGGCGGGGTAAGAGTATGTCCGTTAAACGCAGCGCATAGCGCGTGTCGTTAATCGTGAAGGTAAGTTCTTCGTCGAAACTGCGCCGTTCGCTATGCAGATAACGATGGCCCGCAGGTTCTGAATATTCGATCGTCACTCGCTCTTCGGGAAGAATATTCCAGTACGCGGGGATACCGGCTTTTGCATAGAGCGTGGCTTTCGATGCGTCGAACGCCTGTGTTGTAATCGAGATTTCAACAATGAGATCGGCGAAGGTCGGGTGTGGGTCGAGCCACGATTTAAGTGGTTCGACGATTGCAATATCGGGTTCGGGTTCTGACCCCACGAGCTGCACGGGATTTTCTGACATTACCCGCCGCGATGGAGAAAGTATGCGGCGTAAATATTCGCTGAGGAGTGCGATAATCGCAGCGTGTTTTGCAGATTTTGGCATTTTAGAGTATACCATCCCTTCGATGAGTTCGGTTTTCTCGTTGCCGAAGAGCTTATAATATTCTTCAATCGAGATCGGGCGTAAGAGCCTTCTAACTTCGGGATTTTCGAGCGCCGTGAGCACAATGCATGCGGGCCAATAGATATGCGCGTGTAAAGGATTATTTAGCGAATATATCCGCCACAATTTCTTTCGCGCGTGTAAGAAACGCTTCTTCTTCGGCGTGCGTGAACGGCCCCCACGCACCTTTCTGCATGCGTTTTGCCAGTTCGACGTATTCGAGAGAACCGGCGACGGTCAGCGCCGTGCGTGCCTTATTTTCAAAAATCTTAATCGAAGAACCGTCGGGCGTGACCATCGCGCGCGGCGGAATTTTCGTACCGCCGCGTATCATGCAACCCGCAGTAATCATTGCGCCGTCGCCGATCTCGGCGTCGTCGAGCACAACGCTGCCGATGCCAATCAAGACGGCACGCCCAATTTTGCAGCCATGAATCATCGCGTTATGACCGACGAGCGTGTAGTCGCCGATTTCAATGCCGCGCCGTGAGTCGCTATGCAACGTCGAGTTATCTTGAATATTTACGCAGTTGCCGATCACAAAATGATGCATGTCGGCTCGCACGACCACACCGGGCCACAGCGATGCGTACTCGCCCATCGTGAGGTCGCCGTAGACGGTCGCGCGCTCGTGAATAAATGCGGTAGGATGGATCTTTTCCTGTGTATACGGCAATCGTGCTATTGTCTTTTTCTTTGACACAACTTTTGTCTTCATAGTTATGACATTTTTATTGCGACGCGGTGAATTGGCGCTGATAAATTGCGTAATCGCCGTCGCGCTGGCTGATATAATAGAGGCGATTTGATTTGAGATCGACAACGGGAAACAAATCGTTGCCGGGAGAATTGGT
>JAFEGD010000018.1 GCA_018240245.1 Spirochaetota bacterium | reverse complement strand
TGTCCCGCGCCGGATCGTTTACCGAAACGAAGACCGGGCCGTCGGGTAATTTTCTTTCGACATGGAGCGAAGATTTCCTCGTTAAGAGCCGTTCGTCGGCACTATCTCAGAGCGGAATCGTTATTCTATTAGGGTATACGGCAGGGTTATTCTAATGAAAAATATTCTAAACCCACCCCGCCTCGGTACTCTCGGCACCCCCGACTCGGCCGTGCTCGTCGCAGCGCCCCTTGTGAAGGGGAGGGGCAGGGGGTGGGGGCTGCCAACGGTTCGTGCTATGGCTGCGCGCACATTCATAATCCTCATGCTGATGCCCGCGCTTTTCGGTTGCATCGGCGTCGGCACGCCGCCCGACCAGTTCAAAATGACGCAGGCGCAGAACGAAGTTTTGGGGATGTTCGTGCGCGAGATTGGCGAATCAGAGATGAAGCTCTTGATTCACGACCCGAACGACCCAACGAACCCCGGCATGCCGATGGGCGACCTGCTTTATATTCTGAATTACGTGCCGCCTTCGACATTGATTCAACTCGTGAAAGGCGTGGGAGCGCAAACCGTGCTCGATTTGATTTTATCGATTAAGCGCGTCGCCTGCACGCGCTACGAAGCGATTTTTCCCGGCAACGGTTTCGACGCGCGTTCGGTGCCGTCGATGAACTCGTGTACGTATCAACATTTTCATATTCCGAATCTCATGGTACAGCTCTTGAGCGGCACCAACGCGAACGGCTTGCAGAATTTGATCGATACGTTGAAGCATTCGTATTCAAATTTGCCGTGTACTTCGAGCGGTGGTAGTTTGGCCGTCAATCAAGCGCTCTGCCCTTTGGGTACGACGATCACAACGCAACCCGCGACCAACGCGGCAGGCGATACGTTTAACTCTCAAGCGTACAAAACGACGGTCGATCATTATTCATATCTCATGAAGCTCGCGTTCATCGTTGCCGGTTTTGACACGCCGACGGCAGCCGACCCAAACCTGTCGAGTCCGACGCTCGTCGGCCCTGCAAAACTCTATAACCTAATGAATCTCACTCTTGACGCGCGCGATATGGTATACCTGCTTGATTCGTTCGATTCGAATACTGTGAATCTGACGAGAAACGTGCCAGCGACGTTGTGTCCCGCTCCGGGACTGCCTGCACAATTGCCACCCAACCCCGCAGTTGCCCCATGGTCGACGTCAAGTTGTTCTTACATCGATACGAGTGCGGTGACGATGACTTTGAACGCATACACAAATCGACCCGACTATACTGGTACACCGGTTTACAACACATACGAAACGAATGGCAATCTCTGGAAAGATATTTGTCCGACACTTCTGCCTTCGAATGCGTGCGATCTCACCGTCGCAGGCTATCAGTTGCAGGGTTTGCGCAACCTGCTCTCAATTATGGATCAGGTCACGAATACCTCGAAGATGGGTACGCTCTTGAATGGTAAGCGCACAGTGCGCGCCACCCCCGCGCAAACGGCTGCCGCAATTGCGCTAGCAGACGATGCGCAGATTCGCTATTATACCGACCGCCTGCGTGTGACCTTGGAGCACCGCACGACGTGTACTGCGGCGTCGTATCCTGTCACCCCTGCGGCGACAATGAGCGCATGGGGTGTACCTGTCGGATCACAGGTGGCTTTTAATACGTCAGAAAAAAATCTGCAAGATTTTGCAAATCCGCAAGCGGGTATCGGCGGGTGGAACACAAACCTTGCGACGCTCATCAACGATATCACGAACATCAATAATATGATGGATCTCGTCTACACGATCGACGACGGTTACGATATCAATCACGTATCTGTAACAGCGTGCCCGAATCGCGGTCTCGACAATTTGCTCGTGATGGTGAATAATATCAACGGCGCAGCCCCGCATGTGAACGATCTCACCGGGTATAATCCGCCGTATACAAATTTGACTGCAAACACGACCAATAGCGAACTGCAAACGGCAGCGTACCTTATCGACAATGTCGCACTCGACTCGCTGAATCCGAACCCGGCGAAGCGCAACAAAGTCAAATATCTCGCGCAATATATCGGCGATACGTTGGCGGTTTTGAAACTCGCGTGCTATACCGGCGTTGCAGATAATAACCCTACCAATCTAAATAATGCCTGCCTCAATCGCGGGCTCATTAACCAAGTGGCCGACGGCTCTAAGCTCGATGACTTGTCGAATATCGACCTCACGGCGGCGGGGCAGAAGCTCAAGGCGATGACAGACGGCATCAACGACATCGAGAGCATGCGCTTTTTGGTGCAGAACGTTTCGATGTCTAACCTCAACGGTATGATTAAAGGCATGCTGGTTTCGGGTACGGTAAAGACGGCAAATTTAGTGAACCAGATTACGGGCAATAATTGTTGGGCAACCAGCGATGGCGTGACTAGCGTTACTGTAAGCGCGCCCGGTGCGCTTTACACATCCCCACCGACCGTCAATTTTACGGCTCCCGTTGGCGGGCCGACAAATGTGACGACCGTCGCGAAAGCTGTGATAGAAACCGACCAGATTAATTTTCCCGCTACATACCAACAATTGAACAGTGTTGTGGTGTTGAACCCGGGTAGCGGCTATAGCGGTGGTGGCCCGGGGTATGTACCTTCGGCACCGGCCATTTCTTTTGCTGGCGGTGGCGGTGGCGGTGCCTCTGCTAGCGTTTCAGTCGGTGGTATCGGCTCGTGCGCGTACCAATTGCCCGCAGCGACGGCGTTTAGAGGCTTTCCCTCGAATGTCGGCACCGGCGCGACCGGCCTCGGCAAAATGGTCAATGTGATTAACTATGTCACCGGTTCGCCGAAGACACTCGTCGATCTCATCAACGGTGTGACGAACGGCTCGCAATTGGGTGTGCTCATTAACGGCATCGGGCGTTCTTCGAACCTCGTCGGTATCATGAACGCAACGATCGACCCAGCACGCGCAAACAACGCTTCGATCAACGATTTGATAAATCTCATGAACAACATCAGCCTAGGCGATACGTATAAATTAGTACACATGATCGATGCGTTCGGTAATGCTATCGAAGATGTTGCGATAACCTACCCATCGGGCGACCACGACATGGTTGCACAACTCATCGCCTCGTACCAACACGCCGGTAATATCGTGAACTCGAATTCGGGCGTCGGCTATCAGGCGATGGCGACGCTCGTCTCTTCACTCTCGATGACCGGCGGCGGCGGCTATACTACAGGTAGTGCAGTGACTGCAGCAGGGGGATTAAGCGCGACGCTTAATGTGGCCACAGTAGGGGCGATTAGCGGCGTGACGGTAACAGACCCTGGCGCGGGTTGTACTACAACGCCGACAATTACTGTGTCCGGCGGTGGTGGTGCTGGGGCGATCTTAACGCCGGCGTTAACCTTCGTTGCGACAACAAGTTCTCTCACGCTCTTGAGCATCGCCTCGCCGGGTGTTGTCAATTGGGCAAGTCATTCGCTTACGGCGAATACCCCCGTCGTCTTTTCGACAGCAGGTTCGTTGCCGACAGGCCTTACTGCAGGCACGACCTACTATGTCAGCGCGACCGGGCTCTTGCCCGACAGCTTTTCCGTGAGCGCGGCACCGGGCGGCGCGGCGATTAATTTTACCGGCGCGCAGGCGGGTCTACAAGCAATTAGCGTTGCGAACGGAGCGGTGCGGCAAGTCAATATCGTCGCGAGCGGTAGCGGATTTATCGCTGCGCCGACGCTTACTTTCGTGGGCGGCGGTTGCACAACACCGCCCCAAGCGACAGCGTATATCAACGGCATTGGTACCGTGACTGTCATTAACGGCGGTTCAGGTTATACGAATAATAATTTAAGCATGGCAATTGCCGGTGGTGGCTCGGGGGCTGTGTTAACTCCTACTGTGAGCGGCGCCTTAAATACCGGCGGCAGCGGACTTTCGAGCATCAGCGGTGGTACGCGCTATGTGACGGGTAATGTTTGCCCAATTGTGGGTGCGGGTGGTACGGGCGGTACGTGTACCGTCACCGCAGCGGGTGGCGCACTGACCGGTTGTAGCGCAATGACCGCAGGTAGCGGTTATGGCGTCGGGCGTATTGTCAAAATCGGTGGCGGGGCAACGGCGTATGCGCTTGTTGCTGGCAACGCTGCAGGCGGCTCCGGCACGATTGCAATAGGTTTGGGCAGCATCGCGACGAATCTTACCGGCGGCATCAAAGTCATCGATGCGGTCGCGGGCACAGGCTGCGGTTATGGCGCGGCTCCACTGGTCAAAGTTGTCGGTTGCGGTATAGCGCCCACGGTCACGGCAATTATCAACGGCTCGGGCGTCGTTACCGATTTCAATGTCACTGGCGCAGGCTCGTCGTGCGGCACCGGTGTCAAAGTCATCGTCGGCGAAACACCGGCGGGTGCGTATGCATACCATTCAGACGGCGCATCGGCAATCGTGCAGCAGGTTACCGGTGGCGTAGTGACGAGTATCAGCGTTTCGAATGCGTCGATCAACGCCGCGCAACTCGTGCAAAATCTCGACCGCGACGCGACCGGCCAAGGCACCGCACTCATCTATCGGCCCGACGATTCAGCGTGGGCACCCTACACGTCGGCGTGTAGCAGCGGGCCGTCGCCGACGTGGTTTCCGACTGTTTGGCCGGCTGGTGCATGGCCGGGAAATCCTTTCCCGGCTTTGCCGCCCGCCGCGACAACGTGCTTTGCGACCGATACCCTCAGGCCAAATATCTCGACGCGCGAGGCGATGGTGCGTCTCTTGAACCACGGTTTTACCCCGACGATGAATGTCGCCATGAGTGTGAGCCCCAAGTCATATTTTAATGGCAGTCTGGGTGTCGGCGGACCATCCAACGGCGTAGCTGGCTATTACTCGAACGATTGGCCCGGTATCGGGCCGCAGCATATCGCAGGCGCGATCTTGAATAACGTGACGAGCGGCGCGACGCAGACGCTGATTAACCTCATGAACAGCGATACGACCAGCCTCGAAGACGCGATGATCTTACTCGGCTGCGCTGACCACTCGACTTACACGAATGGTTGGTCGACCTACACTTGGCAGCAGTTGTGTACAGAGTCGGGCGGCGGCGGTAGTTGGTGAAATAATTGACAGCGGCGATATAATGTCGTAAATTTTGTCCGTGAGCCTGCTTATGACAGTCGCGACAACAGTTACTTTTGTCTGCGCGGCGTATCTCTTTGCCAAGGTGGGGTGTCTTTTCTACCATTCGCGCGCCAGAAAGTGAGAAATTCCTCTAAGAATCCCGCCTCTGCATCCCATTTTCCGGTTGCGTGCGAGTAGTTACTCTCAAAAAAGCGGCGGATTGCGCGGCGCGACGGTTTTTGCCAGAGTTTGATGAGGCCATAGATCAAGAAGGAAACACTGACTCGCAAAGCCGCAGCTACGTAGTGAAAGGTATCATATTCAGCCGTCGTAAATCGTGTGGTAGTTATTACATTTTTCTCTTTCCCTCGATTATACAGCCGGGTGACTTCGCGCCGAACCTCATTCCGCATTTGTATGCGCAAGTACCTCACC
>JAFEGD010000189.1 GCA_018240245.1 Spirochaetota bacterium | reverse complement strand
TAAAAGTAACGCCAGGTTAGGTTTTCAATTTCGTAAGGGTGGTATTTCAAGGACGACTCCATCACGGCTGGCGCCGCAACTTCAGGGTCTCCCACCTATCCTACACATACAAAACCGAAAACCAATGCCAAGTTACAGTAAAGGTTCACGGGGTCTTTCTGTCCCACTGCGGGTAGGCAGCATCTTCACTGCCACTACAATTTCGCCGAGATCCTCGTTGAGACAGTTCCACAGTCGTTACACCATTCGTGCAGGTCGGAATTTACCCGACAAGGAATTTCGCTACCTTAGGACCGTCATAGTTACGGCCGCCGTTTACTGGGGCTTCGATTCAATGCTTCGACTTACGTCTAACATCTCCTGTTAACCTTCCAGCACCGGGCAGGTATCAGCCCCTATACATCCACTTACGTGTTTGCAGAGACCTGTGTTTTTGGTAAACAGTCGCCGCGGACTCTTTATTGCAGCCTAATTACTTAGGCACCCCTTCTCCCGAAGTTACGGGGTTATTTTGCCGAGTTCCTTAACGAGGTTTCTCTCGCGCATCTGAGGATTCTCTCCTCGCCCACCTGTGTCGGTTTCGGGTACGGTTTAGTTCAAGTAAACTTAGAGGTTTTTCTTGGCAGCATAGAATCAGAAACTTCGTGAAACCCGAAGGCCCACTCGATATCAGCTTTCAGCTCAACGGCCGGATTTACCTGACCATCTCAACGCCTACGACCTTATACAGCCATCCATTAGGCTGATCTCCTATCTTCTTGCGTCACCCCATCGCGCCTTGAACTAAGCCCTGGAATATAAA
The DNA here is from genome assembly GCA_018240245.1 of Spirochaetota bacterium. Taxonomy (GTDB): domain Bacteria; phylum Spirochaetota; class Leptospiria; order Turneriellales; family Turneriellaceae; genus Turneriella. The sequence goes on along the minus strand of JAFEGD010000189.1, from coordinate 15,985 downwards.
CCAGGTTGCCGTCGGTTACGCCTTTCGGCCTCACCTTAGGAACCGGCTAACCCGCAGCGGAGTTACCTTGCTGCGGAACCCTTGGGCTTACGATGTGACGGAATTTAACCGTCATTTTCGCTACTCATGCCTGCATTCTCACTTCCTACCGCTCCAGCACTGCTCTCGCTATACCTTCGCCGCTGTAGGAACGCTCCTCTACCACCAGGGCGAATCTCTCGATTCGCCTTGATTCGAAGCTTCGGTACTATGCTTAGATCCGTACATTTTCGGCGCCTGGTCGCTCGATTAGTGAGCTATTACGCACTCTTTAAAGGGTGGCTGCTTCTAAGCCAACCTCCTAATTGTCTGTGCGACCAGACATCCTTTATCACTTAGCATAGATTTAGGAACCTTAGCTGTCGATCCGGGTTGTCTCCCTCTCGCCAATGAACGTTATCACCCACTGACTCAGTGCTCGACTCTAACGTTATAGTATTCGTAGTTTGCCTGGGTTTGGTAACCGGGTAAGGCCCCTAGCCCAAACAGCGCTCTACCCCTATAACGAAACATCGAACCCTGTACCTAAATACATTTCGAGGAGAACCAGCTATCGCTGAGTTTGATTGGCCTTTCACCCCCAGCCTCAGTTCATCTCAGAATTTTTCAACATTCACGAGTTCGGACCTCCATGGCGTGTTACCGCCACTTCATCCTGACCAAGGCTAGATCACTCAACTTCGGGTCTAAAGCATGCAACTTAAATCGCCCTATTCAGACTTGCTTTCGCTACGGCTCCAGGACTTCTATCCCTTAACCTTGCTGCATACAGTAACTCGCAGGCTCATGCTACAAAAGGCACACGGTCAGGCTTACGCCCTTCCATACCTTGTAAGCGTACGATTTCAGGATCTATTTCACTCCGCTCTCGCGGTGCTTTTCACCTTTCCTTCACAGTACTTGTTCACTATCGGTCACTACCGAGTATTTAGCCTTGCGAAATGGTCTTCGCTACTTCCCACGGAACTTCACGTACTCCGTGGTACTCAGGAACTGGCTCAAAGATCACACATGTTTCAGATACGGGGCTATCACCCGCTATGGCGTGTTTTCCCAAACACTTCTCTTACATGGCAATTTGGTAACTTTGCAGGTCCATTGAGGTGAACCCATGCCAGCCCTACAACACCGATGCCACAACGCCCTCAAGCTTGACATAACTTCGGTTTAGGCTGTTTCGTATTCGCTCGCCGCTACTAACGAAATCGTTTTTACTTTCTTTTCCTTCAGGTACTAAGATGTTTCAATTCCCTGAGTTTAGCTCTCCCTATTGCTAAGGAGTCACACGGTTTTGCCGTGTGGAGTTTTCTCATTCGGAGATTCTCGGTTCAATGCTTGCTTCCAGCTCGCCGAGACTTATCGCAGGTAACCACGTCCTTCATCGCCTGGTAGTGCCAAGGCATCCTTCGTACGCCCTTAAATACTTGACCATATTATGCTCCGCCCAAAGCGATTGCAGGGCAATCGCCTAGGGCTCTTTCTTACAGTCATTCGACACTTTATTCTCTCATACTGAGTGTGCTGACTTGCACACTCGATGCGCTATTCTTCTTTAAATCTTCAAAATTGTTGTATTAAGATATTCCTCTTGGAATATCTTATCTACCCATATTCGTTGTCAAACTTCACAAAGCCATCTCTATGGCAATGTGGTTTAGGTTTTGCCTAAACAGGTAAGAAGATGAATCTCATCTGCTTACCTGCTTGGGCCGTTTGGTCTGCCAAAAAGGCGATCAAACCGGAAGCCTCGCAATTTGCTTGCAGCAAATTGCTGCTAAAGCGGCCGAAGCGGTCTGCTTCCGGTTTTCATTTCAACCTTATTCAGGTCCTTCCGACGCCTTTTCGGCATCCCTCGGTTTTTCCTACGGCAATTCGATAGAATTGCCGTAGGAAAAACCTTTGGAGCATAACGGGATCGAACCGTTGACCTCCAGAATGCAAATCTGGCGCTCTCCCAGCTGAGCTAATGCCCCTTATCTCGACTTGCGCCTGCACCGAGTAGGCGCAGCCGTATCGAGGTGTGGGCCTGGCTAGAGTTGAACTAGCGACCCCTCGCTTATCAAGCGAGTGCTCTAACCACTGAGCTACAAGCCCGTTCAGAGGTCAGATAGCAGAAGACAGATGACAGAAAAACCTATACGTCTCGCTGCTTATTTCTGATCTCTGGCGTCTGTCCTCAGATTTCTGTTTTCGATCTGTTCTTTAGTAGACGGATAATAGACCTTGATTTACCCTTTGCCAGGGATTTAAATCCCTGGCAAAAAATATCAACTGATTTCCTTTTAAGGAGGTGATCCAGCCGCACCTTCCGGTACGGCTACCTTGTTACGACTTCACCCCCCTCGCCGAATTTACCTTAACGACCTGCTTCCTTGCGGTTAGCAACAGCCTCTTCGGGTACCTCCAACTCGGGTGGTGTGACGGGCGGTGTGTACAAGGCCCGGGAACGTATTCACCGCAACATGCTGATTTGCGATTACTAGCGATTCCGACTTCATGCAGTCGAGTTGCAGACTGCAATCTGAACTGAGACCGGCTTTGTGGGATTTGCTCCACCTCGCGGCTTTGCGTCCCTCTGTACCGGCCATTGTAGCACGTGTGTAGCCCTGGATATAAGGGCCATGCTGATCTGACGTCATCCCCACCTTCCTCCGGTTTGTCACCGGCGGTTTCTTCAGAGTGCCCAACTTAATGATGGCAACAGAAGATAGGGGTTGCGCTCGTTGCGGGACTTAACCCAACATCTCACAACACGAGCTGACGACGACCATGCAACACCTGTGAATCTGCCCTTGCGGGAAGGGGTATCTCTACCCCAGTCAAATCCATGTCAAACCCAGGTAAGGTTTCTCGCGTATCGTCGAATTAAACCACATGCTCCACCGCTTGTGCGGGCCCCCGTCAATTTCTTTGAGTTTCACCCTTGCGAGCATACTCCCCAGGCGGTATACTTAATGCGTTAGCGACGTCACTGATGGCGTTGAAACCACCAACAACTAGTATACAACGTTTACGGTGCGGACTACCAGGGTATCTAATCCTGTTTGCTCCCCGCACTTTCGCTCATGAGTGTCAGTTACGATCCAGATAGCTGCCTTCGCCATTGGTGTTCCTCTCGATATCTACGCATTCCACCGCTACACCGAGAATTCCGCTATCCCCTATCGTACTCAAGTTCGCCAGTTTTGGAGGCTGACTCTGGGTTGAGCCCAGAGATTAAACCACCAACTTAACAAACCACCTGCGAGCCCTTTACGCCCAATAATTCCGAACAACGCTTGCCCCATACGTATTACCGCGGCTGCTGGCACGTAATTAGCCGGGGCTTCAGACTGGTACCGTCAATGTAAGCCCTCAACGAACTTACTTTTTCTTCCCAGTCTACCGAAGTTTACAACCCGAAAGCCTTCATCCTTCACGCGGCGTCGCTGCGTCAGACTTTCGTCCATTGCGCAAGATTCTTAACTGCTGCCTCCCGTAGGAGTCTGGCCCGTGTCTCAGTGCCAGTGTGGCCGATCATCCTCTCAGACCGGCTATCCGTCGTCGCCTTGGTGGGCCGTTACCCCGCCAACAAGCTGATAGACCGCAGGCTCATCTCGAAGCGACCATTGCTGGCCCTTTAGCATCGCTGCACTATGCGGTATTAGTCCCAGTTTCCCGAGGTTGTCCCGCTCTTCGAGGTAGATTCCTACGTGTTCCTCACCCGTCCGCCACTAAATGTATTGCTACACTCCGTTCGACTTGCATGTTTAAGACGCGCCGCCAGCGTTCGTTCTGAGCCAGAATCAAACTCTCCATTATAGTTTTATTTTATGTTTGAGCTTACGCCCAAACATAAAATATTATACGGTGTTTGATTGACTCGGCTACCTTGCGGTAGTTAACAACTGTCGCTGACAGTGTATTGTCATTCATTATTTTTAATTCAAGACGCGCAAATCGCGCGTCTCTACTGCTCAAGGTTCTTAAAGAAATTTACGAAGTCAATTACTGCGGACGTTAGTCCGCTTTAACCTTTCGTCATAAATTATTATTATCCGTCTGTCAAAGAACAGATTAACCCGCTGCGCCATACGCTTCGGATAGTTAGTTTTTTGCGCCTAAACGCAAAAAACGGTTCGCTTTGGCGGTTAATGCCGCGTTTGGCGAGTCGTCAGTTTATGAAAGTGCAACAGAGCGTCAAATAATATGAGGATTTTAATCCTCATGTTGGATTAGCTGACCCTTAATAGTCATTCTGTCAAACCGGATTTGCAGAAAATCAAAAATGCTCAAAATCCTCTAAATATATTATGTCTCATGAAGACAACACACGCAGCACATAGAACGCTGGTCAGTCTCATGTGTAAGCGCCGGACATACGTTTATTGACAACCCCGTTATTTGCCGCACAGAAGTATGTGACATCCAAGCCGCAGATCAATTCTGGTCGCTATGACGCTCTACATCGTTGCTCTGATTGTCCATGTCACCTGCGCCGCCATATGGATTGGCGGTAATGTCTTCTTTATTAGCCTTATTCGCCTATTAGGGCACAAGCCCGAATTTCTCGCGCTGCGCGGTAAAATTATATTCGCGTACGTGATGGCCTACCGGCTTGCGACATATATCCTCTTTATGCTCATCATGCTTTCGGGATTAATCCTCATTTATGAACGCGGCTTACTCAACCAGCAACTCTATCAAAGCGCCGTTGGGCGGATGGCCTTATTCAAATTAAGTCTCTTTGCGTTTCTCATGGGTCTGCAGATGTTTCATGATTTTATTTTCGGGCCAAAAAGTTTTGAAAGCAACGGCGGTAGCGTCGTCATGCATGAAAGCCATCGCCGCGCCAACCGTATCATCGGCCAGTTTGTGTTTTTGCTCTCATTTCTCATGCTCATCGCTGGCCTGCTATTATCGCGGGGGATATCCTTTTTTTAACATTTTTGCCAATACATCAAAAAAAATCCAGAGCGGTGAGAAAAAAACGGCACTTTCTGGTATTTATAAAGTAGAGGGTAACTACTATGATTGGGAAAATTTTGACCGCCGGACGGCCCGGCTTTAACGCGACGCTCATTACCGTCGAAGCCGATATCCTACCGGGTTTGCCGAACCTGACGATTGTCGGTCTTGCCGACCATGCGGTGCGCGAAAGCCGTGAGCGCATCCGTTCGGCGATTACCAACGCCGGGTTCTTTTTTCCCGCAAAGCAAATTATCGTCAATCTCTCGCCGAACGATACGCCTAAAGAAGGGGGATTGATCGAAGCCGCGATGGCGGCCGCCGTACTCGTGGCTTCGGGCCAACTGCCACAAGAGCCATTCGCGAATGCAGCGCTCTTAGCTGCACTGTCGCTCGACGGCAGCTTGCAGAGCGCGCGCGGTATTGCCGCCACGGCGGTTTTTGCCGCCGCGCGCGATACGGTAAATAATTTACTGATTCCCGAAGCCGCAAGCCCCGAAATTGTCGCTCCCACCCCGGTCGCGGTCTTTGCGCTCAAGAATCTACGCGATCTTGAGGCATTTGCTTACGGGCAACTCAACCGCCGTGCACACTCTGAATACCTGCCCGAAGACGAATATCCCGAAATTACGTTCGAGCAAATATTTGGTCTTGCCGCAGCCAAACGCGCGCTCGCCGTTGCCGCTGTCGGCCGCCACCATACGCTCATGGTCGGTTCGCCCGGTACGGGTAAGAGTCTCATAGCGCGCGCGTACCGCTATATTCTACCGCCGCTCAATTTTTCCGAAGCGGCAGAGGTCACGCGCGTCTTTTCACTCGCAGGCCTAGGCGCGGGCGAGTTGGTGCGCACGCGGCCTTTTCGCTCGCCGCACCACACGACCTCGATGCCGGCTTTGGTCGGCGGCAGCACGCTTGTTAAACCCGGCGAAATCAGCCTTGCACACATGGGCACGCTCTTTCTCGACGAGCTCCCCGAGTTTCGTAACGAGGCGTTGCAGAGTCTGCGCGAACCGCTCGAAGAAAAGAAGATCACGATTGCGCGCGCACGCGGCCACCTCACCTACCCCGCCGATTTTCAGCTCATCGCGGCAGCGAACCCGTGCCGGTGCGGCGACCTGTTTGTGCGCGATCGCGAATGCAGTTGTCGCCAGGGAGCCGCGCTCGCGCAGTTCTCGAAACTGGTGGGTCCGTTTTTGGATCGTATTGCCATTGAGCTCAATCTCAACGACTTACCCGAATTCATTCCGGTACGCGAGAATCTCACGACGCACGTTGTGCGCACACATGTAATTGCCGCGCGCGCGCGTTCGCAACAACGCAACAACGGTGTTCTGAACGACCGCATCGCGCCTCAGACACTCTATCAAATTTTTTCTCGATTAAAACCGATGCAACTTTACGAACGTTATGCAAATACCGAACACCTGACGATGCGCTCGTGGCTCAATATCTTGCGTGTCGCGCTGAGTATCGCCGATTTCGACGACATGCCTGTCTGCGAACTACACCTGCACGAAGCCTTAGGCTATCGATTTTTGCGTAAGAAAATCGATGTCTTGCAACGCGCGGCTTAAGCGCGCGTATGAAATTCTTGGTGCGTTTTTTTGAGTTCGTTGTTCGCAAGATGCGTATAGATTTGCGTCGTCGCAATATCCATGTGCCCTAAGAGTTCTTGTACCGAACGCAAATCGGCGTTATTTTGAATGAGGTGCGTCGCGAACGAATGCCGCAGCGTGTGCGGAGTGATATTTCTCCCGATTCCGGCGCGCTTCATATAGCGCTTCAAGAGCCGCCACGCACTTTTTCTCGACAGCGCTCCGCCCTTTTTCGAGACAAACACAAATTCCGATTCGTACTGGTTCAAAATTTCGGTACGCGCTCTGTCGAGGTATTGCGTCAAAAGCTGTGAAGCGACTTCGCCGTACGGCACGAGGCGCTCACGACCACCCTTGCCCTTGATCGTGAGTACTTGGTTTTCACGGTCGACATCGGGTATAAGAAGAGAGCAAGCCTCGGAAATCCGCAATCCCGCCGAGTACAAAAATTCGAACATCGTCTTGTCGCGCAGTTCGAGTAAATTATCTTCTTTAAAGACTGAAAAGAGTTTGCGAATCTCGTCCTGCGTCAAGAAGTCGGGGAGCGCTTTTTCAATTTTCGGCGCTTCGATCGTCTGCATCGGGTTCGTTTCAATAAGCTTACGGTTTTCGAGATAGCCGTAAAACTGCCTGAGCGAGGCCACGACACGCGCGCGGGTGCGGCTCGACAGTCTTTTGCGCGACTCTTCTCGAAGAAAATTGGCGATGTCTTTTTCGGATGTAGACTGTAGTTGCTTTTTTTCACGTATGAGAAATTTTTCTAATTTCTGCACATCGGAAACATACGAGAAAATGCTGTTTTCTGAAAGCCCGCGTTCAATCGAAAGATACTCTCGAAAATTCGAGACAAAATTACGTTTGGCGGCCATTATGTCTTATTTTCGACGCAGGCAATTTTTTTTTTGACAAAAAAATTATGTCTCAAAGATATCTCTCCAGAGCTCAGCGGCGGGGCCGCCCCGCCGCTGAGCTCTGGAGATGAGGACAGTGGAGTTTGAGCCAAGAACACGCTACGGAATAAGTATCTTTGACGTTAGTAATCCGCCGGGTATATTTTTTATCTGCCCCGAAAAGTAGCGCGAGCGTATGCATATCATCGCGCTCGGGTAAAAAGCCATGCGTAAAGCCGCGCGCATTCGGCATATAAAAACCACCGCGAATTGCCGGGGCAAGCAACGTCTGCGTGCGCGAAACAAGAAAAAGCGGAGAGGATCGCGCATAGCGACGCCGCCATGATTCGTATTCGTCGCTCTCGGGGCCTATCGCCTCGATGCCGGGGCATGCGGCATTGAGCTTCTTCGTGAAAGCGCGCGTAGCAAAAGGGGCAGCGCCTGCTTTGCCAACCAAGCGCGCAACGCCCCCCGACGTATCGAAAACATAGCTCCAGGTTTTGTTCTTGGCGTCGATATAGCCCATATCGTTCAAGATCGCGTTCGGAAAGCACTTGCCTCGGTACGTGGTAAAACCATGGTCTGAGACAATGAGAAGCTGAATCTTATCGCGATTTGAAGCGCGGCGCAGATCGACGAGAAAACTTTCGATGAGATGGCCTAAAATTTCGAGCTGTCGAAACGCAGCCGGGCTGTAAGGCCCCGCCGCATGTTCTACCGAGTCGAGTCCGGGAGTATAGAGCAGCAGCAGATCGGGTTGCTTTTTCTTCCACAGATAACGCGCCACCTTAACGCGCGCGTCGTCGCCGCTATATTCGGTGAGCGCAATTTGCGTGTGCTGTTCGATTTCATCGTAAAGACCGGGCGTACTCAAAACCCGCATCATTTTTTCTTCTTCGGGGCCACGCGCGCGATCGAATTGCGGTATACTATAGCGAATTTTTGAGGGCGACATCATCGTCACCGGCCACTGGATATTGACCACCGACCGTCCGGCTTTGGCGGCGCTCTCCCAAAGCGTCGGCACGGCGATATCTTCAGAGAACCAAGTCCATCCTTCTTTGGAAAAATTAAACGGATCGACGGGGTGGTTGGAGTAAATCTTGTGCTGCGCCGCATTGACGCCGGTTACCATCGACGTATGCGCCGGGTATGTTACCGAAGGCAGAATCGTTTCGACGGGACGAAAGACCCGCGCGCTCTTCAAGAGTCGACGCCACACTTTAGAGTTTTGAAACTCGGCGCGATCGAGATAGCCCGCCGCAAAGCCGTCGATCGACCAAACAATGAGTCGATGGCGTGCATCGATCGGAGCGATAAGAAAAAGCGTTACAAGAAGTAAGAAATTTTTTTTCATTACGGTGCAGGAAAATTCAATCGTCTTTGCGTAGAGCAAGATAGAGGCTGTAAAAAAAGAAAACGGTGACGGCGCTCACCGAAACAATCATCACCACCCACCCGGCACCGGTCATGGCTCTGCTCCATGCGGGTGGTGGTGGCTACGGTATTTCTGCCAATACGCGACCGCAAGGTACGTGAACGCGAGAAACAGCACGAGCGCCCCCACGAGAAATAATATCGTGAGCTGCGTCACCGTGTTACCTTGAATCTTTGCCCACTGCTCGGGAAATTTTTGCCAACACCACAAACCAAAGATTGTTATTAAGAATGCGGGGCAAATGTACTTAATCACTACCGGCAAGAATTTGGGAATGCGGATACGCGAACCTTCGGCGGCTTCTTTGAGTACGTTCTCGACGCCAAAGAGCCAACCCGCGACAAAGACTTGAAAGAGCGCTAATACAAAAATAAAGAACGTGCCCGCCCAAAAATCCATCGTATCTAGGGCTTCGAGATTCTTCGAATAATACGCGACGAAGAGCGAGCCGCCCAAAGTAATAAGAAGCAATACTGCAGAACTTTTACGGCGATTCAAATTCAAGCCCTCTTCGAGAAAGGCGATTCCCGGTTGCAGCATTGAAACCGAACTCGTGATCGCAGCGATAAAAAGCAGAAAAAACCAGAGCGCGCCGAAAATTTGACCGAACGGCATGTGCGCAAAAACCGCAGGCAGCGAGACAAAGCCTAAACCAAAAGTGCTCCCGATACCCGCCGCGCCTAAAAAAACAAACGCCGCCGGCACAGTGATGAGCCCGCCTAACGCGACCTCGGCAAACTCGTTGCCCGCCGCTGCGGTCGTCGCCGAAAGCATGATGTCGTCTTTCTTATTCAAATAACTCGCATAATTGATAATCACGCCAAAACCCACCGAAAGCGAAAAGAAAATCTGTCCCGCCGCTTCCATCCACAGTTGCGCGTTTGCCAGCGATTCGATGAGACCTTGCTGCATCGGCGGGTTCCACAGATGACCCAAACCGTTCAAGACGTTGCGCTCGGGTAACGCCGGGTTGGGCGTGCCCAAGGTCATCACGCGCGCGAGCACCACGAGCGCGAGGAGGAGTAATACCGGCATGCCCCAGCGACTGATGCGCTCGATACCGGCGATGCCACGATAAACAAAGAGGAAATTGAGCGCATAACAGACGACGAGTGAAATTAACGCTGGGCTAAACTCCACAAAGAGTGCGCCGTTTTCACCCGCTCCGGTAAAGCTTTCGAAGAAACTCTTGTACGCCGTCACATCACGGCCTAAATTCAACGCCCCCGAAAGAAATCCCCACGCATAATAGAGACACCACGCTTCGATAAAAACATAGTACATGTAGATGCCGATCGGCACGATGAGGCCGACGACGCCGAGGTACGGTGAAATTTTATGCGGCCAGATTGCGCGAAAAATTCCGGGGGCGCTGTGGTAGCCGCGCGAACCGCCATAGCGCGCGATCGACCATTCGATATAGGCGATCGGCAAGCCTAAAAGTAGAAACGCGATAAAATAGGGGATCATAAACGTGCCCCCGCCATATTTCGCGGCAAGCCCGGGGAAGCGCAAGAAATTGCCCAAACCGACGGCAGAGCCTGTTACCGCCAAGATAATCCCCAAGCGGCTGTCCCACGCATCTTTCTGCATCGATGCCGATTCGTGTTGTGAAAGCTCGCGTAAAGGAGTTTAATCTCCTTTACGATGCGGCAAAAACTCAAAGGCTGACGACGCTATCGTATGTTGTCTCGCGCCGTTGATCTCTGGAAAAAATATCTCAATTCAGGTAGCCGCCATTTTACAACACCGAGCGACCTCAAGCAAAACCGCGTATTGAATTTACTCTTCTCGCTTAACTACATCGCCAACCTATACTTGTCGGCCACCGCGCTCACTATTTATTTTATTTTGTTGCAACGCGACGCGGCGCGCTACAAACATTATTTTTTTCCGTTTGCGATTATCAACACCAGCTATGTTATTCTGATTACCGGGGTAATTTTTCTCAAAAACCGTTGGGGTACGTTTCAAGTTACATATTTGAGTAATTTGATCTATACGAGTTTTTGCGTCGTACTAGCTTTTTTTCTCGGCGAGCGCGTCGGCATTCAGCTGATACTCTTGAGTCTAATCCCTATTATATTCACGGTCTACGAATATGGCCGCTGGTTAGACATGTTTTTGCAGACGGGCATCATGAGCGTCGGCATCGTCGTCGCCCTCTTCTCTTATAGAATCATGCAACCGCTCTACCCGATACCGCAAGATATCGCCGAAGTCGCCGGTTATTTAACATGGGTCATGGCGCTCGTGCTCATCTTTATTTATTCGATCTATAATTGGAAACAAGTTTACGAGACAGAACACAAGCTTTACGACGAAAAAAATCAGACTCGTAATTTACTCAACGACGTTATCCCACAACTCGAATTTGCCGAAGCAAAATACCGCCACCTCGTCGACGAATCGAGCGATATGATTTTTCAAATGGGCGACACGAGCGAAATTCTCAGCATGAATAAAACGGCGCGCAATATGCTCGGCTACGCTCCCGAAGAAATGGTCGGCCTTTCTCTATACCAGTTTATCCCCGACGGGCACGAGGGCGATATAGAGATAAATCGCAATATTGTACGCGAACGTATGAAAGATTTTTTTCAGGGGGGGGATTACATAACGTTCAAAACTACTCTCCGTAAAAAGCACATGTACGAACCGCTCGACGTACAGATTTCTCTCCAAAAAACGCAACGCCAAGGCCAGCTCGACATTTTAGGAAAAATCTCGCGCGTTGAAGAAGACGTTTCGCAAAAATTCTTACAAAAAGAAAAAGGGCGCTATGTCATCGGCAATAGCGTGACGCACGCAGAAATCTTGAGCCAAAAATTGACAGAACGGCTATCGCGCCATTTTTCGCCGAATATCGTCGCGACGCTCAGAATATGCTTTCGCGAGATTCTCGTCAACGCGATCGAGCACGGGAATTTAGGAATTTCGTTCGATGAAAAGACGCGCGCGATCGAAGCGGGCGATTATATGCAATTCTTAATGAAACGACAGCAGGACGCCAAGTACCACGATAAAAAAATTTACGTCGATTATCTCATCAACGAGCATGTTCTCATGTTTCGCGTCAGCGACGAAGGCGAAGGTTTCGACCACCACACTTTTATCGAGCGCGCGAAGAACGATCCGAAATTGACGATGCTCGAACATGGCCGTGGCATTCTCATGAGCCGTAATATATTCGATACCGTCGTCTATAACGAGGTGGGCAACCAAGTCATACTCACCAAGAGGATTCCAGAATGAAAGAATGGTACGATATTCGCGAAACGCCCGATGTGGTTTTGATCGGCGCCGGCATCATGAGCGCGACGCTCGCGATGATGCTCAAAGAACTCGAACCCAATCTCACAATCGCAATTTTCGAGCGCTTGGACGATGCGGCGCGCGAGAGTTCCGATGCGTGGAACAACGCGGGCACCGGACACTCGGCGTTTTGCGAACTCAACTACACGCCGCTCAAAGGAAAAAAAATCGATATTACAAAGGCACTCAAAATTGCTTCGCAATTCGAACTCTCACGCCAGTTCTGGGCACACTTAGTCGACTCGGGGTATATCGGTGAACCCGATGCGTTCATTCGCAGCGTACCGCACATGAGTTTTGTGACGGGCGACGAGAATGTCGATTTCTTGAAAAAACGCCATGCCGCGCTCGCAAAGACGGCGCTCTTCAAGGGTATGCTCTTCTCGAACAAAGCGCCGGTAGTACAAAAATGGATCCCCCTCGTGATGGAAGGCCGCGACCCGAAACAGAGCGTTGCAGCGACGCGCATCGACTACGGTGCCGACGTGAATTTCGGCAATTTAACGCGCGCAATGTTCAAACATCTCGATGCACGAAGCGGTGTCACGGTCTGCTATCACCACGAAGTGCGCGATCTACACCGAGACGGTAACGGCCAATGGAATTTGACGATCCAAAATCTGAAGAAAAAGAAAACATTTCATCTCGATTCTAATTTTGTATTTATCGGCGCCGGCGGCGGAGCGCTCACGTTACTCGAAAAATCGAATATCCCAGAAGCCAAAGGCTACGGCGGTTTTCCCGTCAGCGGCCAATGGTTACGGTGCAAAAATCGTAAGGTCATCGAGCGCCACCATGCCAAGGTCTATGGCAAAGCCGCTGTCGGCTCTCCCCCGATGTCGGTACCGCACCTCGACACGCGCCACATCGACGGTAAGCAAGAATTGCTCTTCGGCCCATACGCGGGTTTTTCGACAAAGTTCTTGAAAAAAGGTTCGTATCTCGACCTCATGAAGTCGTTGGGATTTACCAATTTACTACCGATGGTCGCCGCCGGGCTACACAATATTTCTTTGACAAAATATTTGATCGCACAGGCGACACAGTCGCACGCCGAACGTATCGAAGCGCTCTGCGAATATATGCCGAACGCCAACGCCGCCGACTGGGAACTATTGGTTGCCGGGCAGCGCGTGCAAGTAATCCGCGCCGACGAAGAAGAAGGCGGCGTGCTTGAATTTGGTACCGAGGTCATCGCCGCGCACGACAGCTCGCTCGTGGCGCTTTTAGGCGCGTCTCCCGGCGCATCGACGTCGGTCGCGATTGCGCTCGATATTCTCGGTAAATGCTTTGAAGGCAAAATGCGCTCCAAAGAATGGAAGAAACGCCTCGCGCAGATGATTCCCGCATGGGGCAAGACACTCGGTAAAAATTCGCCCTTAATCGCCGCAAGCCGCAAGCGCACGGCGAAGATACTTGGGCTCAAAGCTTAGCCGTCGCCGTGCGGATAATCCGTCAAAGCTTGCTCGACCAATGCCTCACCTCGCGCGCCGAGTGCGCCATCGCGCGATAGAATTTCGGCGCATCGACAGCCTCACCCTGCTCGGTAATTTTGAGGATTAGCGCCTGTGCGTTGAGCGCCGCGACATCTTTTGCGACGCTCAGCGCCTTAAAGCGCGCATCGTTGCGATTTAAGAGCGCAATTGTCGACGAGTCGGCGGGTGATTTTTCCGCAAGGCGCGCGCTTTCTTGCATCAACTGTTCGATCGCTAAAAGATCATTTTGGATTTTCGGTAGCGCTGTAAGATCGTTCGTGCGCACGTTCATCGTGACCTCATCGCGTGTAGGCGCCTGCGGTAGATCGGCCAACGCTTCGCCGAGCGAAATATGTTCAAATCCGCGTAAGAAAGCCCCTGCCTTCGTCGCATTCACAAGACGTATGCGTGCCTTATCCACTTCTGCGGCACGCGCGCAAAACCAGTCGAGAAAAATCTTGAGTTTATGATTCGTGGGGACAGTTCCGCCAGCGATTGCCGCTTGGGGCAATGCGGGGAGCGCCGTCAGTTGTCTAAAATTGTGCTGCTCCATCGACTGCACGCGGTTGTTGTTCGTAAAAATACGCGATTCGAGCACAGCACCCTTCGCGTGCGCCTGTTTATTGCTAAACGACAAATCTTGTCCGACGAGAATGAGTCGCGCAGGCGATTCTGTTTTCGCTTGCGACAACCAGCGCACCGCCACATCGAAAGCGTTCGTCGTTACCGACCCGCCGTGCGCCACATCGCCGCGGTCGATCGTGCGAAAAACGGTATCCATGAGAAATGCGTTATTCCAAAAATATGCCGCGCTGCCGCATGCCTCGACAAAACGCCCGATCGCCGGGCAGACGACGGGGTCCATAACCCACGCTGTGCGGCGGGCAAAATTGCTATGCGCGAAATAATGATTGAGCCATTGCGGGTCTGCGGAAAAAACAAAATCGGGAAAAACGCCACCCTTGCCCAACGGGACAAGCGCGGTATCGGCGGCAAAGAGCACATAACGCTCGCGATATCTCTTCAGGTCGACTAATGATGCCGTGAGCGACGGCCCCGCACCGGCGAGCACGATCGCACGCGGTGGTTCAAAATCATACAAAGCGTTCAACGGACGCGCCTTCGCGATATAGCGCTGATTCAAAAGAATATTTTTATTCCATAGTTGTTGAAATTTTATTATCGTCGCCTGATTAACGCTGCGCTTTTCAAAAAGTTGCACGACGCGCTCGACTGCGCGCGTAAAAGTGACTTTATCGCTTTCGAGTAATGGCGCGTGCGTATAGATTAACGTGCGCTTTAGATTCTTGCCTTGCAGCCACGGCAAAATTTCTTCGAGCGCGTCCGCGCGCACCAGCGTATCGGCAAAGAGAGTGAGCTTGCCGCGATATTTTTCGACCTCACCCGATATAAGGAATGCAGCGAGACAATATGCATTCGGCTCGACGAGTAAAATACTACGCACCGAATTTGCCAATGCGTTCAGTAAATATCCCGCTCCGATAGAGATGCAAATCAACGCCTCGGCGTTTTTGAATTGAACGGCAACTCGCTCCGCTTCGCGCTGCGGATTGCGCTCGGAATGCAAGAGCATTCCCCGATATTTCCACGACTGCCTTTCGAGACCCGCTGCAAGCGCGGCATAATCGGCGTCAGTCAGCGACGATAGAAATTGCGGCAAAGAAGTAGCGCCAAGAACTTCGTGCCGCGCGGCAAATGCGGCGCTTTTTTCGGCTAAAATCGCGCGCACCGCTTGCATATTATGCTTGAATGAGCGGTAGAACGAGACGCATATCGCGCTCAAAAATTGCAACCGATGCCTCGGCGACGAGCGCAGGCTTTGCGCAAAACGCAACACCGATACCCGCAGCGCGCACCATGTCGATGTCGTTAGCGCCGTCGCCGACTGCGAGAATTTCTTCGCGCGGCACACTGTGTTCGTGCGCGAGGCTCAAGAGAATGGCCGCCTTACGCTCGCGATTGACGATTTCACCGAGCGTGCGGCCGGTGAGACGGTTACCCAAGATTTCAAGCGTATTCGCAAAGTCGCCGGTGAGATTCAATTCTCTTCGAAACGCGCCGGTGAAAAAATCGAAGCCACCCGAAACAAGATATGTTTTTGTTTGCCGCTGCTGTAATGCCGTCACGAACTCGCGCACACCTTGCGTGAGCGTCAGGCGGTTAAGTTGAATCGCTGCGAGCGCTTCGAGCGGCACGCCTTTGAGAAGCGCAACACGCTCTTTGAGTGCGCCGTCGAAATCCATCTCCCCGCGCATCGCGCGTTCG
>JAFEGD010000188.1 GCA_018240245.1 Spirochaetota bacterium | reverse complement strand
GGCGTAAGGGCAAGGCCGACGAGAAAGGTTTTCCGGTCTATGTTGTCTGCAATAACGCTCAACTGCGCGACATCGCCCTGACAAAACCTGCCACCAAAGAAGACCTGAAAAAGGTCAAAGGTTTTGGCCAGAAAAAAATCGAAGATTACGGCGACGACGTTCTGAATATTACGCGGGCATTCACAGTGAGTGACAGTACGGTGGCTGAAAATGAATGACGATTATCCCGCGTTTAGAAAATGGTACGTTATTCTGGACTGGATTCTCGATCGATGTGAGACATTTCCCAAAAGCGTCCGCTTTACTTTCAGCGGCAGAATTGCGAATCTTGCTCTCGATATTCTCGAACAGCTTATCGAGGCTATTTACAGTAAAGACAAGAAAGCGCAGTTGGCACAAATCAACATGAATCTCGAAAAACTCAGGGTGTCCTACAGACTATCTTTTAATAGAAAATATATCTCCGGCAGGCAATTCGAATTTATCGTAACCGAGTTGAATGAATTCGGCAAAATGATCGGCGGTTGGCTAAAAAGTGCGCAGGGTAAATAATCTCTATCCGGCGGTGATCGCCTTTGACAATCTGTATGCCGCTTACCTGAGGGCATTGCAGGGCAACGAGGGTAAAAAGCCCGGTCTAAAATTTTTCTTTCACGCTGAAACTGAAATCCTCCGTCTGCATCGAGAGCTTTCAGACAGTTCGTACATGCCGGGTTCATACCACTATTTCCAATGTTTCGAACCAAAAAAAAGAACTATAGCAGTTGCTCCTTTCCGAGATCGCGTCGTGCACCACGCCATAGTTGGCGTTTTGAATCCCACTTACGAAAAAATTTTTATTTCCGATTCGTTTGCAACGCGCAAGGGTAAGGGTGTCCATAAAGCCATCGAAAAAGCCCGCAGCTTGATACGGCATAACGCATGGTACCTTAAGAGTGATATTCAAAGCTACTTCCAGAGTGTCGATCACGCAGTGTTACAGAATCTTTTAGCCAGAAAAATAAAAGATACGCGCTTGCTCAACTTGCTCGATAAAATCATCGCGAATGGCGGCTCAAACGGTCATGGCATCCCTATCGGCAATCAAACCAGCCAGTTTTTTGCCAACATTTATCTTGACCAATTTGACCATTTCATTAAGGAAAAAAAACGCATACGAAGCTATATTCGCTACATGGATGACTTCGTGATATTTTCAAACAGCAAGGAAGAACTGCTGAATTTGCGGCGCGAAATACCCGATTTCCTAGCAGAGAGTCTGAAACTGCAACTGAAAGAAAAGGCCACGTATATCAACAGCCGATCTAACGGGCTGAGCCTTTTGGGTCGCCGTATTTTTCCGTCGCTCATACGCATTAAGCCTGAGAATCTGAAAAGATGTCTCAAAAATCTCGACCGACGTAACCATGAGTATGCAGCCGGTTTAATTGACGAGAAGCGATTGATGCAGAGCCGGGCAAGCTGCATGGCAAACCTGAAATTGTGGAATACATACCATCTGCGGAAAAAAATCTACGCCGGGCAATTATCATAAACGGTACGAATCGGGTCAATCGCGGTGGCAACTGGAACAACACCGCCACCAACCTGCGGGGTGCGAACCGCAACAACAACAACCCGTGGAACACGAACAACAACATCGGGTTCCGTCCCGCGAGTACAGAAGTACGTCAGATTTTTTATTTCTACGGAAATAGGAACAGTATATCTTCTGGCCAGATAATTGTCCTGCACGGCGTTAGCCGTCAAAGAATAACAGGCCGTCCGGTTTGGTAGAGCAATCGAAGAACCGGGCGGCTTTCTTTGCCCACTGAGGTAAGTCCCTTTGCCTCGTCGCGACCGACACGATGTCGGTCGCAAAACCTCTTCGCCGTTCAAGTCATGTCAGAGAACGTTGATTTTACGCTGACGTTTTGACTTGCTGGGTCTTCACAGCAAGTCAAAATGTGGTCGGAGCGGCTCGTGGCAAAGCACAAAACAAGCGTCCCGCTGGTGCTTTGTCCACGATCTTTGCCGCGGAGACCCGAGCACGCGACCCAACGGAGTGGACGCGGCGCAGCGCGTAAAATTTGTTGTGTGCCGTACGCAGTTCATAAGCCGAGATTTTTTTTAAGATCTTTGATTTCATTATGATAATAGACATAGATTGTAAGCCCCTAACCAACTACTGGTTTTGTCCGCAGCGACGCTCTCTGATCATAAGACATGCAGCAAAAATTCGATAAGTCACACATCATCGCTTGGCGGCAAAGCGGGCAATCACAGCAGGCATATTGCGCAGCTCACGGCATCAGCTCATCGACACTCTCTTACTGGTTGAGCAGAGAAAAGCAGTCCGCGACACCAATGCGACTCGTAGAGGTCGTTTCAAAGCCGCGAGATTTTCTCACTGTGAGTTTAGGCTCGGCAGGGTTTCGCATTTCAGTGAATTTCGATTGGATACTTTAATGCTTACGTGGAATGCATTTGACCGCATTTATATTCGGCCTGGGCGGACGGACATGCGCAAAGCAATTAACGGCCTGCTCGCGATGATCGACGCAGAGATGAAACTCAACGCGCTTGAAAATGCAGCATTTCTTTTCTGCGGATTGACGAAACGCAATTTGAAAGTAATCTTCTGGGACAAGAACGGGTTCTGCCTCTTACAAAAGAAATTAGAAGCACATAAATACGCCTGGCCAAAGAGCGAGGCGCAAGCGCAAGAGATTACGCACGCTGATTTGGATTTGCTCCTACAAGGATTAGATATCTCTGCGCGTCACACAGTTTTCACTTTTCCTTCTCTTTCATAAAAAAGTTCTTGCAAAAAATTTGTTTTGTGATATAACTCCTTTATCGAAGTTGATCTGACTACGCTGCCTGAAAATGTGCAGAGATATATCGCGCAGAAGGATTCAGAAATTGAAAGCCTGCGTTATCTTGTTTCGTATCTGAAAGGATTAAAATTTGGCAGAAAGTCAGAAAAAGGTCAACCCCAGGTCGAAAAACTTTTCGATGAAGCCGAAGCTATCGCAGCAGATGCGACAAAAGCTAAGCAGTCAGAAACTCAGGTGCGAACGCATCGACGCAAACCTGGGGGACGTAACCCCTTTCCCGACCATATACCACGCGAAGAAATTCATCATAAAATTAAAGAGTCGGATCTACGCTGTGCCTGCGGCGCAGAGATGGAAAAAATCGGCGAGGAGACCAGCGAGAAGTTAGAAATCGTACCGATGAAAATCCTTGTTCATCGCCACATCAGACCAAAATTCGGCTGCAAAGCATGTTCCAATGCGAAGCAAGCATCGGAAATTAAGATCGCGCCACCAGCACCAGAAATTCTACCTAAATCAATAGCAACAGCAGGGCTTTTCGCGCATGTACTGACGAATAAATTTTGCGATCATATTCCTTACTACCGTCAGGAAAAGATTTTCCAGCGCCACGATATTGATATCCATGCTGCTAATCTTTCAAATTGGCAAATTCAATTCTACGAACGCTTTGATCGCCTTGAGAAAATTCTTTGGCAAGATTTACTTCAATCCAAGGTAATACTCGCTGATGAAACTCCCCTACAGGTTTTGCGCGAGCAGAACCGGCAAAACGATCAAAAATCTTACATGTTTGCATTCGCATCTAAAGAAATTCACCTTTTTCAATACCGTGAAACCCGATCTGCAAATTTTCTGTCTGAAAGATTCCAAGAATTCACCGGTACTTTAGTCACTGACGGATTCAAGAGTTACGATGCGCTTTGTCGCGAGGCAAAAATTCCGCACGCCGCATGTTGGGTTCACACCCGACGAAAATTTATCGAAGCCAACAAGCACGGGCCACCGAGCGAATTTGCTACAGAAGTTCTCACGGCAATCAATATGCTCTACGAGAACGAGCGTATCGCTCGCGAGCAGAAGTTGTCCGCCGAAGATCATCTAAAGTTGCGGCTGAAAAAATCTCTGCCCATAGCTTCGGCGATTTTTGAGAGGTTGCGTGCCAAGTCGGGGCAGACGCCGCCGACACTGCCGCTTTCGAACGCGATTCAATACGCCTTAGGGCAAGAAGAAAAATTGCGTTTGTGTTTTTCGGACGTTTCGATTCCGCTCGATACGAATGCGGTAGAAAATGCGATCAGGCCGTTTGTCATAGGACGAAAGAACTGGCTTTTTTCGGGCAGCCCGCGCGGCGCCGATTCGAGTGCGTTGATTTATTCGTTGATTGAGACGGCGAAAGCGAACAAGTGGGAGCCGAATGCATATCTGAAATTCTTGTTCGAGAAGCTGCCGTTATGTAATAGCGAGGCTGAGATGCGGGACTTGATGCCGTACAGGATCGCCGTGCCTGTGGTTGGTTAGGGGCTTACCATAGATTAAGTACTCTCTTACTTTATCCAATTCGTCCCAGTGCTCTTTAATAAAACTAGGGCACCTCTAAAAAAGACTTGCAATTTCATTTTTTTGTGTCTTAGCTTAACGATGTCCCGAATTCCGCAACTTTTTGATTTCAACAAACACCTCGATCGGCTCACGGCAGCAGGCGACCCGC
>JAFEGD010000187.1 GCA_018240245.1 Spirochaetota bacterium | reverse complement strand
GGTCGGCTTTTGGCTCATGGCGTCTTTTTCGGTAGGGATGCTCGGGCGGAAAGAGTAAAAAACTCTCTTAGATCAATTCGCTCCCATTTTATATCCTAATCGGATACTGAATACGATACTCTGAAACCCAAAAGCATCGTTTGTGATGGGGATGAGAGTATTTTCTCTACTATATTGTAGATCGTAGAAATTATTGCGAAAGCTTGAAATTTCTGCATTTACGGTAAACGGCCCACCGAGCTTCGAACCAAGAATTAGCATCGGCATATGAATTGGAATATACTGATGCGCTATGCTCATTTGCGCGATGGCGTATGAAACTCCCAGATATAGATAATCTTTACCCAAAGAAATCCCCGGATTGAAGCCATAGCCAACGGCACATATTCCCGTGGTCGCACTACCAAGGCACCAGGGGACAGGGAGCGACACGTCGATAAAGAGGCTGCCTTGCAAAACTCCGTCAAGAAATCGCCACTTGGCAGAGCCGCCAAACCAAGGCACGCCGGAGAAGGAGGACGTATTTTGGAAAATCGCATATATGTGGCCGGAAATTTCTACGCTTTTGCTCACGCCGCGTGAATACGAAACGAACCAGTCTTGGTATTGTACGGGATTTCGATAATTTACCATGCCGTTTTCATCGGGAACGTCTTGATAGAAGTAGCTGCGCCGGCCGGTGTTACTTGCGTAGTTTACAGACGATGCGATAGAAATTTCAGAAGCTTTTTCCGATAGCACAGTCGGATTGTGGCCCATGAACGGTAAGCCGACGCAGTTTTGTCCGGCGAGGGTAATAATCAAAGACGCAAGCAGCCACTTTTGCCTCAGATAATGAGGCATGGAAATCAAGCTCGGCTTGATATGTCAAAAGAGCAAGCAATTTCAGTAAGACTATTTTGGGGCAAAAATTTGCCAACCAATTCAATTCTGACTAAATTAGTCTTATGTACCAGTCTACTATATCTCATTCAAAAAGTGCATTTAGCTCACTTGTCGATCAAGTCAGAATCGGCGAATCGGTCATGATTACCGACAGAGATGTACCCGTGGCAATGCTCACTCCGGTGAGTCGGCAAGAATACCGTGGTGCAGCGATACTTGCCGATTTTGAGCGGCAAGGTTTGATTCGCCGTGGTGTGGGTGGCGACAAACCCGTTTTCGACGATCTGCCGCCCGAAACGCTACTCACCGGCACGCTCAGTGCGTTGCTCGATGAACGCGCAAACGGGCGATGATCTTTTGGGATAGCTCGGCGATCGTGCCGCTCATTACCCGCGAGGCGGCGTCCCAGCAAATGCTCGAAACCTATAAGGCAGATACCGAAATGCTGGTGTGGTGGGCGACCGAACTCGAATGCGTTTCGGCAATCTGTCGCCGCGAACGCGAGACCGCATTGCATGCGGGGCACACGAGCGCAGCGTTGGGCCGCCTCAAGCGTCTCGTTGAAAACTGGCATGAAGTACAGGCGGGCGACCGCGTGAAATCGATCGCGCGACGGCTACTACGCACGCACAATTTACGTACCGCCGATGCGTTGCAATTGGCGGCGGCGATTCTTCTCGGCGGTAGCGATGTTTCGCGTATTTCGTTTTTGACTCTCGACGACCGGCTGCGCCTCGCGGCAGACAAAGAAGGGTTGTATGTTGTGGGGTAGAGACGCGATTCATCGCGTCTCTACGTGTTCGTATTCCGCCTTACCAAAACCCCAAAATAATACCCTGACCCCACCACCAATAACCCCGTATAAATTGCCGCCAATGCCGGATTAAAAAACACCATCGCCGCGAGCGCGACGCACGCCAAGATAAGCGCAACCGCCGGTGTCACGGGATAAAGCGGCGTCTTGTACGGCCGCTCTAATTCGGGGTGTAATCGCCTGAGGCGAAAGAGCGAGAGCGTCGCGCTCAAGTAGATCGTGAGGGCACCGAAGACGGCGAGCGTAATCATCTCGCTCGTCTTGCCCGACAGTAAAATTAAAATCCCCAGCACCATATTTAATCCCAATGCAGCTGCAGGGGTTAGTCGTGTCGCGTGCAAACGTGCGAACACACCGTGGATATAGCGCGCGCGGGCGAGTTCGAGCGTGGTGCGCCCGGCGACCCATAAAATGCCGTGAAACGAGGCGACGAGACCCAAAAGCCCAATCGAAACCAAAAGATGGTACATCGGGTGGCCTGCGCCGGTGATGTGTGCGAGCGCCAGCGGCAACGGCGAATCGGACGGTGTCGTCTTGCCCGGCGGGTACACAATCGCCTCCCAACCGGCGACACCGATTGCGCCAAAAAAAACGAGCAGGACTAACACGGCGAGCGTCGCGAGCGCGAGTTTGAAACCCAACGCCAAATCGCGGCGCGGGTTTTTCACTTCTTCTGCCATATTTGCGACGCCTTCGAGCGCCAGATAAAACCACATCGCAAACGGTATCGCCGCGAAAACTCCCCACCAGGTGCCGGGTAGCGGATTCGTCGAAAATTTTTGCGCGTCGAAATGCGGCAACACGAGCCCCGCGAAAATCAAAATTTCAACGACCGCCAAGAGCGTGATGAACACGCCGAACGCCGCCGACTCTTTGACGCCCCAAACGTTGAGCAGCGTGAACACGCAATACGCGCCGATTGCGAACGCAGTGGGATGCACCGCTGGGAAAAAAATATTGAGGTACGCACCGATGGCTGCTGCGATGGCGGGCGGGGCAAACACGAATTCGATATTTTGCCCGAGGCCTGCGAGAAATCCGGCGTATGGCCCGAATGCTTTATGCGCGTAGACAAAGACACCGCCCGCGCGCGGTATGGCAGAGGCGAGCTCGGCGTAGCTCAACACGAATGCAAGTGCCATGAGCGTGACCAGCGCCGTCGCGACGAGCATACCATAAGGGCCGCTCTGCGGTAGGCCGAGGTTCCAGCCGAAGTACATGCCCGAGATGACGTAACCCACGCCCATGCCCCAGACGGCGATTGGGCCGAGGGTGCGTCTGAGCTGGCTACTGCTATGGAATTCCATAGCACCCCAGGTTGGCGTCCGTAGCTATGGAAATCCATAGCCCGCCGCACTCAATCATACATTAAACTAACCGCAAGGCCGGTATAAACATTCGCGACCGGCGCATCTTGAAACGGCGGGGTGCCGGTATCGTACACCTGCCCATAATAACCGATGAGCGAAAGCCCCACGCTCCAGTGTTGCGAGACGGCAAATTCTTTCCCGAAAATGAGCGTCGAACCCCAGCCGTGGCGCGTGTAGGTTCCGATGTCGGTGCCATAGACGTTGAGCTTGTAGTAGCTCTGTGCGATCGAAGCTCCCAAAGAAAGGTTCCATCCGCTGGCGCTATAATAACCTAAACCCAAACCCAAATCGAAAATATTTTGCAGGCTATACGTCGTATCGATTTTCAAATTCTGCGTTGTCGCGCTTGGCGACGGCGTCATTGCGAGCGAGCTAAAGCCAAACAGTTTCACCGACTTTGAAAGCGCGCCGCCGAATTGCAGCATGCCGATACCCGTTACGCCTTTGAACGACAGCGTCACATCGCCCGCAGTTTCGTTCACGAGACTATATCCCCCGCCGCCTAATAATTTCACAAAAACACTTTCACCCTGTAGTGCGAAAAGTGGCGTGCTCAAAATAAAAACTGAAAGAGCGAATATTTTTCTGCGGGGGGATTGCATGCTCAGCCTATATATATTATCGACGTTTCGTTTAATTCTTTCACGACGGCACGCACCGAAACAACTTAATAGACACTGTGTATACTAATTTGCATTGAGATTTCTGCTGCACCAAATTATTGTGCTCTATAATATTAGTGCCATAAAGGGTATACGGGTGCCACGAAAATGAGAATAAGTCAAGAACATTTGTTTACTGTCGAGATAGTCGTTCGTGAACATCGTGAGAGCGGAATCTCAAAATTCCTATTTTTATTGTCAGCCTGACGCAATTTTAGATTTTGACTACCTGTACTTGGTGGTTGCGGCGGTGCGTAAGCTTTGCGCCAAACCTGGATTACAAAACCAGTGCGAACTTTAATAATTTGAGGCTTTGTCGTGCAGACGGCTCATGCGATTTTAAGAAAAATCGCTCCGAGTGCAGTGTTCGGCAGAGCCAAATGTTTTGAGTGGCTGCGTAGAAAAAATTATGCGCAGTCAAGCACGGTGCCGCGAGCACCAAAGGAGAATGTAAATGGCAAAGGAAAAATTTGACAGAAGTAAACCACACGTGAACGTCGGTACAATCGGCCACGTTGACCACGGAAAAACGACATTGACAGCGGCGATTACTACGGTACTCGCGAAGAAATTCGGCGGCAAGAACAAAGCGGTTTCTTACGCTGAGATCGATAACGCACCCGAAGAACG
>JAFEGD010000186.1 GCA_018240245.1 Spirochaetota bacterium | reverse complement strand
TCCGCTCGCCGAAGAGACGGGCGATATCGTCGAAATCGGCAATTGGCTTGTGCGCATGGCTTGCTCCAAACTACAAGAATGGCAAGCGAGCGACAAGACGCGCCATTTGACGCTCGCGATTAACGTCAGCTCGCGGCAATTTCGCGAAGAAGGTTTTCCTGAACTCGTGACGCAAGCGGTGCGCAACGCCGGTTTGCGCACCGCTAGTTTGAAACTTGAACTAACCGAAAGTCTTATGCTGCAAAATATCGACGACATGGTCGCGCGCATGGAAAACCTAAAAGCAGCCGGAGTGACTTTTAGCTTAGACGATTTTGGCACGGGCTATTCGTCGCTCGCTTATCTTAAGCGCCTGCCGTTATCGCAACTCAAGATCGATCGTTCGTTCGTCCGCGATATGGCGCGCGACCGCAACGATGCCGCGCTGATTAAAACGATTATCGGCATGGCTGAAAATTTGAACTTAGAAGTTTTGGCAGAAGGCGTCGAAGAGGCAGAACAATTGACCCTGCTGAAAGATATGGGTTGCCATGCGTACCAAGGCTATTATTTTTCGAAGCCAGTGCGTCTCGAAGAGTTTGAGAAGTTAGCAGGGTAACACGCATTAAGGTGACTAGGCGCGCGCGTCCCAGTGCAAACGAGAAACGAGTTTTCAGTTTACACCACGGGAAATGCCGCGAGAGCGACGGTAGTGTCTTACACACAGGCTCTCGAAAAAGGTAGGTATTTATGGCAACAGCGTATGTAGTCGATGCAGTCCGTACGCCGCGCGCGCGCGGCAACAAGCGAGGTTCTCTCGCCGATGTGCATCCGCAAGAATTGGTAGCGGGGCTCTTGAATGAGTTACCGAAGCGCAATAAAAATCTGAAAATCGATAAAGTCGACGATGTCATCTTAGGCTGTGTGACACAGGTCGGCGACCAGGCCGCGTGTATCGCGCGCTACGGTGTCATGGCTGCACACTGGCCGCAAGAGGTGCCGGGCTATACTGTGAATCGCTTCTGCGGTTCGGGACTACAAGCTGTGAACGACGCGGCGGCGTATATTCAAAGCGGCACTTTCGATCTCGTGGTCGCAGGTGGCGTCGAGTCAATGAGCCGTTGCAAAATGGGTTCTGACGCGGGCGAAGTCACCGAAGAAAATATGGCGACCGCCATGTCGATCGGCAATCCCAAAATCGCGGCGCACTATAATCTCGTGCCGCAGGGTATTTCAGCCGATATCATCGCAACCAAATATAACATCACGCGCGAAGAAGTCGATAAGTTCGCCGAATCGTCGCAAAAAAAGGCCGACGCCGCCATTAAAGACGGTCGGTTTAAAAATTCGGTTATTCCCGTGAAAAAAGACGACGGTACGATTGTCGATAAAGACGAATACCCCAACCCCAAGTGGGATTTCGCGTACCTGTCGAAAATGCCCGCGATGTTCAAGGGTGTCGGTCAAAAAGTTTTCGACGCAATGGCGCTCAAAACTTACCCCGAGCTAAAAGAAATCAACCACGTTCACGGCGGCGGTAACGCCTCGGGTGTTGTCGATGGCGCAGGGGTTGTACTCCTTGCGTCTGAAAAAGCGGTAGCGGAGCACGGTCTAAAAAAACGCGCGCGCATCGTGGCGTCGGCGGTCTCGGGTGAAGAACCGACGATTATGCTCACCGGCCCCGTGTCGGCGTCGAAAAAGGTACTCGAAAAAGCGGGGCTCAAAGTCGAAGACATCGACCTCTGGGAAATCAACGAAGCGTTTGCGGCGGTGCCGCTCTATGTACAAAAGCAACTCAATGTGCCGATGGATCGCATCAACGTCAATGGTGGCGCGATTGCATTGGGACATCCCTTAGGCGGTACGGGTGCAATTCTTTTGGGCACCGCCGTCGACGAACTCGAGCGCCGCAAAGCGCGCTATGCGCTCATCACACTTTGCATTGGCGGTGGTATGGGCATTGCAACGATTATTGAAAGAATCGAAGGTTAGTCATCCGCACTATCCGGTGCTCTGCCGGATAGTCCGCTTATCCGCTCGACGCATGGACTCTGCCGACTGTTTTTACTTTAATCTATGAGAATCTGCGCCCTACGGCAGTGGCGGCTTGCCGCATGCTGCGTCGCGATTGGTTATTCGTCGACAATTTTCGCGCAACAAGTCGCTCCGGTGCGCAGCGATTCGCTGCTCACGAATCGCATGATCGACACGCCGAATTTACCGCAGAAGTCGGTTGCTACGTCCGACGACACGACGAGTCTCTACTTTAACCCGGCAGGTTTGGGCCGCCACGCGCTCCAACTCGGTTATTTTTACGGGCGCAACCCGCAAAACAAGCTCGACGATCACATGGCGTTTGTGAATCTTTTGGGTATTGCTTTTTCAACGCAGTGGCGTCTCAACGACACCACCAGCGATTATGCGCGCCGATACACTGTCGGTATGGGGATTATCAACACGCCGCTGCTCTCGATCGGTACTTCGTATGCGTGGTACGATTCGTCGTTTGCCTACTTACAAAGTTACAGCCAGTGGGATATCGGTATGCAACTCAGGCCCCACCGACGACTGTCTTTCGGCGCAGTCGGTCGCGCGCTGAATAAGCCGCTTTTTCAGGGGCAGATTTTTGAAACGAACTGGGATATCGGCGTTGGTATTCGGCCGTTGCCGGGAAAATTTACCGAGAATCTGACACTGTCGCTCGATTTTAACCTGAATCCCGAAACGACGTGGACGAATATTTCTCCTAAATTTATCGCTGAGGCAACGCTGTGGCCGGGTAACAACGTCTACGGCGGCTATAGCCAAATCAACGGCGCGTTTTTCGGGATGCGTTTCGCGCAACATATTACGCAGGTGTCGTTGCAGGGTAGCACGCCATCGGATAGCGGTGCCTTTATGGGCGGCGGCATCTTGATCGGTCGCGAACGCTACCCGACAGGGATATCGGCGCTCAGCAGCTATCTCGAAATTCGGCTCGACGACCGCATCGAAGAGCGCAAACAAGAAGGCTTTTTATCTCTGACTGAAAACTTTACTTTCTTCGAACTCTTGCGCACGATCGAAACGGCTAAAAAAGATGCGCAGATTCGCGGCATCATTGTTACCGGGCGCGATTTTCGCGGCGGTTGGGGCCAAGCAGAAGAGTTGCGTGCTGCGCTCGTGAGTTTTCAACAGAAAAAGCCGGTGTATGCATATCTTGAAAACGCCGGCAACAAAGAATATTATATCGCGAGCGTCGCCGATCGCATTTTCATGCCGCAGTCGGCGATGATCGATATTTCCGGCCTCAAGGCCGAAGCTTATTTCGTGAAAGATCTCTTAGCAAAAGTCGGAGTGAAAGCAGATTTTGTAGCTATCGGCGATTACAAATCGGCTCCCGACCGCTTCACGCGCTCTGAACCGACAAAATTCGATCGCGAACAATTAGAGGCTCTCTTAAAATCAGGGGTAGGCGAATTGCGCGCGGCAATTATGGCGAGTCGGCTTAAAGTAAAAGGTGAGCATCTCGATGCGCTGATGAACACCGGTTTTTATTCGGCGACGAAGGCGCGCGATGTCGGTCTCATCGACGACGTTTCCTATATGCCAGAAGTCGAAAATAAACTGACGGCGCAGGGGTTCACCACTTCGTCGTGGAAAGTCGCCGCTGCGGATTATGCGCATACGCGCTTTTACGACGAAATGTGGGGTACGAAGCCTGTCATCGCAGTCTTAGTGCTCTCAGGCGAAATCATGTCGGGATCGTCGCGCAGCGAAGGCATTTTCAACGCCGGAACCGTTGGATCAGATTCGATACAAGAAGTGCTCGAACAAATCGCCGGCGATAGCAATATCAAAGGGTTGGTGATTCGTATCAATTCGCCGGGCGGTTCGAGCCTTGCATCCGATATTATTTGGAATAAAATTCGCGACGTCAAAAAGCAGCGTGGAAACGAGTTTCCGATTATTGTCTCGATGGGTAACGTTGCCGCATCGGGCGGCTACTATCTCGCGGTCGGCGGCGATGAGATTCTCGCGAATAACACGACGATCACAGGGTCGATCGGTATCTTCACCGGCAAATTCAGTCTTAAAGGACTCTACGATTGGCTCGGCGTCAAAAAACACACCCTTAAGACCCATAAAAATACGGCGATATTTACCGAGTCGGACACATTTACCCCCGAAGAGCGCATCTTGATTCGCGAACATTTGGGCGAATTCTACGATCTTTTCTTGAAGCGCGTCGCCGATAATCGCGGCATGAGTACCGATAAAGTGCGGCAACTCGCCGGCGGCCGCGTTTATAGCGGCAAAGACGCGCGCATCAACAAACTGATCGATCGCCAAGGGGGGCTCATGCTCGCGTTGCAACTGGCGCGCGACAAAGCGCAAATCGACCCAAACTATTGCCAAGTGCAAGTCTACCCGAGCGACGCGCAGAGTCTCTTAGCGTTGGGCGATCCGCGTCAATTGGTACTACCGAGTATTTTGCGCGAGGCGGCGCGTTTGGCGGGCAAAAGCGAAACGATCAAAGACGAAAAACTTTTATTCTTGATGCCTTACGATATCGAGCTTCGTTGACATGAACGCCACGAAAAATGTTTTGTGCGTGCCGTTTATCCCTCGTTTGGGCGATAAGCGGGCTAATATCGCAGAGCTTTTGCGCCTTGCGGGAGAGCTGGCTGAGGCAAAAATTCAATGTGATGTTGTTGTGTTACCCGAACTATCGCTCAGCGGTTATGTACTCGAATCGCTGACGAGCCTTGTCGCATTCGAACACGCAGAAATCGTCGAACTCGCCGCCGCGCTCGCGACAGCGGGGCTTTCACCGAGCACCGAATGGGTGATCGGCTTACCGTACCGCGACGGAAACGAGGTCTATAATGCGGCGGTGGTTCTCTGCGATAAAAAAATTGTCCATCTCCACAAAAAAATATTTCTACCGACGTACGGCATGTTCGACGAGGCACGTTATTTTCAACCCGGAAGCGAGTTTGAGATTTACCAAGGTGCCTTGGGACGCACAGTGGTTCTCATCTGCGAAGACGCTTGGCATTTAGAGATGGCATGCGTCGCATTAGATGTTCGCGCCGAAACTGTCGTTGTTATTTCCGCGTCGCCCGCGCGTGGCACTAACGATGGTAAAATATTTGCATCGACGCAGCGCTGGCGCAACCGACTGCAAGTGTACGCAGAGTCGTCGGCGCAACAATATATCTATTGCAATCGCGGCGGCGTCGAAGACGGAATCTTATTCGACGGCACGAATTTTGTCGTCGCGCGCGATGCCTGTTTTCGTGAGAGTACGGGCGAAAACTTGCCCGCGCAAGCGGCGCTTTATTGCATCGCTGCGGCGGCACAGCGCCATACCGGCTTTTCTGGCAGCCCGGTTCGGCAACGCGATCAACTTTTCGCCGGCAAGAGACTATCGATATAATCGCGCTCGCGCGTCTCGATCGCATCCATGAAAGGTTCGGCATTTTTTACCGACTTAAAAGCGCGGTAGCCTTCCATAAAAAATTCCATAATATATTCGACGCCGAGCATTTTTGCGGCAAACTGCGTCGGTTTGATGACAAAGCCGAGTAGGGGCACGTGTGCGAGCTTATGAAAAAAGCGCGTCGTATCCATGAGTAGTTGCAGTTGCTCTTCGCGCTCGCTGCGGTTATCGAGCGCCTTGTAACATGCCTCGAAATCTTTGAGTGTCAATGCCGTCTTCTTGCGCGATTTTATGAACTGCCGCGCAAGCGCAAGATCGAGTTCGTCGGTGAGTTCGTTGAGTTGCTTCAGTTGCGTGACGCGCACAATGCGCTTGGCGTTGACGGCCGCCGAGAGCTTTTCGTAAATTTTATTGAACGCCGCGTCGCGGCTCGCTTTGTTACCAGCGCCGTAAATTTGCTCGAAAAAATATTTTGCGATTTTCGTATATTCGGGATTCTGAAAATAATCGTCGTAGGTTTTGCGCAAGCGTTCGACTTGAACCTTGCGTACTTGGTCGAGAATAAAGAGTTCGTCGGATGTCGCACCGTCTAAAACCGATGGAATATCTGCAGATTTGCTTTTCTTCTTCTTACTGGCTGCCATGTAAATTTTTAGAACTTTGCAGACCGTTTTTCAAGAAAGGCATTTAACCCTTCGTGCGCTTCGCTGCCGCTGAAAAGAGCGCTAAAAGCCTCTGCTTCGTATTGCAAAGCAGCGTCCAGCGGTTTATCCGCCCCCTCATGAATGACTCGCTTGAGAGTTTGCGTCGCGTGTGGGCCTAACGCCAATGATTTTGCGGCAATCGCCTCGGCTTCGGGTAGGAGTGCTTCTGGTGCGACGACCTTTGCCGCCAGAGTGAGTCGTAGCGCATCGGCGGCGCTAATGCGCTCTGCCGTGAGCGATAGGTATTTCGCTGCGCTTTGCCCGACAAGGCGTTGCAGGCGTTGCGTACCGCCAAAGCCGGGAATGAGCCCCAGTGTCGGTTCGGGTAGACCCAACTGCGCCACATCAGAAAGAATGCGAATATCTGCGGCGAGCGCTAATTCGAGACCGCCGCCTAATGCAAAGCCGTTGATGGCGGCAATAAAAACGATGGGGGAGTTATCCATGCGCGAGAAAATTTTATGCCCTAAAAGTGAGTATTCTTTCGCCTGCGCTTGTGTCATACCTTGCATTTCGCTAATATCGGCGCCCGCAACGAAGGCTTTACCTGCACCTGTAATAACTATTACACGAATTTGCTTCTTTTCGAGTTCAGTTAGGAGCGTATCAAGCTCGTGAAATAAACCCGAACTCAAGGCATTCAAGGGCGGTTGATTGAGCGTTACGAGAGCATAAGTGGCGGCGGCCCCCGATTTCAGCGTTACAGATTTTTCTTCGACAGTCAGAAAACGGTAAGACATTGCGTGAAAAGACGAAAAAGCGACGTGCCGTCTATCCTAAATCGCTCTTCTGCCCGCGCTGAAAGTTGAAACTGCGCCGCACCGGGGTGAATCCTGCGTCGTGAATAAACTGCTCGGATTCGGCGACCGATTTGAGGCCGAACGAACGCAAGACGTTTTCTTCGATGACGGGCGAATTGATATCGTCGCCGCCGAAGTGCAGCGCGAGTTCGCCCAACTGCTTACCCGCGACCATGATCGAGACTTCGATGTGCGGAATGTTATCGAAAAATAGCCTCGCGAGCGCGACCATCTTCAAGTATTCGTGCGGTGCGACTTTGCGCATTTTGAAGCGCTTGGTCTGCGCTTGAAAAGTCCACGGCACGAAAGAGTTGATGCCGCCGGTTTTGTCTTGCAACGCGCGCAGTGCGGCGAGGTGTTCGATAATTTCTGTGTCGCTCTCTTCGCTGCCCCAGACGATATTGGTCGAGCTTTTCATGCCCGCTGCATGCGCGGTCCGCATCGCGCGCAGCCATTCGGCGGTCGATGCTTTTTTCGGCGACAAAATATCGCGCATGCGGTCGGTCAAAATTTCGGCGCCCGCGCCGGGAAAGCTGTGCATCCCCGCCGCTTTGAGTTCTGTAAACACATCTTGAAGCGCAGTGCCGGTGAGCTTTTCGAGAAACAGCGCCTCGACGGGCGACAAGGCTCGAATATGCACCTCGGGAAATTTTTCGCGCACCGCGGTTAATACCGCTTTATAATAAGAGAAGGGCAGATCGGGGTTCACTCCACCTTGCAAAAAAAGTTGCGGCGCATCGAGGCGCACGGCCTCTTCGACCTTTTGTAAAATTTCAGCGACCGT
>JAFEGD010000185.1 GCA_018240245.1 Spirochaetota bacterium | reverse complement strand
GCGGGTCGCCTGCTGCCGTGAGCCGATCGAGGTGTTTGTTGAAATCAAAAAGTTGCGGAATTCGGGACATCGTTAAGCTAAGACACAAAAAAATGAAATTGCAAGTCTTTTTTAGAGGTGCCCTATAAAAATTTTAATCTTCTTTGGTGCCACAATTCTCGGCACTGCTTTTGCACTCTTGGCGACATACAGAGAATATCGCAGCCTTACAGACTCCATTGCGAATATTGGCGCAGTCGTCAGCTTGGTACTGGCAATCTATGCGTTCTGGCGAGAGAGGTAATATGCAATACAAAAATATTCTTGTGACCGGCGGCGCGGGGTTTGCGGGTTCGCATCTCGCGCTGCTTTTGAAAGAGCATTATCCCGCAACAAAGATTACAGCGCTCGACAACTTGAAACGCCGTGGCAGTGAGCTCAATCTGCCGCGCCTCAAGGCAGGCGGCGTGGTATTTATGCACGGCGACATTCGCAGCCGCGACGATCTTCTTTCTGTCAAAAATGTCGATTTGATTCTCGAATGCTCGGCCGAGCCGTCGGTGTTGGCGGGTCTCGACGGTTCGCCGGATTATTTGATTCAGACGAATCTCATGGGCACGGTGAATTGTCTCGAACTCGCACGTGAACGCAAGGCGGATTTTCTTTTTTTATCCACCAGCCGCGTGTACCCGATCGAGACGATCAACAGCCTTGCGTTTTACGAAACGGCCACCCGCTTTGAGCTGGCCGACACGCAGCAGGTGCCGGGCGCGTCGGCCAAAGGTTTTAGCGAGGATTTTCCACTCAACAAAAGCCGCTCGCTCTATGGCGCGACAAAACTCGCTTCAGAACTGTTAATCGAAGAATACCGCGCCGCGTTCGGCATGCGAACAATCATTAACCGCTGCGGCGTCTTGACCGGCCCATGGCAGATGGGTAAAGTCGACCAAGGCGTGATCGTACATTGGGTCGCCTCGCATATTTTCCAAAAGCCGCTCAAGTATTTCGGCTATGGCGGCACCGGCAAACAGGTGCGCGACATTTTGCATGTGCGCGATCTTTTCGATTTGCTCAAAATTCAAATCGAGCGCATGGGCGAACTTTCGGGTTCGCTCTTCAACGTCGGCGGCGGGCGCGAAGTCAGCGTTTCTCTGGCGGAGCTCACAGCGCTTTGTGAACATGCGACGCAAAACAAACTTGCGATCGAGCCCGTGCTCGAAGACCGCGTCGCCGATATTCGTATTTATTTGACCGACAACAGCCGTGTGGCGGCGGCAACGCTTTGGCAGCCAAAGATAACTGCCGCAGAGATTGTCGATGAAATCGCACGCTGGGTGCGCGACAACCAAAATTCGCTCAAGACGATTTTGGGTTAACGCGCGATAACAAAAACGCGCTCAGATACGCCGCGCCGAGACAAATGAGAAGACCGGTCGGTACATACCATGTCCAAGCAAGCGGGGTAAAGCCCGCAACCGCGCTCATGCCAATCGCCGCCGCGATAAATCCTACAAAGGCCGCTCGCTGCGACACGCGGCGAAAGCCCAAAATATAGAGACCGACGACGCCGCCGGCAAAGAGCGAAGCGAGTTGCAACGCAATCACGACAACCGGACTTTTCTGATCGGTGAATAAAAGTGCAATACCGATAATCGCCGCCGCCCAAACGAGCGTCAAGAGGCGCGACAACCT
Organism: Spirochaetota bacterium; assembly: GCA_018240245.1. Classification (GTDB taxonomy): domain Bacteria; phylum Spirochaetota; class Leptospiria; order Turneriellales; family Turneriellaceae; genus Turneriella. The sequence goes on along the minus strand of JAFEGD010000185.1, from coordinate 19,819 downwards.
GAGCCGCCGCGCATCGTCGCCCGTCGCATAGTTCGGAAAAATATCGTAGAGCGTCGACGACGCGAGCGAATTGAGCGTCGCGGCGAGTGTCGACTGCCCCGTCGCAAAAATCGCCGCAAGCACGAGCCCGACCATGCCTGCGGGCAGATGGTGGATTATGAAAGTCGGAAAAACCGTATCGCTCGATGGGAATTTCGCGCCGTGAAAAAAAGCGAACATCCACACGCCGATGATGAGAAAAAGCAGAAATTGGAGATCGACCAGAATGCCGCTCGTCACCATCGCCTTCTGCGCGTCGCGTAGATTGCGGCACGCAAGCGCACGCTGCACGATTAGTTGATCGGTGCCGTGCGACGAGATTGCCAAGAGCGCACCGCCAAGAATACCCGCCGCCAAGTGAAACGGTTCTGTCAAAAACGAATAGATGCCGCGATCCAAGCCCAACGATAACAGAGTAAATTTATCCGCACCGGCGCTCGCAAGCGAAACGCCGCTCTCGTTCAAAACAAAAAGTGCAACGAATGCGCCGGCCAAATAAATGCCCATTTGCAACAGTTCGCCCCAGACGACGGCGCGAATGCCGCCAAAAAAAGTATAGGGGATTGTAAACGCTGCAAAGATTAGAATCGAAGTCGAAATCTGCCAGCCCGTGAGTAGGCTTAAAGGAATCGCTGTCGCGAAAAGCCGCACCCCTGTGCCCAAGACGCGCGTCACTTGAAAGAACACCGCCGCCATTTTGCGCATGCGCGCGCTGAAGCGGTGTTCGAGAAACGCATAGACGGTTTCGAGGTTGCCCTTAAAGTATGCGGGCAAAAACACCGTCGCAACGACGATACGTCCGATAACATAGCCGAATGCTAATTGCATGAACGTGAGGTTCCCCGTATACGCGACTCCCGGAATCGAAATGAAGGTAAGGCTGCTCGTCTCGGCGGCGACAATCGACGCCGTCACAGCCCACCACGGCAACGATTTCTCGCCAGCAAAAAAATCCGTTGCGCTTTTTTGCCGCCGCCCGGCAAAAAACGCGACGCATTGTAACAGCAAGAAATAGCCGATCAGAATAAAGAAATCGAGTTTACTCATCGAATAAAATCAAAAATTAAAATAATAACCCGCCTGCGCGCGCGTACCGCCGTTCGCTTCGGGGTAAAACTCGTAGCGCGGCCCCGACTGCACGACCTTTGCAGCGGCGAGGCTGTACGTATGGTACGCGCTAAAAAAACGGAGCACGACATTGACGACAATCGCGACAGACAAGAATAATTGCCCGCGATCGGCGAGATTTTTCAGAATTTGTAAATCGGCGCCGCTCGCCGTTTGTTGCGTAAGCGCCGACTGGTACGCCGATTCGCTCGCGCTGTAGTTGAGATACGCTAAATAAATAAGTCCCAAATTCAAAATATTACCGCCAAAATATACGGCGGCGAACGTTTTTTCGTTTTGTTGCCACGTGCCATACCCCGGTAGTAGAAAATCGATTGCCGTAAGTTTGAGCGGCGATATTATTTCGTCCGTATCGGCGGGTATAAAGCGCGCGGCCTTCGCGTCAGTCGACCATAGCGAAGCCGATGCACTTGCAATAAGTAATCCCCCCAATAAAAAAAACACTCGAAGACGTATCATAGATAGAACAAGACCGAAAGAAACGCATTGAGAATGAAAACGGCGAAGAGCGAGCGAATGACCGCACGCGAAACAAAAATCGGTATTTGAAAAAGCGACTCGGGTTTGAAACCGAAATACGTACACGTCAAGGGAATCACCATACCCGAGACGACAGATTTAGCGAGCGTCGAAACAAGATCGGTCATTGTGATCGAGCGCGCGATGTAATCGACAAACGTGCTAAAAGGAAACGCGGTAAAAAAAGACGAAATCAGATAACCACCGATAATCGCAATCACGTCGAAATAGATGATGAGCAACACCACCGAGATGACGCCGCCAAAGAGGCGCGGCAACACCATAATGAGATAAGGGTTGATGCCCATCATTTCCATCGCATCGATTTCACGGTGCATCTTTTGCGTACTGAGCTCGGCGGTAATCGCCGAACCCGAACGCGCTAGCACGATGATCGCGGTAATGAGCGGCCCAATCTCGCGGATGATAACTAGCCGCAAGAGATTGCCGATAAAGTTGTCTTGCCCGAGTTTGGGCAAAAATGTAATCGCTTCGATGATCGTCGTCGCGCCAATCGATAGCGCAATCACCGAAAGCATCGGCAACGCTTGCGCGCCGGTGAAGCGCACTTGGTTGATAACGACGCGCACGAACGTATCGAAATGTTTGCCGCGCAATTGTAGCGACGAGCGAAAGACCTGTTGTGAAAACCAGAAAAAATCGGAAACGCCCAGGAGCGCGCGCGTCAGCCATGTATTTGAAAAATATTTTTGCACAAAATGATTGACCGAGCGCTGAACGTAACTGCCGATCATGACGTCAAAATTACACAGCGCGCCGTTCTGCTAAACGCTCGAACTCGTCTTTGTCGTGCGCGCAAAAAAGATCGATTTCATGGCCGTGGCTGCGTTTGAGAGCGCGCAACCGATTCACGTTTTCTAAACGCGCATCGTCGTCGACTGCCATCATGCGCTGAAAAATTTCGAGCCCCACCGGGCAATGCTCGTGCGTCAAATTCATTTGCCCTTGGTGAAAATAGGCGTCGCCGCAATGCAACAGCCACCCGGCGTCGCTCTGCACCGCGACCGCCGTATGTCCGCGCGTGTGCCCGGTGACGGGAATCAACAAGATCTCGTCTTTACCCGCGCCTAAAAGCGGCCGTACTGCGGGAAACTCATACCACGATTCGCCTTCGAGATCGTAGCGTTGCCAATCGGGCGCGTGCTCCCAGTGTACGGCGCGGTAGCGTTGCCGTTCGTTTAGCGTAGCGGGAGTCATCGCGGCGAGATATTCGTCTTCGTAGATGTGAACTTTCGCCTGCGGAAAATCGGGCATACCGCCCGCATGGTCTAAATCGAGATGCGTCGGAATAATATGCCGCACGTCGCTGCGCTTGAAACCCAATGCTTCGATCTGTTCTACGGCGGTCAGCGCCGCATCGAGCTTCATATTCATGAGTGCGACAAACGGTGCCGGCAAGCGTCCGGTCGGATTTTTCAAATCGTCGAGACCAAACCCCGTATCGACGAGCACAAGACCGTCGTTGGTCTCGATCAGCAGCGAATGGCAGAGCATGTGCGCCGCGCCGCCCATTATCCCCTTGTCGTGTAACAAAGGGCCACCGAACGGACAGAAGCTCGCGGTCTGTAGATGGTGGATTTTCATCGGGACAAAATTGCCCGCCTTGCATACGCGGCAAGCACTAAGAGCGCGGCTCAAGTGGCTAGGCGGGAACTGCTGTGCGCAACTTTTTTCGGCCCACGTCGCACTAATTTGCTTCGCTGTTCCCGCCTAGTCACCCGCGTACCCTCCCCTGCTCCCAGCGCACATAATGGTTTACACCCACAAGCAGTGACGGCTCCTCACCGCACGCATGTTACGCAACATGTCTCTAATCGCTCGGCTGAGCCTCATCTTTTTTGCCTTCACGCTCGTTAACATCATGCTCTTTTGGCTCGCCACGGGCTCGAACCAAATGCGCCTTATCGCCGAAAAATCGACGCTCGAAATGCACCGCAGTATTATCGCTCTGCGCGATAAACTCGCCTCGATGACAACGACGCAGATAGGCGCGGCAACGCCCGAATATTACCGCCATGAGAAGGCACGGCAGCAGATTCTCACCGCGTTTGAGAATCGCCAAAAAGTAGTCGATCCTAACCTCATCGAATTTGCGGTCATCGGCGACACCAGCCTTGTGTACACCGCCTGGCCGCCGCAAAAAAATGTGCCGACGCTCTCGGCAGACGAAACGCAGAATCTCATCAAGACGCTGCGCCTTAAAGAATTTAATAACGAACCGTTTTACAGCGCGCCCGATATCTTGAACTATCGCCTCGTCGTTTATATACCCTTTCTCGAACACACGGGTCAAAACTTGATTCTGCGCGCGTCTTTTCAAATGCAGAATATGCAGAACGAACTCGCACGCCTAATGCGCCTCGGCATCTCGATCGTTGCGTTACTACTCATCGTACAAGCCGCGCTCGGCTTTTTTCTTTATCGCATGCTTGTCAGACCGCTCAAAGCGTTGCGTATCGCATCGACGGCAACCGGGCGCGGCGATTATTACCAAATAGAAGGCTACACAAAACGGCGCGATGAAATCGGCTCGCTCGTCGCGACGTTTAATAAGATGTCGACCGATATTCGCGATCAAAAAGAAACGATTCGTAAAAACTACGAAGAGATTCAACAGCGCGACGAAACGATGCAACACGAGTTGATGATCGCTCAACACATTCAAAAAAGTATTTTTCCGAAAGGCGAATACCCGCACCACTCGGCGCTCGAATACAAACCGCTGTTTGCCGTCTCGGGAGATTTTTACGACGTCTATAAATTTTCCGACGGCAGCGTCGGCTATCTTGTTTGCGACGCCTCGGGTCATGGAGTGCCCGCAGCGCTCTTGACCATGATGGCGAAAACGGCATTCGCCGCCGCCGTACAACATTCGACCGACCCGGCGACAATTATGCGCGCAGTGAACGCGCAGATCGCCGCCTCGTTAGATATGACGGGCCAATACCTCACCGCATTTTTTATGCGCATTTCAATGTCTCAAATCGAATATTGTAACGCAACGCATCCCGAACCGATTATCTTGAATCGCAGCGAACCGTTAACGCTCAAGTCGAACGGCTTTTACATCGGTATGATGGTCGACACGCCTTTTGAATTTGAGACGGCAACCGTCGCTATCGAGAAAGGGGCGCGGATTATCCTCTTTACAGACGGCATCACCGAAGCGCGTAACGCGCACGGCGAACTTTTTGGCAGTACGCGACTCGTCGCTAGCGCGGCAGATTTGAAAAGCAAAAATGCGCTGGAAATTCGCGACGGTCTTTTAGCAAGCCTCAACGCCTTCGTCGGCGCAACGCCTGCCGAAGACGATCTTACCCTACTCGTGCTGGAGCTTTAATGCAGTGGTGGCGGCGCGCACGCTCGAGCGGTTTTTTGAGTGCGACACTCTTCGCGATTTTTGCCGTACTTTTGGCGACACAACTCTTGCGCACAATTTCGCGCCTCAGACTCTTCGAGCTCAGTTCGACCTTACAGTCGTATAGCGAGAAAAACGACGAAGTGCGCAACACGACGCTCTTGTCGCGCTTAGCGCTGATAACGCAGAGCGCGATGACGGGCGGGCGCGAAAACGCCGCAACGTACAAAAAAGAAGCCGAAAGTGCGCTCATCGCAATTCGCCAAAATCGCCAGACAACATCGCAAGCCTCGATCGCCGATCGCGCAATTTTACCTTTGGTCAACGGCTTCAATTGGGTGTTAGGCTTGCCGCGACTTTCTGCCGGGCGCGTTCCCGAGCGCGACCTTGTGCTCGACTTCGCCTTTGAGCACGAGACGTATCGCGAATATGCGCGCGCCGCGCAAACGTACGAAATCTACATCGCCGATTTTAATCCGCAGGGCGCAGACAGGGATTTCGCGCTGCTACACCGCGGATTTTGTAACGCAATGACGAATGCGTTCGACGCGGCAATCGCCGATTTCTCGGTTGTCGCCGACAACACGCTCTCGAAAAGCGCGCCAATCGCAACCAAGCTACGCACTTTTATACAAGAACTCAAAGAACGCATCCGATTTATCGAATCGCTCGACGACCCGGCGCGCAAAGGCGAGCTTTATTATGAAGCGTCGGCTTACCTCAAGGCGCTCGATAATTTCGCGCGTGTCGAGAAGTCGCAGCAGACCGAAAAAGTCCGTTTTCTTACCGCGCGCGCACTCGAAGAAACCGGCAGATCGCAAGAAGCGATACAGATTTATCGTACTCTCGTAGCACACGGCGGTACGTTTGCGCTCAATGCAAACCGCCGCATGTACCTGCTCGGAACATTTTTAGGCCAAGATAAAGCGCTGGCGAACGAATCGAAGAAAAATTCGGAGACGATTGTTCCCGATAAAGAATTTATCGGCGCGGTCACGCATTTAGAGAAGACGGCGACCGAGTTACACGAAGAAGCCGCTGCCGCGCGCGCTCAACAAAAAAAAGAAATTTCAGCCGTTGAAAAGCGTGTCGAAGCCAAAGCAGCCGCACCCGCCACAAAAGCCCCCGCGCCCGCAGTAGTTAATCCGCCTGCAAATAAGATACCAACGCCACCGATCAAACCCAAAAAGGCAGAGCCTAATCTTCGTATCGAAAAAAATGCACAAGTCGCCGAAACGCTCCCCGAAGCGAAAAAAGAACAATTGATAAAGAAACAAAACGAAAAAGTTGACAAACTGACAATGCTAGACGGCAATATTTTTTATGGTGTCGTTTACAAAGAAACCGATTCGACGATTTTTTTATACTCTGTCTTAGGAAATCTTGAGTTCGACAAAACAACCGTTGCGCGGCGCGAGAAAGTCGATGCCGCAAACGCATTAAAATGAGAGCCGCTATCTTTGTCTTGCTTGTCGTCGCCGAGTCTCTCGCGGCATTAGAGATTGGAAAAAATTACGATTTCTATCAAAAAAACGGCCAGAACCTTTTGGGTGCGACGGTGATTGCAGAAACACCGATCGAAGTCACCGTAAAACTCTCGTACTTGCCCAAGCCAATCGCACTAAAGAAGGCAAATTTCGAGCGCGAACCCGAATTATCGAGCCGCCAGGCCGATGCGCAAACGTCTGCTTTTACGCAAAAGCTACAAAAAGAATTTTCGATCAACGCATCTTTAGGCGCAAGCCTCTTCGGCTTTGGCCAACTCGGCCAACTTTTTAATCGGGGCTTGAATGCGACGCTGGGCGGCGACTGGCTACTTTTCAAAGAACCGCAGTGGGGCATGAACGCGCTATCGCTAGTGACGGCGTATAACTATTACCCGCAAAGCGGTCGCCATGTTCAAATGTTTTCTGCGTATATGGGCCCGAAGTTTATTATTGCGCACTTCAAATCGATCGATGCCGCACTCACGCTATCGCCGCTCTTTGGCGCGAGTTATGCCGATCTTAAAGGCTATACGTTTACTGCGCAATATCTATCGTTCTCTGCGGTTGCGCTCGTGGCTTTCGAGAAGCGCTTCAATACGTTGGTACTAGCGGCGCAGATTTTTACAAATTATCTGTTCGACAAATCTCTCAATTTCTATTCGACCGGTATCAACTTGGCGGTGCATTATCCTTTAGGCAATGCGCGCTCCTATTAGTATGCACAAGCAAAGCGAAAAACACGAAGACTTACGCAATTTAGTTTCGCTTTCGTTTATCGTACTCTTCGCCGGCGGCATTCTCTTCGCGTTTCTGTATCGTAATATTCGCATGGCAATCGTTACGTATGAAATCGAGAAGCTGAAAAAAGAACGCCGCGCCGCCTATATCGAAACCGAAGAATTACGTTTTCAAGTAGCGCGGCACTCGTCTGCCGATCGCATGGAAAAATTATTTCGCGAAAAGTACGGCTTTTTGCCGGTCGAGGTGAGTCAAAAAATTAGCACCTATATTTTACCGCAAATCGAGCGGACAAAAAAAGACACCGACGAGCGAAACACGTCGGCAAAGCCATGAACTTTCGTCTGCATGCCCCGTACAAGCCGGCCGGCGATCAACCGCAGGCAATCGCCGAATTAAGCGACGCTTTACGCGCAGAAAACAGCAAAGCGACGCTCGTCGGCGTTACCGGTTCGGGAAAAACCATGACGATGGCAGCGGTCGTCGAAAAATTGCAGCGTCCCGCCCTCGTTATTACGCATAACAAATCGCTTGCCGCGCAGCTCTACCGTGAATTTTGCGAGTTTTTTCCTGAAAATGCGGTAGAATACTTTATTAGTTATTACGATTATTACCAACCCGAAGCGTACGTCCCGGTTACGGATACGTATATTGAAAAGGAATCTTCGATTAACGACGAAATCGATCGTCTGCGCTTGCGAGCGACTGCGTCGCTCATCGAACGCCAAGATGTCATTATCGTTTCGTCGGTAAGTTGCATCTACGGCTTGGGGTCTCCCGACACGTATAAAGACTCTGTACTCATGATCGACTCTGCGATAAAAATGAGCCGCGATGCGGTCATGGCGCGCCTGATGCGTATGCAATACCAACGCAACGATACCGAACTTTTTCAAGGGCGCTTTCGTGTGCGCGGCGATGTGCTCGATGTTTTTCCCGCATACGCGAACGAGCCGTATCGCATCGAATTTTTCGGAAACGACATAGAAGCGATTTACAAGTTCGATTTAATAACGGGTAAAAAATTGCAGCCGTTTCGCCGCATCGCCGTGTATCCCGCTAAACACTTCATCACATCGCCCGCAACGCTAGAGCACGCCGTCGAAGAAATGAAACGCGAACTCGACGAGCAATTAGAACACTTCAAGCAGATCAACAAACCTCTCGAAGCCGAGCGACTACGGCAACGCACCACCTACGACATTGAAATGCTCCGCGAGATGGGCTACTGTGGCGGCATCGAGAATTATTCGCGTATTCTGACAGGTCGATCGCCCGGTTCGCGGCCAGAGTGCCTGATCGATTATTTTCCCAACGACATGCTTGTCATTATCGACGAGAGCCATGTGACGGTGCCGCAGATCGGCGCGATGTATGCTGGCGATCGCACGCGCAAACAGACGCTTGTCGATTTCGGTTTTCGCCTGCCGTGCGCGCTCGACAATCGCCCGCTCAAATTTGAAGAGTTTGAAACTCTCGCGACCAATGTGCTCTATGTCTCTGCGACGCCTGCCGCGTACGAACTCGAGCACAGCGATATGCACGTTGAGCAAATTATTCGCCCGACGGGGTTACTCGACCCTGAAGTCGAAATCCACCCGAGCGAAGGCCAAATCGATCATCTCATATTGCAGATTGCAAAACGAACCCAAGCGAATGAACGGGTACTCGTGACGACATTGACGAAAAAAATGTCCGAAGAATTGACCGACTATCTCGTCAAAGCGTCGATCAAGGTTCGCTATTTACACTCCGACATCGACGCGCTCGAGCGGCTCGAAATTTTGCGCGATTTGCGCAAAGGAGTTTTCGATGTTTTGGTCGGCATCAACCTGTTACGCGAAGGACTCGATTTGCCCGAAGTATCGCTCGTCGCAATTCTCGACGCCGACAAAGAGGGTTTTTTACGGTCGCACCGTTCGTTGATTCAGACGATGGGGCGAGCGGCGCGCAACGTAAACGGAAAAGTCATTCTCTACGCCGACACGGTGACCGACTCGATGAAGAGCGCGATCGACGAAACCGAAAGACGCCGCCAATTGCAGATGCAATACAACGTAGAGCACAACATTACTCCGCAGACGATTAAGAAAGAAGTCAAAGATTTTGTCGAGCGCGAGCGCGCTATCGCCGACGACCACTGGAAACGTATCGAAGAAAATCTTCACGAATTCGCGCGCAAAAAATTCAAATCCTCAGACGCTTGGAAAAAGGCCGTCGAAAAAGCGATGTTCGATGCGGCGAAACAACTCAACTTCGAGCGCGCAGCAGAACTGCGCGATTTACTTAAGAACCAAGAAAATTCTTGAGCATCAATTTGCCGCCCTCGGTCGCAAACGATTCGGGATGAAACTGTATACCCTCGATGGGTAAAGTTTTATGGCGTAACCCCATTATTTCACGCGCCGCATCGCTGGTACGCGCGCTGATTGTCAAGGACGGCGGCAGCGACGTTTCGTCGGCGATAAGGCTGTGATAGCGCATCACCTCGATTCCCTGCGGTAGGTGTGCGAAGACTCCCAAACCATCGTGTTCTAAGGGCGACGTTTTGCCGTGCATCGGTACGCGCGCTTTCACGACGCGCCCGCCGAAGACGTGCGCCATGCCCTGCATGCCGAGACAGACGCCGAGTATTTTCTGTCGCGCCGCAGGTTTCTGTAGAATTTCTGTACACACGCCGAAATATTTAGGGTCGGATGGATTGCCGGGCCCCGGCGAGAGTATAATGCGATCGTAAGCTTCGCTCGCAATTGTGGCAAAAGATTTTTCGTCGTTACGAACGACGTGCACAATAAATTTTGCAGTCGATTCTTCTAACACTTCGCCCGTATATTGGTAGAGATTATACGTGAACGAATCGTAATTATCGACGATTAAAACTTTCATAAGTATTCCGCCAACGCTTTTTTTACGGCCGCAAGTTTATTTTGAATTTCTTGGTATTCGTTCTCTGCTGTCGAATCGTAGACGACGCCGCCCGACGCGCGAATAAACGCACGCGCGTTGCGCGCAAAAATTGTGCGTATGGGAATAGCAAACGTCGAGTCGCCGTTAAAGCCGAAATGACCGACTGCGCCGCCGTACGGCCCGCGCGGCTCGCTTTCGATGCGTTCGATAATTTTCATCGATTCTATTTTAGGCGCGCCCGAAAGCGTGCCCGCCGGAAACGACGCCGCTAGCGCGGTGAACATATCTTCGGTGGGCGCAATAAGTCCCACAACTTCGCTCGAAATATGCTGCACGTGCGAGAATTTTTTAATATCGAAAATACGCCGCACCTTGACCGACCCAAAGCGCGCGACGCGCCCTAAATCGTTACGGTGTAAATCGACAAGCATGTTATGCTCCGCGATTTCTTTTGGGTCGGACAGCAACGCACGCACTAGCGACTGGTCTTCTTCGGCATTCTTACCGCGCCGTGCCGTGCCGGCGAGTGGAAACGACTCCATTTCGCCTTGGCGTTGCCTGTAGAGCAACTCGGGGCTCGCGCCGATGAGGCGCAACGTATCGTCGCCTTCTTTGAACTTCATGTAGAACATGTGCGGCGAAGGATTAATCGCGCGCAAACTCGCGTAAATATTTAACCAATCGCCCGAGACTTCGTAGCGCTCGCTCAAACCGATTTGCACTTGAAAAGTATTGCCCTCAATAATTTCTTGTTTCGCCGTCTCGACCATCGCGGCGTGCTCTATTCGCGATTTCGATTGACCTTTTGCGACAACCTTTGTCGCCGCAGACGGGCGTTCGTTCGCGAGCGCACGCTGTAGCATTGCGCGCCGATCGTGCAAAAAATAAAAATATGTCGTCGCGCCTGTCAATTTGTCGTGTATCAAACCATCTGTAAAAAGGCCCATCCGTAACGGCGGAAAATCCGCATGCGCTGCAAGGTGTAATGTCGGTTCAAAATAGTTCGCCGCATCGTAGCCGAGATAACCGACGAGCCCGCCCGCATAATTGCGCGTCAAGACATCGCGCGGCAGCAAAGAGCGCAAAAAATTATAAGGATTTTCTTCGGTAATTTGCGTGTCACCGTCGGTGCTACGGATACGAAGAACATTGCCGCGCGCACTGAAATCGAATTCGGGCATAAAGCCGATGACCGAATAGCGCGAATCATAGTTCTGTTCGCCCATCGACTCGAGCAAAAAGCACGTATCGAAATGGCGTTCGATACGACCAAAAAGTGTAAAAAAATCGAGTTCTGTGGCGAACGCGCTATAGTGAGGCTTGGCGGGTAAGCGAGGTAGCTGCACTATCGACAGCATTCGGCACCGACTCAGGCCGAAAACTCGAAAGCCGCCGCACCCAAGTGACTAGGCCGGAACTCGCTGACGCGATGACGGTTTTTAGACGCGCTCTTATTATTGAATTCTACAACAGAATGGCCGATAATAAAAACAGTGGCTCATTCGGACGATGATAAATTCTATTTGTCCCTCGGCGCTGGCGAGAACCAACAGCCCCTAATCCGCGCCGCCAAAAGCGCCGGCTTCAAAATCATCGGCGTCGATCGAAACATGCTCGCCCCCGGCATCAAAGATTGCGATTTGCGCATCGAAGAATCGATCTTAAATTACCGCAAAATCTATTATAAAATTTGCGGCCTTGTCGAACCCACGCAAATCGCGGGCGGTTATGCCGCCAGTTACGGCGAGGCACTTATCAGTTTTGCCTTTCTCTGCGAACGCTTATCGATTATCGGGCTCAGCCGCACGCTTATCGAAACAGCGCAGGATAAACTGCAGGTCAGACGCCGTCTTACCGAATTAGAACATCCCCACTTTGCTCAACCGCAGTATCTCGAAGTGACGCAAAGCATGCGGCGCGAAGATATCGATCAGTTGGGTTTTCCCTTGATCGCAAAGACTCGCCGAGGTGCGTCGAAAAAAAACATCTATCGACTCGACGACTGGGGCGAACTGCGACATTTTCTATCGCGCCGAAATTTAGATGCGCTCGGCGTGCGCGGCCACGATTTGTTACTCGAGCAATTCATCGAAGGCGACGAAATCATCGTTTGCGGTTTTGTGCAAAATTTTAATTTTCATTTAATTTCCATTCACGATCGCATCGCTGCCGCAGCGCCGCCGTATATCGATTTGGAGCACCGCTTTCCTTCGCAATATGCGTCGCTCACGCAAAGTGTTTGCGAAGTACACGAGCAGGCGTGTCTACGCCTTCAACTTTCGGATACGCCGATTGTCAGCGAATGGAAAGTCATCGCGAATCGTTTATATCTAATCGAAATTTCGGCACAAATCCCCGGAGAACACGTCGCCGATTTTCTTATCCCGCGCGGCTTGCGCTACGATTATTTTCGTAATCTTGTGCGCCTAACAACCGGTGAGAAAGTCGATTCGGTCAACGGTAAATATCAGCAACCGATTACAATCCGTTATTGGTCCGAGAACCCCGGTTGGGGAGAATGGCAAGAGGCAATTCGCACTGCGGCATTTGCGCGTGTGCTCAATAGCAATCCCCCGAAAATTATCGCTTCGAATCTCGACCGCTACGGCGTCGCAGGATATGTTTCTTAATTTTTTTTAAGGATCTAACCACGCACGCCGATACGTTGCCCCGGTGCGCGTATAACTCAACCGTTGGTGCAGACGATTCGCCTGCCCTTGCCAGAATTCAAGATATTCCAAAGAAATTAGATAGCCGCACCATGTTTCGGGACGCTCGATTTTTTTATCTGAAAATTTCTTTTGCGCATCGTGAAAGCGATCGAGTAAATTTTGATATCCCTCGATGGGTTGACTTTGCCGCGAAATCATAGCCGCAATTTGCGAATCTCTCGGGCGCGACGCAAAATACGTATCGGCTTCTTCGGCGCCGAGCTGCGACACGTTGCCTTCAAAGCGAACTTGCCGGTGAATGCTCGGCCAAAAGAACACCCCGGCGGCGACGGGGTGCTGCATAATTTGCAATCCTTTTTGACTCGCCGCACTCGTATAGAATGTAATGCCATGCGCGTCGAGGCCTTTGGCTAAGACGACGCGCGCCGAAACCCTACCCTGCGCGTCGGCGGTTGCGAGCGAAAACGCAGTCGGCTCGCTCTCGGTCTTTAGCGCATCGTTCAACCATCGTTCTAACGCTTTTGCGGGGTCGAGCGGCAATGCGCTAATATCCTCACCCTCATACTCGCGGCGCACATCGGACAAATTCATGAGCGCGTGTTCAGTTTTGCTATACAGGCCGTCCTCTGAAAAAAGACATGAGCATGGCAAATGTGGCACGCGAACCTCAACTCGGCAAACGCGATCAAACCAAACTCTTAAATCGCCAGCAAATACTCGAAGCCGCAAAGAATCTCTTTGCCGACAAAGGTTTCGAAGCGACGAACGTTCGCGATATTATTCACGAGAGCAATCTTTCGCCGGGTACGTTCTATAATTATTTTCAGAGTAAAGAAGAAATTTTCGAGGTTCTCACCGACGAAATTATCGGCGAGGTGCGCCGCGAGATTAAAGACTCGTACCGTGATGTCAAAATGGAGCACTCGGAGATCAATAGAGCGGTAAAAGCGTTTTTTCAAATATTTTTGGGAAATCCCCGCCTCATGAAATTTCTTTCGCGCAATCAATCGTATTTGCGCGAACTACGTAGCAAGGGCCGCTTCGACGATATGCTCAAAGACCTCGAACAAGCGCTCACCGAAGGAGTAAAAAATTCTTTGCTGCCGCCGCTGCCGGTGAAGATTGTCGCCATCGCCGTCTTCGGCGCAGTTTTTGAAATTATCGCGACGATGGTCAGTACGCCTAATTTTGCCGTAGATAAGGCAATTGAAACTTTAACGCAGCTCCTTTTTGTGCAGATACCGAAATAGGTAAATTCAATTTAATTTGCGCGGAAACAGCTTTCCCGTTGCGACAAAAAAACGCACGCGCGCGATGCCTTCGCGATAGCGCGCATTCGCTTCGGCAATACGCGCCAATTGCCAATCTTCTTGCGCCTGCAGCACATCGAGCATCGTACCTAAGCTTAAACGCAAATCGTTCAATTGCGTTCGGTAATTTTTTTCTGATGCGGTCGCCGACGCCGCATACGCCTCTCGCTCCGCCCCCGCTTTGAGAAAAGTGTCGCGCGCATCTTCGATTTCGATATTTGCCTTTCGTTGCGCTTGTCTTAGTTCGAGTTCGGCCTGCCGCAAGTGCGAGTTGGCAATGTTCTGGCTTTCGACAATTTGCCCGCCCGCAAAAATGGGAATTTCGGCGACTAAACCGGCAAAGTACGATTGTTGCTGAACACTCTCGAGCGCGGGGCGAAACGAACTATCGATATAGAGATTGGGTATATGCCCGCCGTAAGCCGCCGTCACTTCGTTCTTGCGCACTGCGACCATCGTAATCCCCAAGGCGATATCGGGGCGCAGCGTAATATCTAAATTATGTAATTCTTCGCCACCGAGCGAAAACTGTTCGGTACTCGGTACAACCACGAAATCGTCGTTAATTCCCGTTAAGAATCTGAGACTTCGTAGCAGTTGCCAACGTTTCTCATCGGCCGCGACAAGATCAGCCTGTTTCTGTTTCAATTTCGCTTCGGTCTTGAGCACATCGCCGGATTTATTGCGGCCTAAGCGCGCGCGCCTGCGAATCTCTGCGAGGCTCGATTCGGTAACGCGCACCATTTCTGCCGCGATGGCTTTGAGCGTATCGCCGAGATAGAGTTGCAACGCCGCATCGGCAATATTCAGCATGTGCGCAGAGAGATCGGCGCGCAATGAATGGTCTTCGGCAATGCGCTGCAATCGCGCACCGACGATACCCGTATATTCGGTGAGGCCGGTCATAATATTTTGCCGCGCGCTAAACCGCAAGCCCGAAACGACGTATCCCGGTGCGAACGGCGCATACGACGCGGCGTTGCCTGAAACTCTCGGCAACCATGCGCCGATACGCTGCCTGACCGTCGCGTCGGCGACGAAAGTGCGCTCGGCGTTGATTGCCATTTGCTCGGTACGGTCGAGCGAGATTAAGAATAGTTCGTCGATAGAAAATTTTTTTTGCGTAAAATCTATTTCAGAAAATCGCTTTTTGATACGCGATTCGCGCAAGATATTTTCAAAAATAGGTTCGACGCGATTGTCGTTTAGATCGACCGGCGCGCTGCGGCAATACGCCACAAGCGCCAACGGCAAGACAAGCAGCGGCTTCATTTGCCGGCCTGAGAAAGTAAGAAAATACCCGACGCCAGCATGACGACGGCCGCGCCGCGAATCGCATAACGCCCAATCGTTTCGCCGATGCGCTCGCGAAATTTTTTAAAAATCTCGAGAAGTATAAAAAACCAGACAACGATACCCACGCCTGCGCTCAAAGGAAATAAAATCATATCGAATATTGTCACGTGCGACATCCATGAAAAAACCGTCGAAGATGCGCTTCCCCACGTTAAGAATAGCGTGGGGTTAAATAAAGCTATCAAGAAACCCGAAACAAAACCGGCGGCTTTACGATTTGGCGCAGACAAATTATCCTCGTTAATGGAGACCTTTTGGAATAGAAAAACGATCCCAAGAACGAGCAAAAAAACCGCACTTATATAGCGGATGTACTTCGTAAGAAAGGGAAACGCCTGAATGATCTGTACGTAGCCGAACGTTGCAAGCGCGCAATACATTGTCTCGGCAATCGCCGCGCCAAAAACAACGCGCAACGCCGTTTGAAAATCGCCGCGCAAACCGGAGCGCAAAACAATGAGCGCGATAGGCCCGGTAACGGGCATCGAGCCCAAAAAACCGCAGCCAAAACCGAAAACGGCGCCTAACAACTAGCGATTGATGCGCTCGGTCACAACAGCGCCACCTCGCGATCCCGAAATGTCGACATATTTCACCGTCGGCTTGATAATACCTTCTTCGGCGAAAACCGAAATAGATTTTAGTATGGTATCTTGCCCGTTGATCGCAATGAGTGGGACAATTTTGCACCGCCCGGCAGCAGTAAATGTAATGCGAATCGCACGATCGGGAAACGCTTTGAGTTGTACAATCAAATCGTTACCGCTTATTTCTTGCGACTTAATACCGTACGCCATGCGTTCGAGTCGCCCGATCGGTTCGAAAACATTCGGTCCCTTTTCAAGCATTTGCCAATAACCGTAGAGCGATTCGTCGTCGACCGGCTTGCAAGTTTTTTCATCGTAACGAATTGCATAATGCACTTCGTTACGATTCTTGTTGCGCTTTATAAAGAAGAGATTGGCACGCGCTTCGGCAAAGAGAGCTGCGCCTGAAAAGACGCAGACCGTTATGGCGATACTGAACTTGAACATGGAGACCGATTATTTCTTTTTCGCTTTATCTACCATTTCTTCTTCGACAATTAAGAAGTCTTCATCGTCGTCGTCGTCGAAGACGCCAAGCACATCGTCGTCTTCGATAATAATTTCGTCTTTAGGACCCGTTGCAGTCTCTTTTTTCTCTTCGTTCGGTTTTTTCTCAGAAACGATTTCTTCTTCGTCTTCGAGTAAAATAATCTCGTCGTCGTCTTCGTCGATAACAATCTCGTCGTTGTCGTTCAACGCCGCCGCAGCAGCGGCACCGCCACCGGCAAGACCAACGGCTGCGGCTGGTATGGGAGCGTCTTTAGCCTCGGGGGTACTTGTAGGAGTCGTCGGCTGTGGTGCGGCTGCAACATGGCTCGCGACAGGTGTTGCACTTTCAACGCGCGCAGGCTTATCTGCGGCTTTGAGGTTGTCGAGTTTTGCAATGATCGAGAGAATGCGCGTTTCGAGCTCTTGTTCTTTCGATTTGAGGCGGCTCAACTCTTGCGTCGCCTCTTGTAACTGTTGTTGCCATTTTTGCGCTTCGCGTTCACGCTCTTCTGCAGTCAACCGCAGTTGGTCGTTGCTTGCTTTGAGGCGCTCGGCCTCTGACTCTAAATGGCTGTTTTCGACCCGCAGGTCTGAAATGAGCTCTAACGCTTTTACGATGCGCCCTTCGAGCTGTTCTAATTGTTCTAAAGTTACCATAGGTTTGGCTCTACTTCGAGCCAAGCGCAGCGGACAAGTCTTTTTTGGTGAAACTCGTCCGCTTTTTCTGGACATAATAGAGCGCCAATGCGGGGTGGTTTAGATGCGAAGTACAATGGTTCTCTTGCTGCTTGCGCTCACCCCGTTGGCGGCGGCTAACGTTAGCCCAAGTTTTATCGTCACCGAGAATTTTTCGGCTATCGACATCGCCGAGATTATGCAATTCTGCGGCGAACGCACTGTCGCACCGACGCTGAACGAAGCCCTGTGCCATAACGACACGAACGACAAAGCTGCGGCGAAGAAAGCGCGTCTCTACAAGAATCCCGTTTGGAGTTTTCTCACCCTCGCTAACGGCACCGATCGAGCGCAGCAGCTCGTGCTCGAACACAAATTCGCAATTACCGAGCGCGTTACTGTCGAAGATTTAAGCGAGCCGAAGAGCGCGATGAAAATTGCGGGCGACACTGTGAGTATGGCGACGCGCGATTATAAGGCCGCGTTACCGGCGTTTAGGCTCGCGCTCAAAGCGCATGAGACCAAAATATGGCGGATTTCAATCGCATCGGATATTGTAACGCAACCGGGATTTTTTCTCTATAGCGAGAAGGCTTATTTCGAGGCGGTACAAGACTCGAATATCGTGCAAGCGCTTTTTTACGGGCTGATGCTCAGCATGGTTTTTTATAACGCACTCTTATATTTTCGCCTGCGCTTAACGCTCTATCTGTATTATTTAGGATTCATAATATCGATTGCCATTGTCTATCTCGGTCTTTTTGGTCAGGGCTTTGCCTTTATTTGGCCCGATGCTTTTTTATTCCAAAAATATGGTCCTGATATTTTCAAGTTTACCGCTTTTCTTTCGGGTGTCGCCTTTTTTACCGATTTGATGCAGGTGCGCGAACGCCTGCCAAAGCTAGCGCGTCTTGCACGCTATAGCTACCCGCTGATTTGCGTTAGCGCCGTCGCCGCATTTATTATTTCGCCGACCGTTTTTTTTGTCACTATCAATATATTTGTATTCGCCTTTGTCGTCTACGGATTTGCGATTGCGATTCTTTCGCTTGCGGGCTATTTGCCTTTCAGCGCGTACTATTGCATGGCGCTATTACTGTTACTCTGCGGAATCACCGCAAATCTATTCACGGCTGCGGGTGTTTTGCCGGTCACAATTTTATCGATTTATTCTGTGCAAATCGGCACGGCATTTGAAACGATTTTTCTCTCTTTAGCACTGGGTGAACGCTTTGCCGCGCTGCGCGAAGATAACCAACGGTTGCAACTAAGACTCATTGCCGAGAAGAAACGCATCGCGCGCGATATTCACGATGTCGTCGGTACAGAGCTTCAGATGCGACTTCTTGAAATCGGCGCCGAAACCGACACTGCCGTCGGCAAACGGTTGACAGAAGGCCTACGCAGTACGCTCAATAAAGTCCGCGAATTTCTTTTCTTGTTACATACCGAAGAACATCTGGCCGCACACCTCGAAGAAACCATCACCAGCCACCTCAAGCGCCTCGAAAATACGAAACAATTTTTAGTAGAGAAGACAATCCACCTTGCGCCCGAATCGCTCGCCACGAGCGACGCCTACCAACTCGAACGCGCGATCGAAGAAATCATCTCGAATATCGCCCGACATGCGCGCGCCAACCGCATTCGCTTTCATCTCGCTTGCAATGCGCATAAGGGGTTTCTCGCTGTCGTGGATAATGGAATCGGTTTCGATAAGGCAATCGCCACCCAAAATATCGGATTCGAAAGCCTGCGGTATCGCGCCGAGCGCCTCGGCGGTCGCCTACGGATTTAGTCGCGCGCGGGCAAAGGCACGTTGGTCGCGCTACGCTGTGCGCGCCACCCATAGGGCAAAATGCCCTATGGACAAACTGAAAGTTGTATGCTATAATAGCGTGTGCAAAAAATAGCCATTGTCGAAGACACGGCGCAGATTGCCGCAAAAGTCCGAGAAACTCTGCTTGCAGAGCCCGATTTTGCTTTTGCCGGTCGCTTCAACTCGGCCGAGGCGGCGATTCGCGATCTGCCAAAAATCGGCGCCGATCTCTGCATTCTGGACGTGGGCCTGCCCGGCATCGACGGCATTTCGGCGGTCGCGAAGTTGCGCGCACTCATGCCGCAGATGAAAATCGTCATTTTTACCGTTTTTGAAGATAGCGATCATATTTTGCGGGCAATCCAAAGCGGAGCAAACGGTTATCTTTTGAAAGATACCGAGCCGGCGCTGTTTGTCGCCGAACTTAAATCGGTGCTTTTAGGCGGTGCGCCGCTCACCGCGCGTGTCGCCCAGCATATCTTTCGTCTGCTACCGCAGCCAGAGAGCGACGCCAAAACTGTCGCCGCCGAAGAGAATCTTTTGACCGAGCGCCAAATCGATATATTGAACCATATCGCTTTAGGCTTCAGCTACCGTGAAATTGCCGACGAGCTCGACATCAGCGAGCATACCGTGCGGCGGCATATCGAAAATATTTACGAGCGCTTGCACGTCAATTCGCGCAAAGAAGCGATTCGCGCGGGTTTTAAGTGG
>JAFEGD010000184.1 GCA_018240245.1 Spirochaetota bacterium | reverse complement strand
CGCACTTGGTGCGTATCTCTTGGGTTCGATTCCGACCGCTTATATCGCAGGGCGGCTACTCAAAGGCGTCGATATTCGTACCGTCGGTTCAGGTAACGTCGGCGCTTCGAACGCGACGCGCCTTTTGGGAAAAGGTTGGGGCATCGCCGTGTTACTCTTCGACGCCAGCAAGGGGCTAATACCGCTCTTAATCGTTCAGCACGTACTCTTCAAAGACTCCCCCAGCGTGCAACGCTACGCCATCGTCGGAGCAATCGCGTGCATGCTGGGTCATATTTTTCCGGTATGGCTTTCTTTCAAAGGCGGTAAAGGCGTCGCCACGGGGTTGGGCGTTATGGTAGCGTTAATCCCGATTGCGGTGGCCGTAGCGCTGCCGGTTTTTGTTATCGTCGTTGCACTGACGCGCTATATTTCGTTGGGTTCGGTCTTGGCGGCGCTTGTTCTGCCAATCGCTTTTTTTATCGACCACTCACTACCCGCCGACCGCGAGCTTTTTGTGTTTGTTACATTCGCCTGTCTTTTTGTGATTTACAAGCATAAGGTTAATATTAAGCGTATCTTTGCGGGTGAAGAAAACCGATTCGGCGAGAATAAAAAAATAAACGTCGAACCCCCGCAGGTTAAGGAGTAACCATGAAGCAGTTTTTTTTAATTGTGGCCGCAACTGCGCTCACGCTCACATCGCTTTCAGCCGGCGCCATTCGCGACGACTACTTTAAGACGCTCGACGATCTCGAAAAAAGCAAAGACACACCCGAGTCGCGCAAACAATTTCTAGAAACGAATATCCAGCGTTCGCTACGCCGGCTCTTAGTGCGCTATTACGGCTACATAAACCCCGAAAAAATTAAAATTAGCGCATCCAATTACGAGCAATCTGAAAAAGACAAACTCACGTATTATGTCAAATTTGAAGACTATGTCGGTTTCTTGACTTTTTCCAACGATCCCGAATATTATTACGCGGTGCCGCGCGACGAAAAGATTATCCATAAGCCTAAAGCGGGCGCGAAGTAATCTTTTTTGAGTGCAAAAAAAAGCCGCTTACGCGGCTTTTTTTTGCACAATGGTGACGCATTGGTATATCGCTTGATTCGTGAATGCCTTGTAGCTTACGATTTCTGCGCGAGTTTCAGATTTTTCTTCTCTAAGATTGTCGTGTAGCGCGCCCAACGCTCTTCAGACCCCGGCGCGCCCTTTTCGATTTTGAAAAAACACGTGTCGTGCCCCGCCGGTATCGTCGTCTGAAACATGACGTCGTAAATATCGTCGCGCCCTTTGCTCTTGGCGAAATCGCGCGCGGCGTCGATCATTCCTTGAACAAAATAACGCTGCACCCGGCAATCCATCGCGCCGTACATATCTTGGTGCGGGCAATAGTCGATATGAAACGACGCCCCGCTTTTTTCGAGCTGCGGCGTTTCGAGTGACGCATAGGCGATGCGATTGACGACTGTCGCATAAAAACTAATCCATTCGTCGGTGGTGAGCGCCGCATCGATTTCGGTACCCACAAGTATTTGCGAACCGATATCATAGCCGATTTTTTTGAGCGCCGAGAGTACGAGCTTTTGCCCCTCGACGCCAAATGTCTTCTCGGCGCTCTTCAAGACTTCAATGAGCGCCATCGCCTGCATCGTACCCCACTGCCACAGCGTCGCCGGGTCGAAATTGGTTTCGCCGAGAACCTTGCGCAGGTTTTTGAGTCCTTTTTCATAAGGCTGCTTGTACTCGAATTTTTCCCAATTTTTTTCTGGGCGCGTTTGCCAATGTGCGTGCGATTTATCGGTATGCCGGTCGATTTTTTTCATACCCATGCGTAGCGACGGCTTACAGGGCGTCGCCTAATAAAATTGCGCGCCCTAATAAAACTTCAACCGCCGCAGCAAATGGTGCATGATTTCGGGCGTGCAGCGCGTCGAAAAGTGACTCGCATCCGACCAATATTTGCATTTGTAGTCGTCTTGACTCGCGATGAAAAATTTCACCGACCCGCCCGGTAGTTCGCGGGCGAACTTTTCGATCGCGGCTTTATACGGCGTCTTGTCGAGCACTGCGGCAAGTTCTTTGTGTACAAATGGGCGATAGAGGAGCACCGGCACATTTTTCGCGCGCGCCATCTGCACGATGCGCCGCAGCGATTCGTGCATGAGCGGGTCGACGGCAAAGGTCTTGTAGTTGTTACCGTACATCGTGACGAAAGCGCCGATGCGCTCTTCGCGCAATTTGCCCGTAAGTTCGCTATCGAGATAATCTTTGTAACTACGAAAATATTTCTGTATCAGCGGATACTCCGGCTTTTCGTTCTGCGCTTGCCCGATATAATTATGAAAAAAGAGTTCGGGGCGGGGCTTCAACGCATACCCCGCAAACAAGAGTCGCGCGCGCGCCTCTTCGGCGACCGATTTTTTACCGAACTTTTCGAGAAAGCGGTAGTAATCGAAATCGTATTCGTCGGAGAAAATGAACTCCGACTTGCCGTGGTTATTTTTGTGATCGAGTTCTAACAGCTCGGGGCCGATTTCGAGCACGACCGCGTCGGGAATATAATTTAACCGCCACAGATGATCGAGCGCGTGGTAGTACGCGACCATCTGCGCGCCGACTTGCGCATACACCAAAAACTGGGTATCGTAAATCTGCTCTTTTTGTTGCGGCATGAGATATTCGCTGATACCCGTTTCTTGCTTCAAGAGGTTGAAGCGCTCGGAGCGCGAAGAGCCGAACACGACCACCGAGCGCATGCCCGGTTTTTTTGCGGCAAAGCTAGCTTCTTTATCGAGGCGTATGCGCGCCGTTTCGCTCAGCCGCTCGCCATCACCCGGCACAACACCCTTGGGATGCGGCGCCGCGTTTTTTTTCAAGAGCAACAACTTATCGGCGGCAAAAAGGAGAACGACGAGCGCGAGAGAATAATAAATCCAACGGCGAAAACCTTGTGTCATAAAGTACCTCTGCGAAGATCAAAATTGCACATAGATGAACGCCTCGTTGGGTATCTGCACCCGCACAATTAAACAATAGATAACGATTAAAATTATCGGCACGATAAACGCCGCGCGGTGGATTGCAAACGTTAAGAACCATTCGCGTTTAAGTTCGGCAAATTGCACGAGCCATGTTGCGACTACAAGACCGAAAACAAGTACGAGCGACAGCGTGGCTACTTTCACAGTGAAGAGCTGTCCTAAGAGTACGAGCGCCGTTTTGAAATCGGGAGAGCGAAAGAATACTAAGGAGATACTCCACCCTGCGACAACCCAGAGATTTCGTAGAAGCCAAGTAAAACTATTTGCCGGAGTTTTCGAGAGCCCAACGAGTTTTTCTAGTGCGAGATAAATACCGTGCAGCGCGCCCCATAAGAAAAAGTTAGCAGTTTCGCCGTGCCAAATGCCCGATAAGACCATTGCCGCCATGAGGTTGAACTGTTGCCGCGCGGGTGAGACGCGATTGCCGCCCAACGGAATATAGATGCAGTCGCGAATAAATTTCGAAAGCGTAATGTGCCAGCGGTTCCAAAATTCGGAGAAACTCGCCGCAAAGAAAGGGCTATTAAAATTTTGCGGCAGCGAATAGCCGAAGAGTTTGGCGACGCCCCGCGCAATATCGATGAAGCCTGAAAAATCGCAGTAAAGCTGCGCGGTGTAGCCCAAGATTGCGGCGAGCACGTCGAGACTGCCGTAATCGGTCGGATTTTTGTAAACGGGGTTCACAAGATAGCCCAACACATCGGCGATGAAAAGTTTTTTGACGATACCCAACGCGATCAAGTAAAGACCGCGCACTTGCATATCGCGCGTCGCGACTTCTTGCCCGATTTGCCGATAGAAATCGTTTGCCCGCAAAATCGGCCCCGATATCAAGTGCGGAAAAAAAAGCATGAAGAGCGCATAGCGTTGCGGTGAAAGTTCGACACGAGGCATCTTTTCGTTTGCCGTATCGGCGCCCCGGTATACATCCACTAAGAAGGCGATAATTTGAAACGTATAAAAGCTGATCGCGAGCGGCATCACGACCTTGAGCCACGCGGGCACCGTCTCGCCTTGCGGCGCGAGAAGCAACAAGGCGGAGTTAATATATTTGAAAAAGGCTAAATGCACGATGTTGAGCGCGACCGCAATGCCGATGGTGCAGCGGCTGCGGTGCTTCGCGATGTGGAGCGCGACAAAATAGTTGATCGCGACGATAGAAACAAAATGCACGAGAAACGCCACGCTATAAATGCCGTAATACGCGAGCGAGGCGAAGATCAGAAAACCCACGCGCCACGAGCGGGGGATATGCCAATAGATAATGAACGAAACGATCAGAAACGCGGCGAAAGCGAGCGAAAGAAAATTCATACGCTGGTACTCTCGTTCATCACCGATTCTACGTCAATCGCATTCACTACGATTCATCCACCAGCGCATTTTTCACGCAATACGTCACCAACTCTTGGATATTATGAAAATCCATCTTGCGCATGATGCTCGCGCGGTGCGTTTCGACGGTGCGCACGCTCAAATCTAAAAAATCGGCGATTTCGCGATTACTCTCGCCTTTGCCCAAAAGACGCATAATTTCGAGTTCGCGCTTCGTCAAAATTTCGTACGCAAGCTCGCTCGACTCGCTGCGCGCAAGATCGGTAGTGATAAAATTTGTCATGCGCGGCGAGTACGATTTTTCGCCCGCCATGACCATCTTGAGACAATGCGTCATCTGCTCGAACACGTCTTCTTTGAGAATATAACCGTCGATGCCCAACTGCAACGCCTTTTTGAAAAGATCGCGATCTTTATGCATCGAGAGCACGACAATCTTTTCTTGCGGATTAACTTTTCGTATCTCTTCGATCGCCTCGAAGCCGTTCGCGCCCGGCATCGATAAATCTGTCACCACCATATCGTGCTCGATCGCGCGTACTTTGTCTTGTAATATTTTACCGTCGCTCGCCTCGCCGACGACGCTGAAATGCCCGGTGTCTTCGAGCATGCGCTTCATGCCCGCTCGAAAAAGCGCGTGGTCGTCGGCGAGAATGAGACGACACTTTATATCAGAGGGGGATTTCAAGCTGTACCTCGCTACCTTTTTTCGTCGATGAAATTTTCAGCGTGCCTTTCACGAGGTGCGCGCGTTCGCGCATGAGCGACAAACCCAAACCTTGCGTTTCGCGATTGATATTTATACCCTTGCCGTCGTCGCTAATGCGGATTATTAACGTAGCCCCGCTGCGCACGCATTCGAGGCGAATAAGTTTTGCGTCGGCGTGTCGCAGCGCATTATTCAACGCCTCTTGCACGATGCGGTAGATATGAAACCGGGTTTTCGGCGGCAAATCGAAATCGACGCTTTCGTCGTCGAACTCGACGCGCGTCTTCGACACCGCATGCGCGCGATCGGCGAGGCGCCGCAACATCACGCCTAAACTCAATTTCTCAATCGCCAAAGGACTGAGGCTATGCGAAAGCGAGCGCGTCGCTTCGATCGTATCGTCGAAGTTCTTTATGAAATCCGCAGTCGCTTCGCCGTTTGCGGATTGTTTCTGTAATAACTGTTGCGCCTGCAATTTGAGCCAAACGAGGTTCGTACCGATATTGTCGTGAATCTCGCGCGAGATGGTGTCTTGTTCGGCGTCTTTAATCTCGATCATACGATGGTTCAGCATGCGAATCGTCGCTTCACTACGTTTCAGAGCGGTCAAATCGTGCAGAATAATCGTCGTCGTCGCTGTGTCGCCCGTCGCCGCCTCGCCCGAAGTAATACTCGCGGGAAATAGCTCCCCATTTTTTTTCTTCACGACGACCGTGCCCGAAGACGCATTGTCGAATGTGTGGTTACGAATCTCGCCGAGAATGCGCGCGGTGTTCGCGTCGGCGCCGTCGAAAATGATCGAAAAATCGCGCTGCAAGAGCTCGCCGTCGCCAAAACCGAGCATCGCGCGCACCGCAGGGTTCACGAGGCGCATAAGGCAATACCGATCGAGCGATAAGATCATATCTTGCGCCGAAGCAAAAACCGCTTCTGTCAAAATGCGGTGCTTTTCGAGCTCTTCCAGAACCGGACGACTAATGCGCAAGAACAGTAGCACGCAAATCAAAATAACGCCCGCGCTCGCTAACGCGATAATTAATCCGTTCACCATGTAAGGCCGCATAATTTCGGCCATGTTGATCTTGATTTCGAGACCCGTCTGTAAAAAATCGACGAATGTGTACGCCGCAAGTACCCGATCGCCACGAAAATCTGTGAACTCCCCCACGCCGCTCTTGCCTTGCAACGCCAGATGCATCGCCTCGGTACGCCCTGGGTCGTGCGGTAACACCAAATTCTGATTGATTGCCTGCCCACGATAGCGTAAAAAAATGGCGACCTTACCGCCCTCGCGCCGCGCCATGAGAATTTCACCGCTCTGCCCGAAACCGCGTTGATCTTTAAAAGCGGCTTCGACTTGGCTTAACGTCGCTGCCGTCGAGCGATTCACCTCGGTAAAGGTATGGCGATCGAAACGCGCTACGGCGTCGATGAGCCGCGACAAGTTCATGACCTCGGTCAGCAGAAAATCCGATTTTTGCTTAATCGCCGTCTGGTAGAGCACAAGCGACGCGATTGTGCCGGTGAGCGTCGATGCGGCAATCAGAATGAGGATTAACCCCCAAATATGCCGCCGCACACCCCGCATCGAATCTAAACCTTTTTGCCGCGCGGCGGCGGCGAGTCAAATTTGACGTCCCCTCAGTAGTTCATGGTATATTTTCGCGTATTGCCCCTCAGGGCGTTCTATCCGTATTTCGCGATAATAATGGTATGGCGCAGAGAGGTTTTATGAAAAAAGCAATCCTAATAACACTCGGCATTCTTGCCGCAACGGCTATCGATGCCGCGAATCTGCACGTCGAAACGCACGAACAAGACCTCTTGCCCGCTAAATGCCAACTCATCGCTGAAATCAAAATCGGTGATATTGCGTGGGGTAAGTCGCGCGCCGACGTCGTTGCGGAAATGAAAAAAGAAGCCGCCGAACTGGGCGGCAATTACGTGCTCATGGATATCAAGCGCGTCAACCATCCCAAAATGGGGGTTTATTATTGGGGTTGGGGCAAAGTCGGTAATTGCAAATAACGCTAGCTATGGAAAAACAGGGCAACTGATCGCCAACACGAGATCGCCTTTCCCTTTGAGCTCGCCCGCGTTCAGTAATAAATAATGACGATCGATAAAACTCTGCCGCTCGGTATTCTCGCCCACCGTCACATCGGCGGTAATCGTGTTCTGCTTATGCGCGCGCACGACCGAAACCACTTTGAGCGCCAGCCTATTGCCATTTTTGAGTTTAATCGTGCCAGCCTTATGCTTCGTCGCATTGAACGATTTCTTACCCAAATACTTTAAACTGCGATATTTAGTAAACGATTCGTTTTTGGCGATGGATTTCAGAATCTTCTTCAGCTTGGCGTCGATCTTACCTTCTTGCTCCGTAGCGGCAATCTCGGTGACTTTACACGTTAAAAAAATTTCTTCGGCAAACGCCGGAGTGAGGATAAATAGCGCCAGTAGCCACAAATTTCTCATGTGACATAATTCTATTCGGGATACAGAAAATAAAGTATTAAATAAACCTTTTGCGCAAAGAGCACACAAAAGGTTTATTCTACAAAAAAATCGGCTTTGCGTTTTTTGAGCCGCTCGGCTTTTTTTTTCGCGAGCGCATTCGCCAGTTTCTGCACCGGATGGATATCTGCCGGCGCGTCTAAAACCGCCGCGATATTGCGGTCGAAGCAGGCTTTGTCTTGCGCAAAGATACAATACGTGCGCGCGTAAAAATATTGCGTAATCAAAATTTTACCCTCGGTGAGTTTCAAATTTTTCTCGAACGCCTCTTTCGATCGGGCAGGATTTCCCCCCATCATCTCGGCGCGCGCACCGAAGTAGACGCCTTCAAAAAGCCAGGCACCGGCGAAGTAGTACGCTTCGTCCCACGCTTTGACTTGCGCCATCATGACTTCGATTTTCGGCAATTCTGAGAGCGCTTCGGTATCTTCGCGATCGACGTTAATCGCCGAACCCCACGCGAACGCATACCAGAACACGGCGGCGATGTCGTCTTTGTCGAGTTTCGAAAGTTTATCTTTGAGCCCGGCCTCGGTAAGGTATGCCATCTCGTTCACTTCGAGG
>JAFEGD010000183.1 GCA_018240245.1 Spirochaetota bacterium | reverse complement strand
CACATGCGTGATTTGGATGGACTTCTCGGCCAAAAACTTCGGTTGTCGTGAACATTTCATGTAGAACCCTCTACATATTAAATACCACAAAACGGCGTTTTTTTCTCATAAGAGTGCAAAAAAAGTACAAGTCTCAGGAAAGTGGCGTGCAGTTTTTGCAGCGATCACAGCACAGCTACGGTTTTCCATAGCAATGGACGAAAGTAGTGTTAATTACTTAGGCAGGAGTGTCTACTGGCCGGTGCAAATAATACCAATTTCAACTTCTGCCGAGTCGTAAGTGGGGGACACTGCAAGAATCTTTGCTTCGAGTGGGAAACCTTCGTCGAGTAAAATACCGATGAGCTGATTGCGCCCCCGCGGTACGTAGCCGATGTGCGCTCCTTTAAAGTCGACAGCAATGGCGTTGGCATCGTGCGGGTTTTCAGGCTCCTTGCGTAACGTCAGAAATTGACCTTGATACATACGCAATTTTTTCCACAACGATTCTGTCTTGCGATAATAAAAACCTGCGATTCGAGTTTGGTCGAAGTAGAGTTTGCGATCTCGTGTAGAAAATTGTGCGAGCTCGCGATATATTTCTAAGAGCGTTTTCACGCTCAGCTTCGAATTCTTGATACCTAAATGTTCGGCAACCGCCCAGCCGCCCAACTTGTCGTTTCGCAAAAGCACCGTCGCCGCTTCGGCGCCGGCAAAATGGAAAAAGAAATAATCGCCTTTCATGATGCTTGCCGAATACCCGGCTACACAGTTGTGCATGTACTTGCCCTCGGCTTGCAACATTTTACCGGTTTGGACGGGATAGAGTAAATTGGTTCCGACAAAAGGCGGTTGTGGAAACTTTTGTTCTAAGACGAATTGTTGCGTCAATTTATGCAGTCGCTTTTCTAATTCGTCGATAGTCCTCGCCGACTTGAGTGAGGTAAGTATTCGATTATGATCTTTCTTATCAGCCTTGCGAATTGCCGGCGGCAAGAAAGTGGCTAACCCCGGTGTCGATTCGGCTATCTGCATCAAACATTGTAAAATATTCGGATGATAAAGCCACTCGGGTAAGTATTCCCACGCAAAATTTAATCCCGGATTACTAATGCATTCAACATTCGCAATCGCCTGTGCAAACTTCTTCTTCTTGCACGCCAAGAGCAATATATACAGCGCATCTTCATCGATCATATTCGGCGCAAGGCGCGGCAGTAATTTTAGAAACAGCGGAGAGATTTTAGACCCCATCAAAAACTGCAGAATCTCGGCGCGCTTTTGCCGCATGAGGCGGCGGTTGAAGCGCTTGCGGTATTCGGGCGGTTGACTAAGCTGCGAATGCAAGCGCCATGCGGCGAATAAAAAGTTGAAGCTCCCCGCGCGAAATTCTTGTTCGATAAATGCCGCAAAGCCGCGCGCATGTTGGCAGGCTTCGAGAGCTAAAAACTGATGCGATTCTAATGCGACGAACGCAGACGTCTTGAGTTCAGCGGGTAGCTCGTGAATCCACTGAGCCATACCCGAAACGCTGGCATCTAATGGCTCGAACTCGCCGTACGCAAGGGGTAAAATGGCATTGAGGCGCGAGTCGAAAAGCGCCGTAAAGGGAATCGCTCGTCTCATTGAATGGGGTAATCGTTTATAGAGCCATGCTTCTAAACCAAAGGGCCAGCGCTGCAGGTACCATGTGCGCAGGCCATAGTCAATGAATGCAAATCTTGCCAGCGTTTTCTCGTCAAAAGGGTGCATAAACAGTCGTGGGTAAGTCTGCGGTTATTACTCACTCCAGCAATTTTTCTTGCGCGAATACTTGTTGCACTTCGTCGAGACCCCGTGCAACTTCGGCTTGAATGCCCAAGCTGCGCGCCGTTTCGATATTGAGACGATTGTCGTCGACAAAAAATATTTCTTCAGGTTTGAACGGTTGCATGGCGAGCGCTTTTTCAAAAATTTCACGGTGCGGCTTGACTGCGCCCATTTTGAACGACGCGAAACAATAATCGAAATATTGCGGCGCGCGAAATTCGTGCTCGAAACGCGGGTAATGCAGCGCGTTGGAGTTCGAAAGATACGCGAGTTTGTAGCGAGGGCGTAGGCTCTCCAGAAATTCCACTGCACCTTTATAGAAGCCGATCGGCCAGCGCGTGAAAGATGTTAAAAAGATTTGCGGTTCGATCGTTGAGCCAAATGCTGCGAGCACATCGGTGGCGAATTCACGATCGCCGATTTTTCCCGATTCGTAACGTTGTACGGCGTTGCACGTCAGCCATGTTTCCCATAATTCGACGACCGATTGGCCGGGTTTGCCCAATGCCTTCAGTTCGGTTGTATCGACTTCAATGAGCACGCCGCCTAAATCAAAGAGCAATAGTTTAAATTTTTTCGACATTATGTCCGAAAAAACTGTTGCAACAGGTTGAAAACTACAGTTTCCAACCCATGCAATCTTCTTTACACGATAAGATACGCACCACGATGCGTGGCATTGTGAAAATCGAAATCCACGGTTGCTGGCAGCCAAAATTTGCGTGCGTTGTCGATGTATTCTTACAAAATTTTCAAGACAAACAAGACATAGGCGCTGCGCTTGCTGTCTATTGGCGCGGCGAAAAGGCTCTCGATATTTGGGCGGGCGAGAAAAATCATAAGACGCACGCAGCATGGAGTGAAAATACACTCGTGCCGGTCTTCTCCGTGACAAAAGCAATGACCGCGCTTTCTTTTTTGATTCTCGCGACGCGCGGCAAGTTCGACTACGATGCGCCGGTGGCGTATTATTGGCCAGACTTTGCGCTCGTCGGTAAGGGTACGATATCTTGCCGCGAACTACTCGAACACCGCGCGGGTCTCTACGCGCTCGACATGCCACTTGACCTCGTCGATTTTCGCGACAACCCGACAAAAGTCGATCGTGCGCTCACGCACCAGAAGCCGCTCTTCTTGCCCGGCAGCGCGCAAGCATACGGCGCGCAGGTGTGGGGCGCATATATGGGAGCGCTGTTTCAGCGTGTGGCGCATGAAAGTCTCGGTATATTTTTTCGGCGCGAAGTTGCGGGTAAATTGGGGGTGGATTGCTTTATCGGTCTACCTGCGGCATACGACGATCGGTTGGCGACGCTCTACCCTGTGTCGGCATTCGACCGAATTGCGGCGCTTGTGCCCGACCTTTTCGGCGGCAACACGACCGAAGGGCGCATCGCGCGGGCATTCGTCGCTGGCGACCGATCGATCGAGCGTGCGTACACAAACCCTGCGTTAGGCCCAAAAAGTCTCGATGTTTTCAACGAAACGTGGGTGCATCGCCTCGAACTACCGTGGGCGGGGGCGATCACCAATGCGCGCGCCTTGGCGACGATCATGAACGTACTCGCGTTGGGTGGCAAGCTCGGTAAAATAAAATTTGCCGACCGCGCGCTCATGCACGAATTAACGCGCACGAATCCGTTGCGCTACGATTTGGTTCTGCAAAAGCGCCTCGGTTGGAACTTAGGCTTCTTAAAAGAAGAAGCGCACATTTATTCTCCGCATAGCGAAGCGTTCGGGCATTCGGGCATGGGCGGCCCCGTCGCGCTTGCCGACCCGAAAGTCGGTCTCGCATTTGCGTACGTCGCCAACAAAATGGATTATAAAATTCGTCCCGACAAAACTTTGCGTATAAGCCAAGCCATCTACGAATCTATAAAATAATTCGGCGGTACCAAATTATTTTATCACCAAAAGCCGCACTTCGGTCATATCTTCGATCGCCGAGCGAATGCCTTCGCGGCCGAGCCCCGAATCTTTAACGCCTCCATAGGGCATGTTGTCGACGCGAAAGCTCGGCACGTCGCCAATCACGACGCCGCCCACTTCGAGCGTATCCCACGCATGCATCGCCTTTTGAATATCGCGCGTAAAAATTCCCGCCTGCAAACCGTAGCGGCCGCTGTTGACCTGTTCGAGCACGGCGTCGAAATCGCTAAATTTTTCGAGCAGCGCTGCGGGCCCAAACGCTTCTTCGGCGTATAGTTTATCGGTAGGATTAACCGCTTCAAGAAGAGTCGGTTCGAGCATGAGGCCTTCTGCCGCCCCCCCGCAAAGAATTTTTGCGCCGTGCAGGGCCGCTTCGTCAATCCACCCTTTAAGGCGATTCGCTTCTTTCTCAGAAATCATCGGGCCGATAAAAATATCTTCGTCATGCGGATTACCCGCTTTGAGCGCTTTGGTCGCCGTAACGAGCTTGTCGCGAAACGTGTCGTAAATTTTTTCGTGCACGTAAATGCGCTGCACGCTGATACAACTTTGCCCCGACTGGTAAAAAGCGCCGAAGACGATGCGCGCTATGGTATGGTCGAGATCGACGCCATCGTCGACGATGACCGCCGCGTTACCGCCGAGTTCGAGCGTGACTTTCTTTTTACCCGCGCGGGCTTTCATACCCCAACCGACCTCGGCAGAACCCGTGAAGCTGAGTAGTTTCAGTCGCTCGTCGGTCACGAAAAGATCGGCACCGTCGCGCGTGCACGGCAGAATCGAAAATGCGCCCGCGGGTAAATCGGTCTCGGCCAGAATTTCGCCCAAAACAAGCGCGCCGAGCGGGGTGAGACTCGCGGGCTTCAACACAAACGGGCAACCGGCCGCGATTGCGGGCGCGATTTTATGCGCAACCAAATTCAACGGAAAGTTAAACGGCGTAATAAACGAACACGCGCCGATCGGCACGCGCTTAGTGAAGCCGCGATAGCCTTTTGTGCGCGGTGTGATGTCGAGCGGCAACACTTCGCCGCAGATGCGCGTCGTTTCTTCGGTCGCGATGCGAAACGTGTCGATGAGGCGCGTGACTTCGCCGCGTGAGTCTTTAATCGGCTTGCCCGCTTCGACGCACAAGAGCTCCGCGAATTCTTTTTGCCGCTCGATGATACGGTTGAGTACGTGTTCGAGAATTTGCCGCCGCTCGAACGCCGCGAGACTTGCCATCGCTCGCTCGGCCTTCACGGCTGCGGCAATCGCTTGCTCGATAATCTCGGGTGTGGCGCACGCGACGGCGGCGTATGTTGCGCCGGTATATTTGTCGGTAACGGTGAGAGTTGTGGCGCCGGTCGCGGGTTTATTCGCAAGGTAGTACGGGTAGGTTTTCATGGCCCGGTTTTGGAGTGTGCTCGCACCCGTCGTCTACTTATCTAAAGGGCGCGCGATTTTTCAGGGGGTGCTGGCAACATATGCAGTGCCATCATTTGCCCCCTGAAAAATCGCGCGTCCTTTATCGAAAATACTTGACCCGCGACGGTTAAAACGAATTTTTGTGGTAAATTACCGCTCCCCCTCGTCATACATCCTCATGGAACCTCTCAAAGAACTTTCTCACACCGTGACAGAATTGCCGCGCGGCGGCTACCTCGTGAAAACGCCCGGCGGCTATTTTCAGTTTGGCGCGCCGCCAGAAACTATTAAAGATACGATGTTTTTGCCCGAAGGTGTGCCAACGGTGTTCGTTTTGCCGAAGCACTTTTTCAATTGGCGCAAGGGTATCAGTGTCGCCGAGTTGGAGTTTCCGATTTACTACAATTTCTTTTTGAAAAAGAGGAAAACGGTGTTGATTTGCAACCAAGAGCAATTTCAAAGGTTCAAAACGGTTTTTAATGAAGCCGTATTCGGCCCGCGCAATCTCGATGTCGCGAAAGATTATCTCGAGGGGCTCGATGTGCCACAGCTCAAACGCGAGATGACGTTTTTTAGCAGCACGTTCAAATTTTCCGACATGGTGGGTTTCGGTCTTTTTAACGAGCGCGGCCGGTTTACTTATAACGGCGTGACCGTCAGTCAAGATAGCGAGGGTAATTTTTCGGTGACGAAAAGCGGCGAACATATCGCCGATATTCCGGGCAAGATCGAATTCAAAACAATTTATCAAATCGGCGAGCGTTTGCACGAACCGTTCGTACCGCCGCTTTTCGGGGTGACGTGCTTAGGCCCGAGCCACGGTTTCGACCCGCAAGAGAACACTTCGGGCTTTATCATTTGGCTGAACCATAGCGGCATCATGGTCGACCCGCCCGTCAACACGACTGAGTGGCTCGAAGATTCGAACGTGAATCCAAAATTTATCGACAGTATTATTTTGACGCACTGCCACGCCGACCACGACGCAGGCACGTTTCAGAAAATTCTCGAAGAAGGCAAGGTGACGATTTATACCACCGAAACGGTGATGGGTAGTTTCTTGAAAAAATATTCGGCGTTTGCCGACATCGACGAAAGCTACATGCGGCGTTTGTTTGCATTTAAGCCCATTAAGGTCGGTCAACCGTTCTTTATTCACGGCGGACGGTTTGATATTTTTTACACGCTGCATTCGATTCCCGCAATCGGTTTTACGCTGAAATTTCAAGACCAGTCGTTCGTCTATTCGTCCGACCATAACAACGACCCCGAGATTCACGAGAAGCTGCGCGAGATGGAGATTATCGATAAATCGCGCTACGACGCATTACGCAATTTCCCGTGGCACAGTAACGTCATCTACCACGAATCGGGTATCGCTCCGTTACACACGCCGATCAAGTATCTCGATTCGTTGCCCGACGACGTACGTAAGCGAATCGTTGTCTACCATATCAGCGAAAAAGATTTCCCGAAAGATACGCTCCTCACGCTCGCCAAGTTCGGCATCGAACACACGCTCTATTTCAACGCAACGCCGCCCGAAAATGCGAAGGCGTCGCAGATTTTGAGCGTGCTCAAACAGTTAGATTTTTTTCAAGATGTGCCGATTTCGCGCGCGCAAGAATTTATCGACATCGTGCAGGTCGAAAAATATAGCAAGGGCGATCTGATTATTCGCGAAGGCACTAAGGGCGATCGATTTTTTATTATTTATTTCGGCTCGGTTTCGGTGCGCACGCAAGATTTGCAATCGCGCAAAATTTACGGAGCGTACGATTACTTCGGCGAAGTTGCGCTCGTGACCGATCAGTTGCGCACCGCCGACGTTGTGGCCGAAACCGAAGCGACGCTCTTTGCGATCGAG
This sequence comes from Spirochaetota bacterium, assembly GCA_018240245.1. Taxonomy (GTDB): domain Bacteria; phylum Spirochaetota; class Leptospiria; order Turneriellales; family Turneriellaceae; genus Turneriella. The sequence continues at coordinate 11,897 of JAFEGD010000183.1, read as the reverse complement.
AAAGATAAATTCTTAAATTTTATTTCGGGAACCGATTTCGAGAAAATGCTCCATCGCCTTGCCAAAGTGCGCGACGCCGAAACATGGAACGTCATTTCACAGAGTCGGCATCTGAATTTTCTTACATCGACGCAGAAGACATGGCTCGAATCGATGTTGGTGCCTATCGAGTTGACGACGCCGGGCGCCGTTTATACCAAAGGCGAAGCGCCGCAATATTTTTATATCGTGCGTTCGGGCGAGATTTCCGTCGCCGACGGCAACGGCAAGGTCGGCGAATTGACACGCGGCGACGTTATTATCCACAGCGATCTCTTGCGTACAGGCCGCGAAACATTCGCTTATACGTTTACAAACAAGGGCGCGGCGTCGCTTTACGCCGTGAGCCGCGAAGACGCGCTGAAATTTTTCGATAGAAACCCCGGCGTAAAAATGAAATTGCAGTACGACTTTTGAAGGCGTTAGATTTCGAGTTACCGTTTCGCGCGACCGAATCAGAACGGCGCATTTTAGGCGAACTCTACGAAATCGCTCGGCTTCGCGAAGGTGCGGTCTCAGCGGCGCTTTATCAAAAAGAAATTTTGATGCGCGCGAATATTGCATCGTCAGAAGGTCTCATCGCGTATTTGCAACGAATACTATTTCCGCAAGAAGCGGCGGTACGCGCCGCGCGCGCAGAGCGTCTTCAAGCATTGCAAACGGCGACGATGCGAGCGCATTTTGATAGTAGCTTAGAAACGTCGACGTTGACGTTACAGATAAAAATAAAAACGGCGAAAGAATACGCGGCGATGTTGTCGGCGTTAACTATTTTTGACTTTGTGGCGTGGCAAGAGACTTGCGCAGGCGAGCGCAGCGATGCGGATTGATACCTTGTATGTCGAGCGCGCCGTAGAAGCGTATGCTACGACCGAAGCCATGCGGAAAAAATTCGATGCACGGCAGGTTGAACTCATCGACGACTATCAAGAACTTTTTTCACGGCAGAAAACACCGTACTTAAAGAAGCGCGAGAATCGTAATATTTTTCTCGCCGCGCGAAAAGGCGCTTGCGTCAAAGAGGCGCCGCCCGCATACGGCTACCAAGCGGCCGAAAAGCATTTTTATTATGTTCATGCATTTAATTGCATTTACGAATGCGAATACTGTTATTTACAAGGTTATTTCTCGTCTCCCGATTTGGTGCTTTTCGTCAACCACGACGACATAATAGCGGCGATGGAGCGCACCGTTGCAGACCATGCAAACGAAAGAATTTGGTTTCACGCGGGGGAGTTCAGCGATTCGTTAGCTCTCTCGCATATCACGGGAGAACTCCCACTGTACTTTGATTATTTTACAAGGCACAGCCAAGCCTTTCTCGAGTTGCGTACAAAGTCGATTAACATCGGCGCCTTACGTGCGCTCACGCCGCTACCGAATATCGTCGTGAGTTTTTCGTTATCGACGCACGAACAGGCAATGGTTTTCGACCGCGAAACGCCGTCGATCGAACAACGTCTGTCGGCAATGCGGCGACTTTCTGAGTTGGGCTACCAATTAGGCGTGCATTGCGACCCGATAATTTACGACGCGACGTTTGCGGAAAAATTTGAAATGCTGTGCATCGCAATGCGCGATCTCTTAACGTACAAAAAATTACAATACGTTTCGCTCGGCGTCGTGCGTTTTGCGAAAGATGTTTTTCGCGAGGCTAAGAGCAATTATCCCAATTCGCAAATTTTTGCGCGGCACTTTATTCAGGGTGAAGACCAGAAAATGCGCTATGTTCGGCCGTTGCGTATGCAACTGCTCGAAATAGCGCGGGCCATATTAAAAAAACATGGTTGCCCTGAAGAGAAAATCTATTTCTGCATGGAGTGATAGGATATCATCTGTGCGGCATGGAATGAATCGGTACATCGTTGCAGTCACGGGCGCGTCGGGCGTCGAATATGCGTTGCGCTTTCTGTGGCATCTTTCGCATTGCGAAGGCGCAAGCGACCTCATCGCGTCGCCGAATTTTTTTCGTGTCGCCGAGACCGAGCTAATGCTCGCGGGCGACAATCTTCTCGATCTTGCCGCGAAAAAATTCGGCGCTCTGGGCGAGGCGCATCAGTTCGCCTTTTGCGATTATCGCAATATCGGCGCGCGTGCCGCGAGCGGTTCGGCGTCGTACCGCAGCATGGTCGTGCTCCCCTGTAGCATGAAATCCTTGGCGGCGATTGCGCATGGTCTCAGCAGCAATCTCATCGAGCGCGCGGCAGATGTTTCGCTCAAAGAGCGTCGCCCGCTAATTCTCTGCCCGCGCGAGACCCCACTGAGTGCAATCCACTTGCAAAATATGTTGACCTTGACGCGCGCAGGTGCGACGGTTATGCCGCTGATGCCGGGTTACTATCATCGCCCGCAAAACCTCGTCGATCTTTACGATTTCATGACCGATCGAATTTTTCAGCACATGGGTTTTTCCGAGCGCGTGGTGAAGCCGTGGTCTTGAGAGCTTATAACTTAAGCTTAAGCTTAAGAATAACACTTTACGCAACTACAAAAATCGTAGGCTCTTCCGTCGATGTATAATGGCGTGTTTGTGTTCTCGTTGGGCGCTGCGCTTTTATGCGTGCTCTTGTGCGTGCAGCAAATATTTCGCCGCTTGCGCCTCAAGACGCAAAGCGATGCAGCAGCGGCACCCATCGTCGAGGCCAATGAATTCACGCGCTATCTGTTGCGACTCTTTCTAGCGGCGCTGCTGCTTTTTGTTTTTGCTTTAGGGGCGGGCTATTATCTCGACAATGTGCGCCACGGTTTTACCGAGAGTCGCATTCTGATTATCGAGATAGCGGTATTTTTCGTTTTTTTAGGCGGCGCAGTTTTGACCGAACAGTTGCGCGTCGTGATGCAGCGGCGTGCGCACGCGCTCGGCAGAGAATCGACGAGTCGAATTTTTCGCTATCTACTTTATGCCGGCGCTCTCTTGGGAATGTGTGCGGTTGCGCTCGCAGCGCTTTATGTCTACGAAGCGCACAAGACGCGGTATATTTTCTTTGAAATATTTTTGTTACCGGCGTATGCCGGCGCACTCATTCTGTTTTGGTTGCGGTTCAAGATTTCATTGATCGCGCGTTCGAGCGATTATGCGTACGAACTGATGAGCAAGCAAGAAGCGCTTTTACCGCTCATGGGCAGTGCGAATCCGTTGTGGCGTCTCAGACGGCAATTTGCCACGATCAATCGATTCTTTTTTTATCCGTTGGAGTTCTTTGTGCTATGTGTGGCAGTGCTCCTCATCGCAGATCAAATCGAAGCCCAGACGAAAATTGCGATCGTCGGGCGCAATTATATATCGCTCACGATATTTGCGATCGGCATAGTTTCTGCAATCCCCGCGTTTTTTATCATGCGTGTGCGCGATAAAACTTCGCCCGAAACGTTCTTGTGGAATATTCGCATCGGCTATATCGTCGCGATCAGCGTGCAAGCGATGTTGACGTATTTTGTTCTTGTCGTCGTCGCGCAACTGCACATCAAATATTTTTGGATTGTTCTCATGGGTTCGATGACGGCGCTCTTGTTAAATTTTTATTCGACGATTTTTGTCGCCGAAAACCACCGCACAGCGCGTAGTCTTATCGCCGCCGCCGCGAGTTCGGTTTCGACAGTCGTACATAAGGGCATCGCCGCAGGCATGCGTGGCGCAGCGATACCGGCGCTCATTGTCGTCGCAATGATGGGTGTCGCGTATATTTTGGGTATCGTCGAAGAGAAAGGCGAAGAGCGCTTTCACTACGGATTATTCGCGTTGGCGCTCGCGTTAACCTCGATGATTTCGCTTTTTACCGTGGCGCAAGCAACGGCGGCAATTATGCCGCTCGCGGCCGCAGAAATTTCGCGGCTGAAACTTGCCGTGCAAAAGAACGAAAAGAATACGTTGATGCAAAAATTTCGTAACCTGCGCAGCGTTTCTGTTCCTTCTTATGTTTTGCACGGTAAGATGATGTTGGCGGCGCTTGCCGTGCTCATGTTCTTGGTGTATTCGCAAATCGTGCAAGAAGCTGGGGGAGCTTCTGTCTTCAAGCATCTTACCGAAACGGCGATGCTGCTCGTCGGCGGCATTGCGTCGTATTATTTAGCGGCGCGCATCGGCGAGCTTGTGCTGAATTTAGGCCCGCTCATTATGCACGAAACCGGGCGACAGTTTCGCGAAATTTCAGGGTTAACCTCGGGACAGGCCGAGCCCGACGTGAAAAGTCTACACCGCTTGGCCGAGCGTTATTTGAAGAGAAAGCTGCTGCCGCTTTTTGCGGCGACGATGCTCTTGCCTGCGGCTGCTTGTCTTTTTGGGGGTGCATACGGTCTCGCGGGTTATCTCATGGGCTTCGGGCTGTTTAGTTTCTTGAACGGCAATAGTTGGCTCACAACGGGCGCCGCGTGGTCGAGTGCGCGTCACGCCGCCGAAGGCGATGCGCAGGTCGTGCGGCATACCGCACAATACGAAGCTTTGGTGCAAGCAGACATCGTCGGCGACTCGATGCACGAAGCGGGGGCACCGACTCTCGCGGGTGCGCTGTTATCGACGATTATTGCGGCGGTGCTGTTTACCCCGGCGACGCTCGAATTGCATGAAGTGTTTCGCGAGTATATTAAGACGTTCTTCTAATTTTCGGGATGACTGGATTTGAACCAGCGACCCCTTGCTCCCGAAGCAAGTGCGCTACCACTGCGCCACATCCCGTTTTTTTTGGGGAAAGCCATTCGAGATAGCACGTCAATCGGTTTAGTGACTTACCTACCAAACGATTTCTTTCTTGTCGCGCAAGAACTTGCCGTTCGGTATCTTATCTGCCGTGGCGAGCCAAACAATCGTTTCGGCGCCCTTGTCGACGGTGCGCGATGCGCCTGCGCCGCCCATTTGTGTTTTCACCCAACCCGGGCAAATCGAATTAACGCTGATTTTATCGGCCGCAAGGTCGTTCGCAAAAATGCGCGTTACCGCATTCAACGCCGCCTTCGAGATGCGATAACCCGGAGAGCCGCCGTTCATTTCGGTGAGCCCGCCCATGCCGCTCGACACATTGACGATGCGCGCATCGCCCGACTTTTTGAGCAGCGGGTGCAGCGCTTCGATCATGCGGTACGCGCCTAAAGTATTGATCTCAAAACTTTGTCGCAAGATTTCGATTTTATCTTGCGGTTTGCCGCGCGTATCGAGAAAGACACCGGCGTTATTGACCAGTACATCGAGCTTGCCGTATTTCTCGCGCACATAGTCGGCGAGTTGTGCAACCTGACTCGCATCGGCAATGTCGACGGTAAACGTATCGACCGTCAGACCCATTGCCGCAAGCTCGGCCTGCGCCGCGCGTACTTTTGCTGCGTTGCGCCCCGTGAGGATAACTTGATGGCCGAGGCGCGCCAATTGCGTTGCCGCTTCTTTGCCGATGCCGCTCGTCGCGCCGGTGACTAACGACACTTTCATTTCAGTACCCCGAGCACGCGATAGCCGCTGCGGCGCAATGGCTTTCCATAGCTGTCGGTCGGATATTGCTCGATCGAATCGGCGGCCGGTGTGTGGTCTTCAAAGACCGCACGCAACTCGACTTTCTTGCCGTTAAGTTTCTGTAAGTCGCTCTCGCTCACCGCATCAGAGGCAAAAAGAACGTGTATACCGCTTGCGGTTTCGAGTGTCAGGCTTTTCCCCAAGTATGCATCCACCGATTTGCGCCTGTCGACAATCGGGCGATAGACAATCACGCCCGAAAGCGTTACCGTTTGCGCGGGAAACGGTTTTGCAGAATTTGTGTGTGTGCTTTCGCCGACGTTGTTCCAGCCTTGAATTTCTGTGACCATGTTACCGAGACCGTAAAGCTGCGACGGCGAAACGCACTTAGCCTTTACGCGCGCGTTTTTGATCTTACCGATATGCAATGTCTTATAGAAATGCGCGCTGCCGATATACGCTTCGCACGCCGGGTCTTTCGACGAGGCGTATCCCGAATAGTTGCGAATCTCTATTTTAACGAGGGTGTTCTCAGAAAACACTGCAATCACTAAGAGCAAGATTTCCATCATGATAGAATCGTAAATTAGTTTGCGCCGCGTATGTCACTTAAAAACCGCACTTACTGGATTATGGGCGCGCGATTTTTTAGGGGAGACCGAAAGCTTTGCAAGCAGGCGTTTCGCCGCTTTAGCAGTGGTTTTTTCTTAAAAACCACGAGGCTTGAAAAGCTTTCGGTATAGGGTGAAAAGTGCGATGTCGCGAGCTTATCACCTGAAAAATCGCGCGCCTTGGGTTATAATTCTTTTTCCCAAAACCACTGTAATAAAATATAGATAGAGTAGGTAATTCGAGGCTTCATGGCAGATTCCACACACAACAAAACGCACGAAAAAATTCACGGTGCGACCGTACGTTTCACAGGCGATTCGGGCGACGGTATGCAGTTAGTCGGCGCGCAGTTCACGCAGGTCACAGGCCTTGCGGGCAACGACGTGATGACGTTTCCCGATTTTCCCGCAGAGATTCGCGCGCCGCAAGGCACGACGGCGGGCGTCTCGGGCTTTCAGGTTCACTTCGGCGATCATCGCATCTACACCCCCGGCGATAAGGTGGATGTACTCGTTGCCATGAACCCGGCCGCGTTCAAGGCGAATCTTAAAGATTTGCGTATGGGCGGCGTTTTATTGGCGAATATCGACGAATTCGATCAAAAGAATTTAGAGAAGGTAGATTTTACCGCGAACCCGCTCGACGAAGACGCGCTCAAAGAAAAATATCGACTCATCACCGCGCCGATTACAACACTCACGCGCACCGCGCTCGCCGACTCGGGGCTGTCGTCGAAAGAGATCGACCGCTGTAAAAATTTCTTCGCGCTCGGTCTCACGTATTGGATGTACCAGCGCGACATCGAGAAGACCAAGAAATGGCTCGAAACGCAATTTGCAAAAAAACCGCATCTCGCGCAGGCGAATATCAAAGTTCTCGAAACGGGTTATCACTTCGCCGAAACGACCGAAGTTTTCGACGTTGCGTATGAAATCACGAAAGCCGAATTTGCTGCGGGCACATACCGTAACATCACCGGTAACTCGGCATTAGCGTTGGGGCTTGTCGCGGCGACCGAGCTATCGGGTCTTGAAGCGCTCTACGCCGGGTATCCGATTACCCCGGCGTCGGATATATTGCACGAAGTCGCCAAATATAAAAACTATAATATCAGAACTTTTCAAACCGAAGACGAGATTGCCGCCGCGTGCGCGGCGATTGGCGCGTCCTACGGCGGTGCGTTGGGCATCACCGCGTCGTCGGGCCCCGGCATTGCGCTCAAGTCAGAAGCGATTAACCTCGCTGTCATGACCGAACTACCGCTCGTCGTGATCGACGTGCAACGCGCTGGCCCTTCGACGGGCATGCCGACGAAGAACGAACAAACCGACTTACTCATGGCGCTCTACGGGCGCAACGGCGAAAGCCCCGTGCCTGTCGTCGCAGCGTCGACGCCCGCCGATTGTTTCGACGCGGCAATCGAGGCGAGTCGACTTGCTCTGAAATTTATGACACCGGTCTTTTTACTCTCCGACGCCTATATCGCCAATAGTTCAGAACCGTGGAAAATCCCCCTGGTCGAAAATTTGCCCGAGATCGAAACCGATCGCATCAAAGCAGGCGAATCGCGCGACGGCTACAAAGTATACGCGCGCGCGGTGGATACATTAGCGCGGCGTTGGCCGATACCCGGCACGCCCGGTTTCGAACACCGCATTGGCGGCATCGAAAAAGACGAAAACGGTAATATCAACTACGACCCCGAAAACCACGACAAGATGGTGCGCTTACGCCAGGCGAAGATCGACAAGATTGCCGATTTTATTCCCGAGCTCGAAGCATATCCCGATAAAAAAGGCGGGCTGCTTGTTTTGGGTTGGGGCTCGACGTATGGCTCGATACGCGAAGCCGTATTGCGCGCGCGCAAGTTAGGTTATAGCGTCTCGCATGCGCATCTAAAACATCTCAACCCGTTTCCGAAAAATATCGAAGCGGTGTTGAAGTCGTTCGACAAGGTGTTGATTCCCGAACTCAACATGGGCCAACTCGCGCTAATCATACGCGGTAAATATCTCATACCTGCGCACCAGTACAACAAAGTACGCGGCCGCCCGTTTGGCATCGAAGAATTAGAACACGTTATCGTCGACCTTATCAAACAATAAGAGGCAATATGTCACAAGCAACACTCACCAAAAAAGATTTTTCGTCCGACCAGACGGTGCGCTGGTGCCCCGGCTGCGGCGATTATGGCATTCTCACCGCCGTGCAAAAGTCGATGCCCGAAATCGGCGTCGCCAAAGAAGACATCGCATTCATCTCGGGCATCGGTTGTTCGTCGCGTTTTCCGTATTACATGAACACATACGGTTTTCACACGATTCACGGGCGCGCTCCCGCAATCGCGTCGGGGCTCAAGGTCGTGCGTCGCGACCTTTCGGTGTGGATGGTCACCGGCGACGGCGATTCTCTTTCTATCGGCGGTAATCACCTGATTCACATTTTGCGGCGTAACATCGATATTAACATTTTGCTCTTTAATAACGAAATCTACGGGCTCACGAAAGGACAATATTCGCCGACGAGCGCAAAAGGTACTGTTGCAAAATCGACGCCCGAAGGTTCGATCGATACACCGTTCTCGCCGCTCAAGCTCGCACTCGGCGCGGGCGGTTCGTTTCTCGCGCGCACTTACGATAAAGACATGAAGCACATGGAGTCGATTACCAAAGCGGCGCATCAACACAAAGGCACTTCGCTTGTCGAAGTGTTGCAAAATTGCGTCATCTTCAACGACAATGTCTTCGAGCCGATTGTCGCGAAAGAAAATCGCGCCGAGACGATGCTCTTCGTCGAGCACGGCAAAAAAATGGTCTTCGGCAAAGACAACGATAAGGGCTTGAAAGCCGCCAACGGTACGATCGAAGTTATTTCCGCCGTAGACAATCCTAACGCGGTTTCTGCCTACGACGAAAAAAGCGCACAGTTATTACAATTGTTCGAAACGTGCGGCGGCAAGAACGGCGTGCCCGTGCCGTTCGGCGTGCTCTACCGCGAAGAGCGCAGCACGTACGAAGACGATCTCGAAGCGCAAGTGCAATCGACAATCGCCAAGAAAGGTCGCGGTGAGTTGCGCAAGCTCTTGCACGCCGCCGAAACGTGGGAAGTGAACTAACGCATAAAGTTCGTTTTTTTGGCGCCGCTTTGACGAATAATACTCTGCAGAGTGCCAATTTTTATCTCTTTGTGGTTTGGTACTGGTACAGTAATTGTGCCCGTAGCAGTCTTTTGCTGCATAATGATGTGGCTACCCGATTGGCGGATATTAGCGAAGCCCAAACCTTCTAAAATCGCACAAACTTCTTTCCCTGAAAAAATACCTATCTTAGGCATATTCGACATGCACTTGAGTCACGTAAACTGGTTCGCGTAGACGTGACTTAATTTCTGAATCATTGGCGGACTCTAAGAACAATGATACCGCCTCTGAGAGATTCGCTTTTGCCTCTTCGATAGTTTCGCCTTGGCTTGCTATGTCGAGTTCAGGACAAAGCGCCACATACATATCGTCTTCTTTTTCAATGATTGCGGTAATACTCAGTTGTTTCATAATACAGCTTTAATATAGACCTACGCAAAGCTCGTGCCATCGTCAATAAAAAACACGACTCTACTCTTCACACGCCGCTCGAATGCTTGCCAAAACTGAGCCGATGTTATGCGTCACCTCGGCATTGCCAAAACGAATAACTCGAATGCCCATTTGATTCAATATCGTCGTACGCTCGCGGTCGCGCTCCATCTGTCTGGCGCTTGCGTAGTTCGCGTGCTCTGCTTATCACCTCACCCCCAGCCCCCTTCTCCACGTGTGGAGAGGGAGGCCGGGTGGGTGAGGCAAAAAAAAGCCCACCCTCACGGGCAGGCTTCACGAATCAAACCAACCCCTCTTACCCCTCTCCACATGTGGAGAGGGGTCGTGCGGCCAAGGCCGCACGGGGGTGAGGCTACTTAGAAACGAACACCAACGTTGATGTTGATGCCAAAGTCAGTGATGCCAGTTGAACTGTAAGCGCTGTGTGTTGCATCTTTAGTAGATGAATAGTTAGTGCTTGTAGTTGTCGAACCAGCTGACGTAGTTTGTGTAGTATCTGTTGTTTTGCCATCGTTATTTGCAGTTGCAATTAAGCCACGAATACCTAAGCCAACGTAAAAATTTTCGCCGATATTGTGATTATAACCCAACTCAGCATAAACGCCCATACCAGCGTTCAAATTATTAACTTGCTGAATTTGCGATAAGCCACCAAATGCAACGGCTGGGTTAGTTACGTTAATTGTTGTTGTGCTATTGTACGGTAGTACATACGCAAACCCCATACCTGCATAAAAGCTACCGTGCGAAGTATGCCATGACGGACGTAGACCAATTTCAAGCACACTTGTATTGGTTGTGTTTTGAATAGTCGTTGAGCTACCAGCACCACCGTATGATGCAGAGTTTGTCTGTGACCACTGGCGACTTTGGATAGAACGATAATCATAACCTGCTACAATACCCAAACCTTGCAGAATTTGGTAGCCAATCGTTGCGCCACCGCCCCAACCGGACGTATTAGGTAATTGTTGTGTAACACTTGTCTGTGATTGGTCGCCTGAACCTTGAGCATTTGAAGTTCCCGCGCCCAACGTATACGTACCACGGCCTTCGATGAAGAGGCCGATGCCTTTGTGCGCTTTGTGTTCTGCGGGTGCTACCGGTGCCACTGCGATTGCAGGTGCTACGGGTGCTTTTACTGCTTCTGCTTTTGCAGGTGCTGGTTTCGCGGGTGCTTTTCTTCTTTGAGCAGCCAGCGAGCCAACAATTGCCAATGCAGCTAAAATACTAATAAGTTTTTTCATGTTGTCTCCTAAAAAATTTTGTTTTCGCCAGCCTACCAAAAGCAGAAGACAGATAAAATCTGTCTTCTGCTTTTGGTTAAGCAGACATGGGTTATGACGCACGATGCCGTTAAAACGGCAAGTTTTTTTTGGATGTGAGTCTGCGCAAAAAGTGAATGAGTGTTCAGCGGCTCGATTGCCAATTCGTTACTAACAAACCCGATATCCCTTTGAAGTGCTTTTCGTTATTTGTGACTAAGGTTAGATTATTGCAAAGTGCGGTAGCTGCAATCATCAAATCCATGTCGTCGACTATCTGGCCAACTTTACGGTTCTGTGCCTTTAGTTTTGCAAATATTTCAATTACAGCCTGATCTACATTGATTATTCTAAATAAGTTCCGCAATTTATAAACGACAGCCAAATTTTTTTCGATTTTCTGTGAATTATGCGCCCCGTATAGTAATTCGCCGTATGAAATGACAGATATGTACTTTGCCTCTGTTTCATGCCTCAGAAAGTTTGTCGCTACTTGCTTTTCGCCTTTAAGGCTATATATCAAAATGTCGGAATCAATCAAAAATGCCATTAGAATCCTTGAAGCGGCCGCTGTTTTTGCGCCCCTTACGAATTTCGACAACTATCTCTTTAGCCGACCGAGGATCGTCGTATGCCCCCGATAGAGACAAAAACTCGCGCGTCGGATTTTGGTCGAAAACCTGGGGATTTGCAAGATACTGGCCTAATATATGTATTACTTCCTGCGTAACCGACCTATTTTCTCGGCGCGCTACGCTCTTAAGCTCGGTATATAGGGTCGTGTCTATGTCTTTTACCTGTAAATTCGGCATAGTGCAAAGATACATCTATTTCATGAAAAGTCAATAATAATTCATGATTAAGAATTGCAGGTATCCGCGCCTTGTTGCGGTCTTTGACAACGACAATTTCACCTTTGCGAACGAGGCCAATAGATTGACTTAAATTATCT
>JAFEGD010000182.1 GCA_018240245.1 Spirochaetota bacterium | reverse complement strand
GGAGGAGTAAATGAAAGACTACCATATTAACATATTCTACAGCGACGAAGATGAGGGATACATTGCAGATATACCAGACCTTGCCCAGTGCTCGGCTTTCGGCGCTACACCCGAAGAAGCACTGCGCGAAATTACCGCTGTTAAAGCGGCATGGTTAGCGGCTGCGCACGAACAAAATAAACCAATTCCAAGACCTCAATATAAGCCGGTTCTTTATCAAGTTATCGCGTAGCGCACCCCCATGAGTACGCACGGTATCCACTTATTCAGAAATCCGTAGAATCGATTGAACAAGAAAAATTGAGATTAGCCGCTTGAAAAAATTCCACTCCCCCAAAACGCGCAACGCCGTCGGTTGGGGCTATGTCGAAGAGGCGATTACCGAAAAAGAAGTCGCCGCCGTCGAGGCAAATTTTGCGAGCCTTCTTTCAACGGGCAGCGCGCAGAAGACGGCACCGCTCGTCGCCGATGCAATTACACTCACCCCCGCACGTGCCGAAATTCCGGCGGCGCTTGCGCCGTTTGTTTCGACAGCCCATCACGAGCGGCTGCTGCACGCTGTCGGGCGCAGCTTTCGCGACCTCGTGAAATTGCTTGAGGCGACGCCGCTCGCCGCACCCGACGCCGTCGCGACACCTGCGAATCGCGACGAGCTTTTGCGCACTCTCGAATGGGCGGCGCGGCATAACTATGCGATTATCCCGTTTGGTGGCGGGTCGAGCGTCGTCGGCGGCGTGAACCCCGAGGGCGTCGATGCATACCCGGCGACCGTTACTGTCGATATGCAAAAAATGAACCGCGTGTATTCGGTGAGTCGCAACGAACTCGTTGTTCACGCCGATGCGGGCATCTTGGGCCCCGACCTCGACGCCGCGTTGAAGGCGTACAAGATGCACACGCGCTATTCGCCGCAGTCGTTTCACCACAGCACACTAGGCGGATGGATTGCAACACGCGGCGCCGGCCACAACAGCACAGTGCATCAAAAAATCGAAGACCGTGTTGTGTCCGTCGCAGGCGTTTTAGTCGATGGCAAAGAATTTGCAACGCGGCCACTACCCGCAACGAGCGTGGCAATCGACCCACGCTCGTACTGGGCGGGCAGCGAGGGTATGCTTGGCTTCATTACCGAAGCGCGACTTCGGGTGTATCCACTACCCGAATACCGTGGCTTTCGCGCGTTCAGCTTTTCTTCTTTTATGCATGCTCTCGATGCAGCGCGCGCTATCGCGCAGTCAGAAGTTTTTCCCGTACAGCTGCGCATTCTCGATGAAGACGAAAACGCGCAGACCGCGCGCCTTGCAGGGGTTAATCCCACAAACCGCGTACTCTTGATTTTGGGCGACGAATCGACTTTACCGATTGTCGATCAACGGCTCGACATTGTCTCAAAGCTCGCGACACAGTACGGTGGCGTGCGCGATGAGAACGCCTCGCGGCTTCTGCGCGAATGGGTGCGGATGTTTTTCAGGCAGCCGTACCTGCGCGACTATCTCTTGCAGTTCAACATGATCGTCGATACGTTTGAAACCGCGATTAGTTGGGATAAATCCGCCGCATTTTATCGCGCGATAAAAACTGCAACGCAAGATGCCGTCGCGCAAGTCTGCGGCAAAGGCCACGTCGGTTGCCGCGTCACGCATGCGTATAGCGACGGGCTATGCCTCTATTTTTCGTTCTATGGGCCGGGGCGTGCGGGGCGCCTCACCGAAGACTGGGGGCGGATTAAAAACGCGGTGAGCGAGGCCGTCGTGCACGAGGGTGGCACGATCAGCCACCACCATGCAATGGGCCGCGATCATAAGCCATTCGCGCGTAACGAATTTTCCGACGTGCATATAAGAGCGATATGCGATTTGAAGCATTCGCTCGACCCAAAGGGACTCATGAACCCCGGTGTGTGGTGGAGTTAACAATCAACCGACAACCGGCGGTTCGACCATCTTTTGCACACGCGACCATTTTTCTTCAACCTGCGCTTTGCTGTATTCTTCGGTAAAGACAGCTTCGTTGTACGCGAGCGTCGCATCGTCGGGGTAAAGCGCCCGGGCGCGAGTGAAAATTTCCGCGGCTTCGTCGTGGCGACCGAGTTTGTGCGCGTAGATACCCGCTTCGTTTAAGACTGCCGCATCGTTCGGATATTGCGCGAGCAATGCGCTGACCTCGGCCCACGCTTCGTGCGGCATGCCGCTGGCAAAAAGCGCACGCGCATAAAAAAGCCGTAACGCGCGGTCGCGGCGAAAAACACCCAACGTCGCGAAGCAACGCACCGCTTCACCGTAAAATTCAAAAAGACAAAAAAATTTAAAATACTGTAAGCGCAACGAGAGCAGCGGTTGTTCTTTATGCTCAAAAAGCCAAGTGCGTTGCTTGTCGATATCGATTGCCTGTAAAATTGCTTCGGCACGTTCGGCAGAAAAATCGTCCCGGTCGAAAATGTCGGGGTTCGCAATCTGTAAGAGCGCCTCGCGCTCATTGGATATAGGCTGTTCGTGTAGCCACGCTTCGAGCCGCGCCGCATGCCCGGCACTCTTAATGCGGTTAAAACGCCGAGCGCTCATGAAAGTCTTGAGCGTCGCGAGATTGAGTTTGTAGAGACCTTCGGTGAAAATGGCGCTCGTAGCCGCACGCCGATAAATTAGGCGAACCGGCAATTTCTGCGCGGCTTCGAGTTCGGCGTACTCTTTGATTGAATCGGGCGTCAAGCGCTCGATCGCATCCCACATTGCGGTGGTGAGGCGCGGTGCGACGTGCAAGAGCACCGCCGCGCGAAACGCGCGGTTCTCCCAGCGTGTAAGACCGGGGACGTGCGCAGGGCGTACGCGCACACCGATTACGTCTTGAAACAAAAAGCGCACGAGCTCTTTTTGCTCGGGTGCGATGTGCGCATGACTCGCGACCTTGAGCGCCATCTGCGCCCATTGCGGATTGTCTGCGTGCCACAAGAGCAACGCCGCGTACGCGCCATTCACGGCGACACCTGCGGCAGTGTCGGTGCGGCGCACGACGCTCTCGATGTCTTCGCCGCGCACGAGCTCGGCGTTTTGCGCGCGGTGGATATTACCCTCGGCGTCGAAGCCGAACGCAGGGAGCAAGAGATCGATTTTCTTTTCGGGCGAATGCCGCTCGTAGACGCTCTGCGTCCATGGGTTCGGAGCGTCGCCGATAGTGAGGCGCGCATGCGCGATTTTGGGTTCACCCTGCGGTTCGGTTTCGGGTGCCAGTGTTACTTCCGCTACCGGCTTCTCGCCGGGGATAATCCCCCCATGGCGCTTGGTTTTTTTTAGGGCGATAACCAGCGTCAAGATTGCGGTGAGAAGTATTGCGAATGCGACACCGCCCGCGATGAAGAGGGTGCGGTGAGCGGCGACAAAATGGATTGCGGTGTGGAGCGCGGCGGGCATGGGTCTACGTATGGATTATCGGCAAACGCATGCGGTGGGGCGATTATTTCTTCGCGCTCTCGCTGCACGTCTTATACGCGGCATCGCCCGCCGCTTCGACCTCGCGCCGCGCAGCGTCGCTAAATTTGCCGAGCTCATAATTGATGTTGAGATAGCGTTGCGCTAACGCCATGCGCTCGATGCAGCGCTGCGTGTCGCCAGGCGGAGTTTGCGCTTCGAGTTTTTCGCATTCGCAGCGCGCCGT
>JAFEGD010000181.1 GCA_018240245.1 Spirochaetota bacterium | reverse complement strand
GAGCGCCCCGACTTCAGAGGTTGTCAGATCGCGCGGTGTGTATTGCGGGGGAGGCGCCCCTGCTGTGGCGATATGAAACGAATAGTTGAGCGCGCTCGAACAGTCGGCACCGAGGCATTGTTGTACAGAGAGCAGCGTGTCGGTCGCAACGATAATGCCGTTTTCGCCGCTATACGGTTGGTATGCGCCGCCGGTGCTGAATTGAATCTGCGTATTCGCCATGCCGCCCGAGACGATCACGTTTACCGGCGCCGTAAAACTACCGCCCGCAGGCGACACATCGAGCGGCGTGAACGCCGTTTTAATCGTATATACTTCGGTCGTCGCGAGAGTGGCATCGTCGCGACGGCGCACGGTTAGTGTCGTGTTACTCGTGAGTGTGATGGTGCTCGTGGCGAGCGGTTGAAAGCTGCCGCCGGTTGCGAATTCGAGTTCGGCTGCCGGCTGCGACGGCGTTACCGTCACACTCTGGTAAAAAACACCGCTCGGTGGATTAAGTAGCGGCTTTGCACGCTCCGCCGTTTCGGCCGCCACAACTTCTGCCGGTCGATTGCCACCCGCAGAGCAGTGCGCTAAGGTTACTAAAAGTGTCGCAACAAGAATCTTTTTCATGAAACCCCTATATTTCATATACTAATGAGTGCCGCAAAGCGAGACTCTAAAACACCAAAGTTACCTCGACAATTGAATAAAAAATATCAATATCGTGTAATGTCAAGAAAAACAATTTTCTGCTAGTCTTGTGTTCCATTTGTGGTGCAATCTTTATAGTTGCTATTTATGGAGAAAAATGTCTCGTATACTCATTGCAGATGACTCAGAACCGATTCGTAAAATGGTCGCATTGGTTTTATCAGGGGCAGGGTATACCGTCGATTCTGCGGTCGATGGCGTCGAAGCGCTGGCAATTTTCAAGGCCGCCGCCGATAACCCATATAAACTTGTTGTTACCGATATCAATATGCCCAACCTCGGCGGCATCGGGCTCATTCGCGCGATTCGTGCAATCGACCCCAATACCCCCGTTTTGGCGCTCACGACCGAAGGCGACGATAAGATGCGCGCGCAGGGCCGCGACGCCGGGGCCGACGGCTGGTTAGTCAAACCGTTTAAGCCGGCACAGTTCGTCGATATCGTGCGTAATATTATCGCTAGCGAAGCTACGTAAAGCTACGTAAAGCTACGTAAATTGCAGCGTAACGCCGGGCATTGACTTTTTCAAAAATTGCGATATAAGCGAGATAAAGTTAAGGTTAATATGAATTTTTTTAGGAAAAAATCCGTTGCGTATATTACGCTCGATGCGCAAGATATCGCCGCCGAGTCGCGTCGGCTTTGGGCCGACCTGCAATTTGCGCTCGAAGGTCATAAAGAAATTACGCAAGTGACCTTAAAAATTTTTGACGAGGGGGATATACCCCTGAAACTCGTTTCGGTAATCGTATCGATGGCATTAAAGCTCAAAGACGAATCGGTACGCTGCGAATTTGTCGGTACGCCGCGCGTCGTGCAGATGCTGCGCCGCTTGAACATGGCCTCGGCGTTCGCGCAATTGACAGAAGCTAACTGATGGAAATCAACCTCAAAGAAATTCGCGAATCGTTTATTACGACGACGCACGACCTCTTGCAGCGCTCCGAAGCGATTGCGCTCGAAATGGAGCGTGCGACGAGTGCCGAACATTTCACCGAACTCTTGCGCGCAATCCACACGCTCAAGGGCAATGCCGGTATTTTTGAGCTCGATCAGGTGATTCGCCTTTGCCACGCCTTTGAAACATATTTAGAAAATTTACGCCAGAGCGGCGTCGCGCTCACGAGCAACCAAATCGATGTCGCTCTCACCGTGATCGATCGACTAGGTCGTTTAGTCGCAGTCATGGACGACCGCGAGCAAGCGGCAAAAATCGGCATTGAAGATACGCTAACGCTCATGGCGGGCAAGAGTTCGACGGTTGCGCCAGCGGCGCACGCAAGCGCGGGCAGTTTCGATAAATTACGCGCCAATACGAAAAAAATAAAATTACCCGAAAAATATCTTGCCGACGCGCAGGGTAAGAATCGATATTTAATTTTTATCGTCTTCGATTTAGGCGATCAGGGCGATTTGACAATCCAAGAATTGCATCGACAACTTTTGCCGCTGCATAAAGTGGGCGAGCTTTTGTCGTTAGGCGTCTTGCGCCGCGAGAGCGATACCTCGAACCCGGCAGGGCCGTTCTTGCCCTATTTTCTTGTTCTGAGTTCGACAGAGCGCGCCGAAGCGTTAATTGCGCGCTTAGGTCTCAAAGTGTTACTCTTCCACTATTTTTGGGAGCCGACTATGGCGACGGTTGAAATGCCCGATAAAGAACGTTCGGCAATTCATGTTAAAGAAACGCATCTCAAAGTACATTTAGAACTCCTCAATAGTTTGATCGACATCACCGGCGAGATTGTGCTGACGCGCAACGCGCTCGTGCGCCGCGTCGATGTGCAACACGACCAAGCGCTAGCGGCGTTCACGAAAAAGCTCAGCTATCTCGTGACCGACCTGCAAGACAAAGTGATGAAGACGCGCCTGCAAGCGCTCGACGTGCTTTTTCACCGTTTTCCGCGCCTCATTCGCGAGACGGCGCAGCAGACGCAGAAGCAGGCCGAGCTATTTATCGAAGGCGGCGATATCGAAATCGATAAGGCGATTATCGACGAAATTGCCGACCCATTGGTACATATTTTACGCAACGCCGTCGACCATGGGCTCGAAAGTTCTACCGAGCGGCTCGCCTTGGGCAAGAGCGCGAAGGGGAGTGTATACCTGAGAGCGCGTTCGCGCGAAGGCAATATCGTCATCACCGTCGCCGACGACGGCAAAGGTCTCGATCTCGATCATATTCGCAAGACGGCTATCGCGAAAGGACTTATTGCGCGCGAGAAGGCGGCAGCCGCGACACCGGCAGAAATCGCCGATTATCTTTTCTTGCCCGGGCTGAGTACCAAGAGCGAAGTCACGACAATCTCGGGGCGCGGTGTCGGCATGGATGTGGTGCGTACCAACATCTCGAAATTGGGCGGTTCGGTAGAAATTACCGGCGAGCAGGGCAAGGGCTCGACGGTGGTGATTGTGATACCGCAGACGCTGTCGATTCTTACCTGCCTGCACGTCGATATTAGCGGCTTTCGTTGCGTGATACCGCGACAGAATATTGTCGAGGTCGTGACGATCGACGCGGGCCGCTTGAAAAATATTCAGAACAAAGAAGTCTACGAATTGCGCGAACGCTTATTGCCGCTGGTCGATACCGGCGAATTACTCGAACTGAAAGACGAAGAAAAAACCGCCAGTTATATCGTCGTCGTGCGCACAGAAAAATACCATTTTGGATTAAAAATTCATGCGGTTTTTGACACCGAAGAGGTTGTCGTTAAATCGATACCGCAATACGGGCAAGACCGGCAAGTCTTCTCGGGGGCCGCGATTATGGGCGACGGACAGGTCGCGCCGATTCTCGACGCGGCGCTCATCGGCAAGCAGGCGCAATTGCAAAGCAATGCCGTCGAAAAATTAGAAATGCGCAAAGTGAAGGAAATTGGCGCAAGTTTGCAATACCTTTTGTTCAGAATTTACGACCGCAAATTTGCATTTCGCATGGTGTCGCAACCGCGCATCGAGAGCATCGCACCCGATAAAATAGAAACTGTCGTCGATCGCCAAGTGGTGCATTACCGTAACGAAGTGATTCCGATTCTATCGATGGCGTTCGTGCAGACGGCGAGTACCGATGCGCCGCCGCTCACGAATTTAATTATTCTGCAAGGCGACGGGCGGCGCTACGGTCTGCTGGCGAGCGAAATTTTAGACATCCTCACCGATACGCTAGCGTTGAGGCGTGAAAAGACAGACCGCGCAGAAATCGAAGGTTACGCGATTTTAGAAGAAGATACCGTGATCGTGCTCAATATCGAAGAATTAATGCGCGTTACGCGCGGCGAAGCGGCGTCGCTCCCAACAGGGGGCGCGGCATGAGTACGCAAGCTTCAGAGTTTCTTTTATGGAAAAGCGGTAATTATGCATTCGGACTCGAGCTACCCTATTGCCGCGAGATCGTGAACGACGTTGCGATTGCACGGTTGCCCCGCGCTCCGCAATTTATTTTAGGACTCGCGAATTTGCGCGGTAGCGTCATTTCGGTGCTCGATCTCGAAGTCTTATTGGGTTATAAAAAACAGGCGGAGTACAAAGCGCAGGCGACCTTGATTCGCTTGCGCACCGAGGGCTATCCGCTGGCGATTGCCGCCGATTCGATTCGCGATACGCAATTTTTAGACGCGCAGGCGATCGAGGCGCCCCCGGCGAATATCGCCGAATCCGAAGATATGTTGATTCGCAATGTCGCCAAGCTCGATATCGGGTTGTTGCTGATACCGAATATCGAGGCAATTTCTCGCAAGATATACTAAAAATAAAAATTGTAAGAAGATGAGAGGAAAATATGCGTAACAATCAACCGATTACTAATCGGGAAAAAATGATACCCGCCGGAGCGACACTCGTTTCGAAAACCAACCCCAAGGGCGTCATCACCTATTCGAGTAAAGACTTCAGCGACATTTCAGAAATCGACAATGCCGCGATTATCGGCGAGCCGCACAACGTCGTGCGCCACCCCGATATGCCGCAGGCGGTCTTCGCCGATTTGTGGGAGCGTAACAAGGCGGGCCGCCCATGGCGGGGGTTAGCCAAAAATCGCGCGCAGTCTGGCGATCATTATTGGGTCGATGCGCAGGTCGCGCCGCAGTATAAGCGCGGGCAATTGACAGGCTACATGTCGGTACGCCGCCCGCCGACGCGCGCGCAAATTGCCGAAGCCGAGAAACTATACGAACGGCTGAACCGCGAAGGTCCGAACGCTAAATTAGATAGGCGCAGTACACTACAGCGCATGTTGAATCGCGTGACGATTAACGCACGGCTCAAATTCTTGATGCTGGGCGCTTTCGCAACTGCAGGTGTTCCCCTTACTTTATATCTGCTCAATTTACCGGTAATAGTCATTGTTGCAGCGAGTTTCGGTATAGCGATTCTTAAACTGCCAGTCTTACTTTGGGCTTCGCATACCGTACGCACGCATGTAGAACTTGCGAACAACCTTTTGAAAGACATGGGAGCGGGAGATTTTACCGCCGCGATCGACATTCGCGACAATACAGAAACCGGACGCTTACTCGAAGCCTTGCAAATTATGAATACGAACGTTTCGGGTTTGATTTTCCAGATGACAGAGACCGGTAGAGATTTGAATGGTGGCGCTAAAGATTTGGCCGATTCGAGCCAAAGCCTTTCGGCGGGGATAGAGGAAATATCGCAGCAGTCGACGAGCATTTCTTCGGCGGCGAACCAGATGAACCAAAATTTACAGGTCGTGTCGAGCGCCGTCGAGGAAATGTCGATTTCAATCGGTGAGGTGGCGACCAAAGCTTCAGAAAGCGCGCGCGTCTCGAAAGAAGCGGCGACGATAGTACACGAAACGCAAGAACTTGTACGTGAACTCGGAGCGGGTGCCAGCAAAATCGGCAACGTGATCGGCATTATTTCTAAAATTGCCGAGCAGACGAATATGTTAGCGCTCAACGCCTCGATCGAAGCAGCGGGTGCGGGCGAGGCGGGCAAAGGTTTTGCCGTCGTCGCATCAGAGGTCAAAGAACTCGCGCGGCAAACGGCGTCTTCGTCAGAAGATATCAAAAAGCAAATCGAAGCGATTCAAATCAGCACCGACAAGACTGTGCAAGCGATCGGTAATATCAACGGCATCATCACGCGCGTCAGCGAGGGCAACGCAAGCATCGCTTCGGCGGTCGAAGAGCAATCGATGACGACGAAAGAAATTGCCACCAATGTGAACCAAATATCGAGCGCTTCGGCCGAGGTGAACAAGAATATCTCGGGTATTAGCGCCGGCGTTACCGATAACGCAAAAGACGCTCACAAGCTTTCGGCGTTGTCCGTCGACTTGAAAAAGCTTTCCGATTTTCTCTCGAGCATTGTCGGCGAATTCAAAGTAATAAAAGAATAGCCTCGATTCGATGAAAATTCAGGTTTTAGTCGTCGACGACTCTGAAGTCTATCGCATGTTCTTGCGCGGCGCTTTAGCGGGCGAAAGCGATATCGAGGTCGTCGCTGTCGCCTCGAACGGCCGCCTTGCACTGCCGCGCGTCAATCACTATAAGCCTGAAATTGTTTTGCTCGATTACGAGATGCCCGAAATGGACGGGCTCACGGCAATCGGTGAAATCAAGCGCCTGTCTCCAAAAACGCGCATCATTATGTTCAGCTCGCACACGACGCAGGGGGCCGAGCTAACGCTGAAAGCGCTTGAACTCGGTGCCGACGATTTTATCACCAAACCCGCAGGCGCGTTGGGCGGCTCGGTTGCCGGCGAACTTAAGGCGCGCCTCGTGGGTATGATCCGCGCGTTTGTGCGTATGCGAGAAGTTCTTCCTGTTGCAAACGTGCTCGCAACACCGCCGCTGGCGAAGCGCGCAGTGACGGCAGAAAAACGCTTCAAGTATTGCGTGCTCGGTATTTCGACCGGCGGGCCGCCCGCGTTGCGGCGGTTGCTCAAAGCGATTCCCGATAGCATTCAAGGGAGCATCTTTATCGTGCAGCACATGCCGGCGCTTTTTACCGCGCAGCTTGCGCAGAGTCTCGACGAAATGAGCGCGCTGACCGTGCGCGAGGCGACAGACGGCATGCTACCCGAGCGCGCGCACGTCTACATCGCTCCGGGCGGTAAGCAGATGCGTCTTGCAGAGGAAAATGCTGGTAGAATGACGATTCGCGTCGCAGAAAGCGACCCCAACGAACTCTGCAAACCGTCGGCGAATATACTTTTTAATTCGGTTCTACCATGGGCGAAGCAATCGGTCGCCGTGATTATGACCGGTATGGGTGAGGATGGCTATTTGGGGATGCGTAATCTTGCCGCAGCGGGGGCATATCTGATGGCACAGTCCGCAGAAGACTGCGTGATATTCGGCATGCCCGCGAAGCCGGTACGCGACGGAATCGTACACGAAGTTCTCGCGACCGAAGCGATCGCCGCACGGCTGACGGAGTATTTGCGTTAATGAACGATGCGACATTTCCGGCGATAGCGACCGCAATAAAAAAACTCACCGGGCTCCACATCGAGCCCGAAAAATACTATCTCTTCGAGCACCGTTTTGCCGATGTGATGCGCGAGTATAAACTGACCGCGTACGGCGAACTCTTGGCGGCGATAGAAAACGGCGGCGATCGCCATTTGCTGAGTCGCGTGATCGAAAAGATTACAACGCATGAAACTCGGTTTTTTCGCGACGAAAGTATTTTCGACGCCTTGGCGCAGCAGATTATCCCCGAATGGAAAGAAGCGCATGCGATACCGGGCGATACGTTGCAATATCCCGAACTCAGAATATTTTCTGCCGCGTGTTCTACGGGGCAAGAAGTCTATTCGATTGCCATGATCTTGGCCGAGATGCATCCCACGCTCGTCAAAAAAGTACGCATTATCGGCAGCGATATTTCAGAAGAGTCGGTCGCCAAAGCGCGCTCGGGCGAATATACCGAGTTTGAGCTCTCGCGCGGACTCACCGAAAAATATCGAAAAAAATATTTTATATCGATTGCGGGCGGGGCGCGCATCGACAAAGCGTTGTTGCCTGCGATCGAATTTCGACAGATGAATCTCTTGGCAGACAGGGTAGACCAGCGGTTCGATATAATTTTTTGCCGTAATGTCGCGTATTACTTCGAGCCCGAAGCGCGCGTGGCGCTTTTTGAAAAAATGCAACGCGCGCTTGTCGCCGACGGCGTGCTGATTTTAGGCTCCGCCGAATCGCTGAGCGGCATTATGACCGATTATGTTTTACGCGAATATGGTTTAGCGCGGTATTACGAATTGAACACGGTCAATGTGACGATGTTTGCGCGAAAAAAATAATAAACGCACATCTCAAAACTACCACCAACTTTCGCCGATCGCATCCCACGTATCGCTGAGCCCTTTATCGTAATTTAAGGCCCAGATACCGATGCCGCCCATCTGTCGCGACTGAATATAATTGTATTTTATTTTGAGGCTTTGCTTTGTATCGTACCAAACCTGGTGCGCAGTGCCGCTCTGCTTATAAAAATAATACGGGTTCTGAATTGTGTTTTCGTATCCCAGGACGGTATTGACGCCGTCGGGGTTCAAGACCTTGACGAGCGGTAGAATTTGATAGTACATTTTTGTCTTAACATAACTCGACCCCAAACTCTTTCCCGGGATTGCAAAATCTTGCGTCGCGTAATCTTGCATGTAATAACCGACGCCGCCCAAAAGTTTGCCGGCGTTCGCCGCGCCCATTTTACCGAGCCAATGGTTGAAAAAGTATTGGTACGAAAAATTTTGCGCCCACGGCGGTACCGGCGAGTAGAGTTTATTCGTCGGCCCCGCCTGCGTCGACGAGCCGTCGTGCCCTTCGTAGCTCATCACCATCACGTAATCGAGATCGTTAATAAAATTCGCGATGTCGTATGCACCAGACCAATCGACGGGCATCACCGCCATGTGAATACGATACGGATTACCGTCGGGAGCGTTGCCTTGCGCCGTGAATGCGAGGCGTAGTTCGTGGACAAAAGATACGAGACCCGCTTTCGCCGATTTCGGCGGGATCTCAAAATCGAGATCGACGCCGTGCGCGCCGCGTGCGGTCACTTGTGCGACGATGTTATTGATCAGGCGCGTGCGATTCGCGGGGCTGTTCGTCATCGTGGCGATGTCGGCCGCGCCAAAAAGACAAACGGTGAGGAGCACCTTCACACCGTTGTTTTTTGCCTGCGTGACGGCTGGCGTCGTGTTCCAGCCATGTAGCGATTTGACGCTGCCGTCGGCGTTCGGTTCCATACAAAAATACAAGAGATGCGTCAGGCGATTCCATTGAATTTCATTCGTCGCCGTCGACCAGTACGTGAGATATCCTTGTACGACGCGGCTCGAAATTACGGCGGCGGTCGTATCGACAAAATCGACGGTCAGCGTGTACGCGCCCTTCTTGACGGTACCCGCCGCATTGACGTACGTATCGGCGACTAGGTAGTACGTACCTGCGTCGAGTGTTTGCGTGAGTGTCGCATCGTTGCGCGCAAGCACTGTCACGGGCGACAACGACGATAGCAGATGGATGTCGATATCGACGCCCACCGCCATTCCCGAAAGCGCGGCGGTGACTTTGTATTTCTTTCCGGCGGGTACGACAAACGTGTACACGTATTCGGGCCCCGATTCGTTCTGCGCATAGCCGGGGTAATAGTTGATGCTGCTTGTGCCGCCAGTCGCGGTATTGTGCGCGCTGTCGGTATACGTGTACGGTAACGATGGAATATTGATCGTAATATCTGCCGTATTGATTTCGGTCATCTGCACGCCCAGCGTGAACGGGCCATTCTTAATCGTGTTCGAAGCGTTCTTAAAACCATCGACGACGATGTAGTAGGTGCCGGCCGGCAGAGTGAGATTTGGACCACTCGGCGGTACCGCGACGTCGTTGCGGTATTGCACATCGCCATTATAGAGCGTCGCGGTGCGAAACGTATTGAAATCCACCCCCGGTTGGTTCGTAACCGTCGAAAGATCGGTTAAAAGATGTAGATCGTTATCGACACTCGCAGTCGCGACCCCGCCAACGGTTAGTTGCGCTTTGAACTGCACGCTTTTCGTAATCGTAAAAGTGTAGACAACTTCGTTACCGTCTTCTCTTTGCGTCGCCGGATAATAACGATCGATTAAATTCTGCGCGCTCGTCGCCGTATTGGTGCTGTGCGTGTAAGTTACCGGCGTCATCGAAATTGTGCTCGTGTTGATAATGTAGGGTGCCGCGTTGGTACCGTTCGGAGTCGGTGGCGGTGCCGGGCTCGCGATTGTCGCGGTAAAGCCCGAGCCGTTATTGTCGCTTACGGTTGCATCGCCGTCGTCGTCGATCGAGCGCAGGCGGTAGTAATATTGCGTGTCGTATGCGGGTAGGGTGACCGTGAGCGAATGCGCCGTCGTCGAGGGGGATGTCCCCTCGTCGCCCAATAGGCTATCGTAGGCTAAGCCGGTTCCAAGTTCTAAAAAACCTTTCGCGTCGCGGTCGGTCGTCCACGTGAGGGTGAGCGTGCGTGCCGCCTGATTCGTGCTCGCGATAATATTTGTAACCGTAGGGTAGATCCGCACTTGAAACCATAGGTTGCCTAAATTATCGACCGAAGCGACGAGAAAGTTCTTGGTCGCGGACGTGACGCGAAAGCGAAAGCGCCCCTCGGGGACATTCGCGAGCGTGACGCTATGCTCGGTGCTGTTTTCGCTCTGGTATGCACGGTTGTCGGTCACATCTTGCACACCCCATTCGACTAGCGTGTCGGCGGGAAATTCGCTCTGCCACGTGATTGTTACGGTTTGACCGCTCACACTCGCCGTAATATTTTTAATCGAGAAATCGTAGCGCAAACTGGCGTCGCTCGCCCAGCCGTCGCTTTCGGGCGTGGGGCGTGCGCCCGCGGGTAATTGCTGGCTCGTATAAAAACAGCGGTGGAGCGCCAGAGAAAATGTAATAACTATTACAATTCGAACAGTTAGGCGCATAATAACCTCTATACATAATGACATTTCAGTCATTATCTGTGCCATTTTATAGCAAATCGTGCAACATGCGCCTAAAAAAGTTGCTGCGTTTATCTTGTCTCGCAGTTCTCGGCTAGTGACCTAATCACTAAACAAAACTTGCCGCCGTGTCGAATATTTATATATTAACACCATGGCGGCTGTCATCGCATCTTCTATCTCCTCTGCCGCTGCACTAGCGTTGCTACGACTATAAAACGCCACGGCCATGAAT
>JAFEGD010000180.1 GCA_018240245.1 Spirochaetota bacterium | reverse complement strand
TCACGTTCGTCGATACGGGTTATCACTATGTGATGAATAAAGTCATTGTGCCAATTTCGCTTGTCGGTACCGATAAAATTCTCCCTGCCGAAAGTTTCTTGTTTCAGCAAGCGACAGGAAAGCTCGTCATCGGCAAACCGATTCTTGTTGGTAAGCTGCACGGGCACGGCGATGCGGGCAAGACGCTTCCCGAATATGTACAGCGTTTAGAAATCCCCGAAGTTGAAAATAAGAAACAGTTTGTGATCGATAGCCTAGCGCTGCTGATTGGGCAAAATCTCGACCGGCATATGCACGGCACGTACCGCAACCTCTACCTCG
Source organism: Spirochaetota bacterium (assembly GCA_018240245.1). GTDB lineage: Bacteria > Spirochaetota > Leptospiria > Turneriellales > Turneriellaceae > Turneriella. Next base: position 6,344 of record JAFEGD010000180.1, on the reverse strand, counting down.
ACGACGGCAAGGTAAAGAAGAAGAATATTCTCATCAAGGCGCCTACGACACAGCACGCCGAAGTAGGGGTCATCGGCCACAGCCCCGGCGCGACTGCAATGGCTGCGGTTTTGGCCAACAAGCAAGTCAATATCCGCGTCTACTTACCCGACGCGGCAAAAGCAAAAGCGTTCAATGAAAGCAATACCGACGTCGATAATTTTCCGCTCTTTAAGCTCCCCCCGAATATAACGTTTACTGCCGAGCCAAAAGATTTGTCGAAGTGCTCTCTTTATATTCAAGGCGTACGCCCGTGGGAGTTAGAAGAATATTATGAAAAAATGACGCCCGTGCTCAACGAAAGTTATGCGACAATTGTCGGCATCGTCAAGGGTCTTACCGGCTCGAAATACGGCTTGATTTTCGACGATTTAGAGAAGCTCTATAAGATCAACCCGGCGCGTTTCGCCGTGATGTCGGGCGCTAACTATCCCGAACAAATTTTGGAGCGCAAACCCGGCGGCTTCGAGCTTGCCGCCGTCAACACATCGCTCGTGAGCGAGCTCATTGAATTTTTTACGACGGGGTATGTTTTCACGCGCCCGGCAGTGAACCCGTACGATGTGCGCGGTCTGCAATTGGGGGGAGCGCTCAAGAATATCTACGCCATCGGTGTCGGTCTCGTCGACGGTTATTATGCGCAGAACCTCGGCGGTAATAACGATAGTACGCTCTTTCATCTGGCGCATCGCATCGCTGCCGAAATGGCGAATCTCGTCGTCGAGATGGGCGGGCGCAAATCGACGCTTGCCGGCGTCGCGGGGATTACCGACCTCATGCTCAGTTGTTTCGGGCAAGACAGCCACGACCGCCAATATGGGCATGACTTTGTTTTAGGCACGCAAGAAAAGACGAAGACCTTGAGCGGCGTTTTTGGTATCAAGGCGTTGCCACGGCTCGTGAAGCTGCGCGAAGAGCGCTATCCGATTGCTCGAGCGATTCACGATGTGATTATCGATCATAAAAATATCGACGACGCGATCGAACAAATTTCGGATACGTTTGCCTTGGGCAAGGCCGTCCAATTTAGGGATTAACGCGAAAAAAATCGCGCCAACAGGCGCGATTTTTCGTGCTAAATGAAACGACATAATGCCACGATAATTATACCGTGGAGTACATCGCCTTTTTATTCTTGGGGCTAGGCCTCTTTTTAGTCCTCGCCGGAGTCTTGTTGCAATACAACGAGCGTCGAGCGAATGGCGGCGTGTCGCGTACGGCGACGATCGACGACTATCTTCAAAAAATGCGCGACTTGCCGAAAAGCGACCCCAAACCAGCGCTCGCGACAGCCGGTGCAGCTTTCGTTCGCCCGCACTCCGATACACTCGGGGGATTTACCCCGGTGATGCCGCAGACGCCGAGTGCGGCGCTATCTGCCGTAGCGCAGCCGGTGCCGGGGGCCTTTCAATTTGTACAACAAGAACCTGCGGTACCGCAAGCGCCCGCGCGCGAACCGGTCGCCGTCAGCGTCCAACAAAAAAATCCGCGTTTATTCGAAAAATTTGCATACCTCTATCTTGATTCGAGTGCAAAGAACGTCTACGACGGCGCGGGTTCGGCAGTCGCGTTCGATCTTTCCGAGGTGAGCGGGATTCGCCGCTTTGGTCGCGGCGTATTTTCGTACGACGGTTTCTCTTTCTATTTCGATCACAATGGCGGTCAAGAGCGGTTTCCGTTACAATTTTTGAAAACGGTCGGCTTTTATCCGAACTGTGTAGCGCTCACGCAGAATACGAGCGTAGGCGGCGTTAGGCCCGTTGCTTTACTGTTTATGGAAGAAACCGAAAGTATCCGTAAGGTGTTAGAGACATTTCGCGCGCCGCATGGTAACTAATCAATGCGCGCTTATGATTTTAGTACACACAACAAGACGGTAAAGCGCGATCGCAGCCGCTACTTTACTTACGCCTTTATTTCTCTCTTAATCGCGGCGCTCGGTGCGTTTTTATATTATGTCGTTCTGAACTCCCCACGCATATTATTTTACTTTCGCGATAATAAATATTCCGAAATCGAACGCTTGCACACGAAGGCGGTCGAAGCGGTACGCAGCGCCCCCGTTGAAACAGCGGCGCTCGGTAAAGATAGCTTAGGCGATGTGAGCGAGTTTCTCGATCTTGCGCATTCGCTCCAAAAAGATCACCGTGAAGATGCGATTTTATATTTTCACGAGGCGACCGTCTTGGCCGAAGCGGTGCGTAAGCAAGTGCACGATCGCTCGCCCGCACTGATTACTTTGCTCTTTCGCGATTTTATCGGTCGTCCGCAATTTTTATCCGAATTCGACCAAGAGCTATGGCAACGCGCGCTCTTAGCTGGGCGGCGCGCGCGCGCTTTTGGGTTGCCCGATCTCTTACAACAAAATCTCGCCGAAGCCGAAATCGAAGTCTACCTCTTAGGCGGCCGCCCGTGGTGGGAAAGCGCCCGCGATCTTGTACAGACGAATGCCGCTGCACGCAAGCTGCCCGCCTGGCATTTGATGCAGGCGGCGCTCGCACGCGAAACTCCCGATTTCGAGCTCGTCAAAACGGCGTATGGCCCGACGCTCGCGACGTTCGCGCGCGGAGTGTACTATGCGCGTTCGGGAAATTCGCCGCTTTCGTCGTCGAATTTTCGCGACTTGGCAAAAAGCCAGACCGATGCCGTTGCGCGCGATTATGCGCTTTATGTTTTAGGCTTCTTGAGCGGTAAAGAAAAGCGTGTCCGCGACCAATTATCTTATTATAAGCAGATTCGCTTCGCCGAATTCGCTCCGCGCAACCAATACTTCGTTAGCGAATATAATTATCTCTTGCGCTTCTTAGGCCAAAAATCGGAAGCCGACCAAATGATGCACGCATGGGAAGAAATGAAAGCGCAGAAAAACGAATAATCTTGACTCGCGGCGGTGCCGTTCGGTTGTAGCGCATGGGTATCTTATCGCATCCGTATTTACTGGTCGTCTTTAACGCCTTAATTAGCGGTGGCGCATTTCTATGTTTTGTTTTAGCGCTCGGTCTCTTAGCGCTCAAATATCCCCGTCGCTCGGCACCCTATCTCACGCTACTGTGTTTTGTCATGGGTGTAACGCAGCTCTACGCGTGGCTCAATCTCAATACGATTATTTTCGATATTGCGTGGCTCAATTACATATTTGTCGGTTTGAATTTTATGATTGGTCCCGGAGTGTATTATTTTTATAAGACGACCGGCGACGAGCATTACGACGCCGGCAAGAAAACGCAATGGGCGTTCTTACCGGGCATTGTCGTTTCGCTCGGTATTCCGTTGGTAAATCTCATCGCACCGAGTGCGATGCCGACCGACCCGCGCGGTTTTTTTCTCACCGGTAAACCGAGTTTCATCGATGTCGTTTTTACGCTCGCGATGATTCATAACTCGGTCTATTACTTCAAATTATTTCTCGCGACCCGTTCGGTTTTGACGGCAAATAAAGAGATTAAGCAAAACGGCGGATTAACCGCGTTTCTGTTGTTTTTTGGCGTGATTACGTTTATCAACCTCTACGGTATTTTTGCTTATTTGGTGCGGGACATCCGCCATTTTTATGCCGACGCTTGTATCATCAGCCTTTTAATCGTCGCGTTTTTAATCTTAGCGTTGCGTTTTCCGCAATATTTCTTAAAAATGAAACCAGAATAGCTTTGGACATACACGGGTGACTTTACCACCCGTGTATGTGCAAAGCGAAGTGTCAAAAATTCATCCCCATGCCTAAGCGCATCGAGCGCGCCATGCCCTGTTCGATTGGGTTGCGGTATTGCGTCCCCACGAGTGGGTTTTCAAAAAGTTCGGTACGCGAATTCAAGAGATTGTAAATATCTATAAACGCCCACGCCTTGTTGCCCCACAACACGCTATCGTAGCGAATGCGCAGATCCCACGCGAGGGAGTAGGTGAAGCGGCCGACGCCCGTGAGCCCACCACCGCGTAGATCGGTCGGCATTATAATCGGCCCCTGCGCGAGCCCCGTTACCGTTTGAAAAGACGCCATTGCCTCGCCGTCGCGGTAGCGCAGCACGTTGCTAATCATGAGAGCACGAAAGAAACGGCGACCGAAAATAACTTTTCCCATATAGCCGCGGTCGTTATCAAGGCGGCCGAATTGATTTTCGCGAAAATTCGGATCCGCGTTATTTTCGTTGTAGACGCCGATGTCGTTGTTGAAGGCGCCGATACCCTGCGGTGCGTAGCCTGTCGCGTAATACGCACCGATCGACGCACGAAAAATCCATTCGCTTTGTTTCGGCAATTTGGCGAGCGTGACTTCGGCGTGCGCGTAGTACGCATTTTGATCAGAGTTATAGAGCTCGTAACCTTCGTTGCCGGTGCCCGTCTTGTCGTAAGTCTGCACGATGCTGCTCGCTGCGCTCGGCGTAAAGGTTGGCGATGTGCCGTCGGCGTAGCGCACCGCGAGTAGTTTTCGATAGAGTCTCCCGTTGAAATTTAGCTGCAACAGCCAGCCCGCAAAGCCGGTGTAACCCGTCGTAAGATTAAGCTCTTCTTTTTGCGGCGCCTGCAAGCCCGACTGTGCGCTGTGGTATGCGCCGCCGGTGCGCGAGCCTTGCGAGAGTTCGTTCGCATCGGGTATGCCATTGCCGTTGGTGTCCGTCCAATTGTATGCGGTGCCGCTTAAGCTATCTTTGTTCAGAAACGAAACGTCTTGCAGAGTAAAACCGAGCGTATCGTGCAAGACATCGCCGCCGACAAAAAACGCCGACGAACCCAAATAACTTTTGCCGTGCAGTTTTGCCGCAGGAGTGATGAAGCCCAATTTTGAACCCGCATCGGTAAAGCCCCAATCGGCGTGTGCGTTGAGCGAAGCGCCCCATTCGGCGCGCGCGTATTCTTGCTTGGCGCGAATGAACGGTTGCCAACGCAAAAGATAATTGGTTTCGTTCGAAGGGCCGCTATAGAGTGTGGCGGATTGAGGGACGCTGAGTAGGGTTTGCACGAGTTCGTTGCCGGGCGCGTTTTGTGCACGATTTTGCATTTCAAAGCGGGAATTAATGCCGTATTCGAGTTTTACTTTGTCCCATGGAATTTTCTTGAAGCCTTCGCCGTCGAAAAAAAGCGTATGCGACTTTTCGGGGATAAATGCGGGCGCTTGATACAGCGCGTCGGTTGCCGAGCGCGAAAGCGTCGACGAGTTCAGACTCGTATTACGGTACGCATAGCCGACCGCAAGCGCACCATCGGCCTTTTCGCTCGAAAAATTATATTGTGCAAGGCTCGAATATTGATCGCTCTTCAACGTCTGGTTTTCGGCAAAGTAATACTCCGCCCCCAAGTTCGAGCGCATGCGGCCTTGCACGGCGAAGTTGAGTGCGTCGTTGGGCAAAAAATTAGGATTAAAGCCCGACATAAGCGTGAACGCGCCGGTGCTTTCGGGAGTCGAAAGATTGTTGAAGCTGCGTTGCATCAGATAGCCGTCGGCAAAGAGAAAACCATTTTTGCCGTTCTGGAGTCGAAAGGTTTTGAGCGCGTGCCCCTCAAAGGACGGGGCTTGAAAAGCGCGCGAGCTTGTCGGCGCTCCCCAGTCGCTCGCAGGTTCGCGATCGGCGACCGCACGCGGAATAATCGCGGGGCCTCCAATTTGAGATGGGGGCGAGAGTTCGATGCTATCTGTTGCGTTGTTGGCCGCGAGCGCTTGCATGTGGATGCCGTTTTTTTCGGTATTGCTGACGCCGTATTTTTCGGCGCCGACTTCAGCAAGTACGCCGACCGGAATATAGAGCAGTGGTTCGCCGGGGCGACCAGGGTTCGATATATTTGCGCCGCCAAAATACCAGCGCTGCCATGTCGTTGATTCGCCGAACATTGCGATTTTCACGTCTTCGGGGCGCGAGAAGCCGCCGGTATCGACATTCGTCATAACCGCCGGTTGAAACATAAATTCTAAGAGCGATGCGACGTGATTGCCGTCGGGTAGAGCGGCGATATCGTCTTTCGTCATCGACCAGGCTTTGGGAAATTCAGTCGTCGGTTGCGCTTCGCTCTTTACCGCGTCGTCGGCTGCGAGCGTTAGAGTCGCTACGAAAAAGAGGCATATGAACTTACGCAATCCCACCAAGATTTTAAGCCTGCCCCGATAGATTATTTTGTTGAAACGTCTGCCAAATCGCATGATCGATCGCAATCATTTCGCTGCGGTAGTGTTCGAATTTTTCAAAATTCTGCATGTGTTGTGCGTGAATAATGAGCATCGCCAAGAGCTGCAACAGGCGCGGCTCGAACGCCTTCTTATGTAAGCGCGCGCTCGTGTATTCTTGGTTGAGTCGCAAATATTCGGTTTCTAGATT
>JAFEGD010000017.1 GCA_018240245.1 Spirochaetota bacterium | reverse complement strand
GCCGACCACGGTATTTTTCGGCGAACGCCATAAGCTCGATTTTGCAACGCACGAGCGTGTAGTCGCGGCAGAGTTCGGCAAGCGTTACACTCGCCGATTTTTCAAAGGTTGCGATAACGTTATCGATACCAGAAAAATTTTCTGCGGTTAGAAGCGGCATGATGAGCGCGTGCAGCCGCAACGTGCGAAAACTGAGGTCGACGACCGAGAGCGAATGACAGTTAAATTTAGTCGCGAGAATATACGGTTGCAAGAAACCGACAGAAACACATGCTACTTTTTTATCGAGTGCGCGGTCGGTATGATGCCGTGCATACGCAAAATCGACTTCGGGAGTGCGGTCGGTCATTGTGTACCACGCGGAGCAGCCCAATTTCGCCCGCAGCGCCAAGTCGCCGCGCGCGTACGCGGCTTTTTCTGCATCGGTTAGATCGCGCGCGAGTCCCGTTGCTTTAGCGGGCGATGCGCACCACGCCTCGCGCGCGGTGTCGAGTCGCTGTAAAATCTCGAATGCTTGTTGCGGGTTCTGCGCGTCCGCGAGGCCGGGGAGTAGCGCGGCTAACTCTGCGTCGGCGTGAAAGGCGATTTGGGTGTGGGGTTGTTTTTTTGCGCACGCCGCAAAACTACAGCAGGATAAAAAAAATAATCCGATTGCGAAAATGTGCTTTGTGGGCATTACGCAATCCCACCCTAATGCACTCACTTTCACTTCTGCGCCCCTGTATCTGCAAGTTGCAAAATAATATCGACGCGGCGGTTGAGTTGGCGATTCGCCGCGCTGTTGTTCGGCGCAACCGGGCGATATTCGCCGTAGCCCGCCGCGCCGAAGCGTGCCGCTTCGAGCGTTTTATTTTCAAGTAGGTGGCGCAGTACCGAAAGCGCGCGTGCGGATGAAAGTTCCCAGTTGTCGGGAAAGCGCGGCGTGCGAATCGGTATATTGTCGGTATGGCCTTCGACTAAGATGCGCGAGCTCGTGTTGCGGCTGAGCATATCGGCGACGGTGTCGAGAGTCTTCTTCACTTCGCGACGAAGCTGTGCCGACCCCGAAGGAAAAAGAATCTTATCGTCGATGTTGATGACGATGCGGTCTTTGAAACGCTTGATGCGCAGATTACCCTCGGAGATTTCTTTCTGCAATTTATTTTCGAGCTCTTTCGCCTGAGTTTCGAGTTCGGAAACGGTTTGCTTTTGTTGTTGCGCGAGATCGATGCAAGAAGCGAGTGCGCGCGTCTTCTCGCTGAGTGCGGCTTCGAGCTCAGCGATGCGCTGGTTCTTTTCGGCGGTGAGATCGGCGAGTTGCTGACGATGCTCTTCCCGATTTTTTTCGAGCTCTTTTTTCAGTCTGTCGATTTCGGCAAGGTATTTCTTTTCTTGCGCGGCGGCAGCGTCTGCCAACTTCTGTTGCGCTTCGCTGCTTTGATGGCGTAGAGTTTTGAGTTGGCGATCCTTCTCGTCGAGTTTCAATGTGTTGTACGCATTATCGTCAGCGTGATTGCGGCGTTCGTCGCGCAATGCGTTTTGGGTTTCGCGCAATTTGTCTTCGAGGCTGGCGATGCGGCTATTGAGATTGCGGATGTTTTCTTCGTACTGGTTTTTCTGAAACGCCGCGTCTTTCTTGGCGTCGGCAAGTTGTTTTTCGAGAATACTTTTTTGCACGCTCAGCGCATAAATATCGTTTTCGAGTTTGGTGTACTCTGATGGATAGTAAAACATGTCGGCATGTAGCGCGCCAACAGCGAGGAATACGGATAATATGCGTACGACAGCTGAATTTAGGTGATACATTATTTGACCTCCGCGAGCGCTTTACGGCGATCGGCAACCGTCTCAGCCAGTTTCGCCACCGTCTTTTCGTGCGCCTCAATATCTGGCTTCTTTAATAGCTTTGCCGATTCGAGTTGATGCTTGCCGATTAACTCGGCAAGTTCTGCTTGGCAGAGCGCCGTCTCCTTTTCGAGACGATCCTGTTGACGCTTCAATGTTTCATCTTTAGGAGCGATAGTGATTTTATCTCTTAATTCGAGAGTGCGCGCATCGAGCGCGTCTTGCTGGTTCATTTTTGCCGCAATCTGCGCTTCGAGCGCTGTGAGCGTCGGCGAACTCGCCGTAAGCGATCGCGTTGCCGCAAACGGTATTGGCTTCGGGGCCGAGTTGCACGCGAGCAGCATAACACCAACGAGGGCACAACTCATTGCGTTTAATGAGCGAGAAGTCTTCATGACGTTGGAATGAGGTCGGGAATCGGCGCGTAAATCAATTTGTGGGTGGCGGACGCGGGACTATTGTTGTAGTTTCGCTGTACCTTAGAATGTTGCCGTCGTTCCTCTCGGTTTGGGATACATAGCTAATAACAAATCTTTCTGAGCACTTTCTACAAGCGTATTTTTCTGCCCAAGCGCCCGCATCCTGTTTATCCCGCCAGTAATAATCATATCGCAGCCAATACTCAATCACGCGCGGTAGATACGTCATGATTGCGAAATCCATTAGCCGCGACAGTGAAATACCCGAATGATGACATCGCGCGTGCGCGATCGCACGCAAGTTTTCCGTTGTGTACCATGGTACGATTTCGTACGGGCCAACTCGCGCATTGTATTTGCGATTGCGTTCGGCAATATTTCGTCTCCCGCGCCAAAGTTTGAGTGCAATTCGCAAACATTCACGCATCAAGCGTTGTTCCGAGAAGTCGAGACCGCGCTGCTTAAACATGGGGATTGCTTTTTGTAATATTCTATGCGTAGAATGTCGCAGTGTCACTGAGGTGCGTCGGGGTTTGCTCCTGTCGAAGTGCATCTATATATTAAATACCAGAAAATGGTCAAATTTTCTCATTATTGGTAAAAAAATTGAAAATTGTGTAGCTGCTGTGCATAGCTAATAACAGAACACGCAACGGCATCAATTGCGAATTATTGCGCCGCACAGTTTAGGTGCTCCAACAATCCTGCCTCGCAATAATAAACATGTATTCACTGAAATCATTTTTTTGGCACGTTGTCCCTCTTCGGGCGGATAGTATACTGATGGATTGGCATGAATGCGGGGTAAATCCGCCCTGCCGATTTGCGTCACAAAAAGAGGGAAATATATGAAACGTCTGTTTCGTTGGAACATAACTTTAGGAGCTATAGCGCTCGCTATAGTGACGGCGACGTGCGCGCCCAAAAGGCAGCAGACGCAGTTCGCATTGAATCAGGCTGCCGAATCAGGACAGACTTACACGCCCGATCAATTGCGGGCGGCGTTAGGTTCGGCGAATTATGACGCGATGATTCAGGGCGTCGGTCAAGATAATCTTAATCTCTTAAGTTATGGCATCGGTATCTCGAATATGGCGCAGCTCTTGAATGCGGTCACAGGCCCCGGCAAACTCGTTGCGTTAATGTCCGATGGCCCGAATTCGGCCAAGCTTACCGCGTTAGATGTCTTGCAATTTCTCAGGATGCTCGACAATGCCTGCCAGTTAGGTACGCCATTTCTTGTCTATGGCAACGATACAGTTAGAAAAATGGCGCAGATGGTGAACGGCGTCACTGTCGCGGGCATGGAAGGCGTCAAGAATATCGTGCATGGCGTACTGGCCAACCCCAACGACGTCAATGGCGCTCCCTATACGAACGCAATGACACGCTTGGGTCTTTTGGTCGGTCTCTTGAATGAGAACGCCGCGCCCAGTATCATGGCGACGCTTATTAACAACATTGCTGCACCGAGCGGTACTTTCTCGGCATCGGGTACGGCGAAGCTGATTCGCATGGTGAACAACACCAACGATTTTTGGGATTTATTTCGCATCATCGATGCGACAACGAATATTAATAATATCACCGGCGTTATGTCGGGTTTAAGCGGTAACGTCTATTGCTCGCTGCCTTGGCTGCACACACAGGGGACGTGTACAGCGGGGGCGTTTATTAATGGCGCACAAACTCCAGGCGTGTGGACGAATACCGCCTGCTCGAATGCAGCGTATGAAACGCGCGCATCGTGCGTCGCAGGTGGCGCGACATGGACGGCTGACGGCATAGAAAACATGACGGCGGTTATAAACCAGTTGCAACACACATGCTCGAATGTCGCGTACACGACTGCGATGACATGCCGCTCGAATAGTGCAACATGGTCGACAATGGCCGAAAAAGTCCCGACGATTATCAACAATATTACGAATGTACCCAATATGTACACGATTGTCAACGGGCTTACGAACTCCGGCGTTGTTTACGCAGGGGGCGTTCCCTATGGTGTCGATACCATGGTTGCGACGCTCAATAACATCTGGAACTCAGGCATGGGTGACGCGAATGCGTATGGCCTCAAAGGCGTACTGCGCCTTGCGTATATGGTGAATCAACTCGATCCAACACCGCAGTACGGCAACGACTCCGATTTTGAAAACGGCGGTTCGTGCAGCGATGGCCTCTCCGAAACTGCGGCGCAATGTACAGGTGGCGGCGGTACGTGGACACCGAATGCTGGTTTTAATTGTACGACAGGCAATTTCGATAATCGGTTAAACTGGGCATTTACAAATATTGGTTCGGCTGCGGCACCGTTCAGTGGCAAAGCCTGGGGTACAACGACTGCTTTCGCGCAAGGCGGTTCGTGTTCTTTAACAAACGATAATACCGCTGCTGTACAAAATACCGTCACGCAAAGTGCAGAACAGGTTTTTAAGCTGACAACAACAGGTGCCGCAACATTTTATACTAAGACCGACACTCTTTCGAACGGCGATGTGCTGCGTTATTTTATCGACGATGTTCTTCAGGCGACGTACACCAACGGCTCGGGTGGCGGGTTTGTTTTGAGAACTACATCCTCCTTTGCTGCGGGGATTCACCGCTTGCGCTTCGATGTGCAACGCCTCATCGGCAGCACTGGTAGCGCGTATATCGACACGGTTGTATTACCGGGCACCAAAGGTGCCGGTCGAACAGCGGCACAGAAAACTTATATCATGATGAATAATCTTTATTTGGCTGGTAGTATTGCCAACGTAGCGACAATGATCAATACCGTTTCAACGACGGTGACGCCGGGTGGTTGTTGGAATGCAATCCCGATGTCTTGTACTCCAACGAACGATAATGGTTTAGATACGTTGATTTATGTTGTCAATCGTGCTGGCTACCCCGGTTCAGATACGGGAACCGTGACAATTTCGCAAGCGTCGCCCGGTGTCGTTTCATGGGCTGCGCACGGTCTTGCGGCGGGCGATGCGGTTTCGTTTCTGAGCAGCGGCTCTTTGCCGGCGCCTTTGGCTGTCAATACGGTCTATTACGTAACTTCTCCTGCAGCGAATAGTTTTAATGTCAGCGCTACTCCGGGGGGTACCGCAATCAATACGACAACCGCCGGTTCGGGCGGCATTCTTGGGAAAAGTATCCCGCGTTTGGCGCTCACCGTCAATAATATCAGCAACATGACTGAAATGACCAACGTTTTGAACGGCATCGTCGGCGCTAACCTAGTTCCGCAGAACCAGTTAGTAACCATGATGGATTTAGTGCAGACGCCCAGCAACGTACCGTTGCTGATTAATTCGTTGGGTGCGGGCGGCGGCGCAAAGACTGCCAACATATTAATAAATTTAACGGCGGCAGGCACGAGCAGCATGTTGCGTGCGATGGCAGATTATATCGCCGGTGGCCCGGTCGGTTCGGGTGCGACGGTCTCCGATTTGGCGACGATGATCAATGGTGCATTAACGACATCGCAAATTGCCACGATTCTTACTAATCTGTCGCTCTCGGGCGATATTTTTCTCGGCAAATCGAATGCTGTGCCTATATCACAAGCTTCACCAGCAGTCGTTTCGTGGGCAGGGCATGGATATACAGAAGGCTCGCCAATACAGTTTGCGACAACCAGTGCATTACCAGCACCGCTAACGAATGGTACGATTTATTATATGAAGAATGTTTCCGCGAATAGTTTTAATCTGAGCGCGACGCAATATGGCCCGACCATAGCCACAACATCGGCGGGTTCGGGCACGCATACAGGTTACGCAACTGGCCAAATTCACTACGATTCTCCGGTGGGTGGCGTGAAGATGGCTCAATTCATGAACCAGTCGAATAATGTGAGTGCCGCCAACGGCCAAGTGTGCAATCCAAGCGGAGCTTCATCGGCAAGCCAATTTTGTCTGAAAAACCAGATGATTCGTCTGCTCAACGATATTGCTGCATCGCCGGGCGGTGCGACATCGATTGCATCGATTCTTTCAGGTCTGCGCGCCGACGTAGGTCCTAGTACACAAGGTGCCTCGGCACTTGCAGCGGCAGTTTGTACTGCGCCGGGTTGTACGGGCGTCCAGCGTATGGTGAACGTGCTATACGACCTGCGCACAATGGATGCCGGAACCTGCACGGTCGGCGCGGCGAACGTGGGCTATGTCTCAAGCAGCGCGCGATGCACGGCAATCACAGGATACTGCTCGGTGGGCACGTATCCCGATGCGACATCGTGCGGCGTTGGCGGCGGTTCTTGGACAGCGGGCGCTGGAGTATGGACAGCGCCGGTAACGCAGTATACTAGTGGTTTGATGAATACGAATACGGATAATGCCGGACGGTTAACCGCAATGATCGGCGATATGGGAGCAAACGGTGGCGTCAACACCGGGCGTATGATTAATGAAGTTGAGGCGATATACATGACTTCTGGCGATAGCGCATCTTATCGCGTATCCGATCTTATTCAGAAGATTAATCGCTTGCGTTACCTCTCGCGTATGCTTAGTGAAATGAATAGTGCCGACTTGATGTTGCAGTTGCTAAATAATGCAAATACCAGCATGACGACGGTGAAGAATCTAGTGAATGGTCAGGGTAATCTCGCGTATGGTACGAATGCGACAGCGACTTCGCTGGGTGGTTTTAGTCCGATTTGGCAGGGCAAACTTGCCGCTGCACCGGCGAATCCGGTGCAAGATTGGCTGTATTATAATACTTCTAACTCCACGCTATATCGTTATAACGCCGGTGCGTGGGCGGTTACGACTAGTTATTACATGGATCAATCGACGACGGGTCACCAGCCAGCTCGCGGTAATGCCGCATATAGCTCGTGCCAATGGGCTGATGGTACGATACTTCCGTATGCGCCGGGCGCGGCGTGTACGGCCATGAACGGCGTTACGTATACGGGCACAACCTATGGCGCGGCTGGGTCAGGCTTAGACACGTTGGGGCGTCTCATCCAATTCATCAATGGCATCACGAGTGGAATTAACAACGTTGTGACGCTCATGGCGGTAATCGCAGATACGCGCTTTATGGGAGCCGTAAACGGTGTTGCATTGCCAAACGATTTACCCACACAATACAACCCCGACCCCATCGCAACTCCTGCGCGTAATTATGGATTCGGCATGATTAATGAAGCCGACCAAGTGCAGTATCTCACAAGTCTTCTCAATACTGTCTATAATCTCGATTTATTTTTAACGATTATCAATGGGCCCGGCTCATGTACCGGAGCGTACAATAGCCGTACGGCGTGCATTGCCGCGTTAGGTGCGGGTGCATGGACGGAAGGCACTATGGGTAATTGCTCTAATGCATCCTATACGACCCAAACGTCGTGTACAGGTGGCGGCGGTACTTGGTCGACAAGTTTAACCTCTAATGTCTTGCGCAATAGCGCTCAATACACGAAAATGATTGCGCTTGTGAACGATGTGGGCGGCTCGACGCGCAAAGGTACAGGTAGTAAAAGTGTCGGCGACGTCACGATTCTTGGCAACATCATTAACGACTTGGGTACTTCGGGTATTCCCCCGGTACCGCAATCTCTCGCCAATCAATCGCGGATTATTCAAATGATGAACGATGCCGTGATGTGCGGTGTAGACCCTGCCGTTGATCGTTCGATTACGGTAGGGCCGACGTGCTCTATCTCACAGATTGGCAATCAAGTCAGTTGCATCAACGCCGGGGGAACTTGGAATACCGCAAGTCCCCAAATTTTATTGCCGTGCAATAGGCCGATTGGCTATGCCTACAGCCAGGCGGTCGATTTTTATGATCCACGGCCGCGGATTTCGAACACCATGCTGGGGATGAATACTTCGTTTGCCATGGCGGTAATCGTCGGCCAGGTCACAAATACCGCCAAAGTGGTTAAAGTGGTCAATGGGTTTCGGAAAGTGAATACCTTAATTAATATTGCGAACTGGCTGCCGGGCGAGGCGACAGCTACGTTGTTGAATAGCGTTGCGCCAAGTGCTCTGTTTCCGGGGTCAGATCAAGTCTTTGGTGGTCTCGCGTATATGTCGAATAACATCGATGGTGATGAGCTGGTGGCCTCGAAAGCATTGGTTGATTTAATTTTCTGGGGTACAACGATTCAGGATGGCACTTCTCGTAACGGGGCGACGTCGAGTTTTACCGGCGTCGGGCCCGCTCGTATGGCGGGTGTTCTCAACACGGAAATTGGACAATATCTTGAGGGTCTGCTGGTAAAATTTGGATGGCGTACCGTCATTGCGCAGATGGTTTGTGGCTTGTCGCCAACCGGTAGCACACTGAACTCTTTTGGCGGGTATGGCGGGGCACCACTCTGGACGACTTCGGGTACTGCTGTAAATACCAATCAAAACAACTCAACGTGCGCGGATACTACCGGTGCAGCTTCAGATCGTTGTTCGACTATACCGGGCAGCATGAATAATGTGAATTTTAAAGTGAAAGAACAATTGACGACTGCGGGTTCGTGCAGTAACGCAGCGTTCCATACACAGCAATCGTGTACGGTGAGTGGCTATATCTGGAACTCGTCTGTTGGCTCTTACACTTGGCTCTTCGGCATAAAAACTGCTGCACAGGTAACGGCATGTACCAGCTATTACCCAGAACAAGCGGTTGCATACGGCGATGGCTTTCCGCTCGACCAAACGGTGTTTTTAG
Source organism: Spirochaetota bacterium (assembly GCA_018240245.1). GTDB lineage: Bacteria > Spirochaetota > Leptospiria > Turneriellales > Turneriellaceae > Turneriella. The sequence continues at coordinate 1,000 of JAFEGD010000017.1, read as the reverse complement.
GCGGGAATGCATGGCTAAACACTATCAATGCAGGTATCGGTGGCGTATGGAATGTGCTCAAGGGTAGTGGTCTAATGGGTTGGATGCTTACAAATAGCGGTTCAATTGGTTTTCCGCCGAATCAACCCTACCCGTCGTCGACATATAAGTGCACCGACGGTTCATCTACCACCGACGAATGGACTTGCGTACAGCCCGGTATGGGTTCGGGGGGAATTTCAACATATCGTTGGGGTAACCATTGTTCGATTCCGGTGCGTAACGGGACAAATTGCAATGTGAATTATTCTACTTGCGAGTCGACGTGCCAAGGGCGTTGGCAACCGAATAAAGATTTCTATAACTATCCCGGTTCGGGTTATTCCTATCCGAATCCTATAATAGGTGTCGATCCGACGACCGGCGTCGATCCAATTCAGTAGCTTTACGTTACTACCATCGGGGCGCTTGCCGCCACGATGGTTTAGAACGGGTCACTGTAGCGTGGTTCAGTGATAATTTTCTTATCGATGTTAGCCGTGAAGGCTTTTTCGTACAGATCGAGTATTTCTTTCGTAAATTTGTCCGTCATAAGGTTTCCATACGAATCTCTGTAAGAATCTTTCGGATTATCGCTCGTAAATTTACCTGCGCGGTAGTGTGACAGCGCATCGCGAAGAGAGGAGACGCTGCCGTCGTGCATATAGGGGCCGGTCAGCGCAATATTTCTCAGAGACAACACTTTAAATTTGCCGCGGTCAGCTTCTTGCTTCGTTACACTATAATAGCCGGAATCAGTCTTGTTTGCCGGATTTATATTCTCAAAGCGATTTTGTCCGACTTGTAAAGCTTGTAAGTGGCACGATCCGCAATTACTCTTTGCTTGTGTTTGTTGAAATAGTTTCCAATATACCATAATATCATGGGGGACGTCCATAGGTGTAATGCGGCGGTCAACCACGGCACGAAAGTAATCTTCTGGCATTGAATAAGATATAATGCTTTTTACAAACTGGGCAAG